>DATIOX010000023.1:0-4046 GCA_035472675.1 Candidatus Dormiibacterota bacterium
GATAAACTTAAGCGCACTGAAGTCTGGGCCGAAGACAATGAGTCAGTTCATTGGGCTGGCGCTTTCGCCGTGTACGGCGGCCACGGCACAACGGCGTCTTCCACGATCGTGTACGAAATTGAGCCCGGAAAACGGCTCGGCTGGCACACCGATGCTACCGAAGAGACGCAGTACATCATCGCTGGAACTGGGGAATTGCACATGGAAGACGGCGGCACCTACCGTGTCGGCCCCGGCAGTGTTTTTGCCATTCCGACGCCCGTAAAGCACGACCTCGTTAATGTCGGTAAGGAAACATTGCGCGCCGTTGCTCTCTTTGCGGCTGCGATGTTCACCCAAAACTTCGACAACGTGATGATGCCGCCAAAGAGCCACATCCTCGGCTCTCCGAATCGAGACGGCTAGACGCCTCCCAAGCATCAAACGTGCGGAATGCCCGCATACTGGCGGGAAGGCTGTGCGTTATCCTTGCGGCTTCGGTGGTTCACCGGGCTTTGCAGCTTCGCCGGGTTTGGGCGGGGCGCCACCTGCGGGTGCGCCGCCCGGAATATCTTCGTCAGGAACCGCAAGGAGCTCGGGTTCAGTAAATGAATTTGGATGATTCGCGAGCTCCTTGCGTAACGCGGCAATTTGCTCCGCGGTAACGGGACTCGCGTTATTCCCCCACTCGCTTCGCTCGTACGTGATAACGTCAGCAAGCTTTTGATCGGTCAACGTTTTGTCCCAAGGCTGCATCACGGCAGAGCCGTACTGCTGGCCTTTTACTTTGACCGGGCCCTGTAGACCTTTGAGCACGATCATCGCCATCCGGTGCGAACCGCCGGTCGTAAACTCTGAACCGGCCAATGGCGGATACTGCCCTGGCACTCCGAGACCGGTCGCCTGGTGGCATGTCTGGCAATTCGCGGCGAAAATCTTCTTTCCGCGATCGTGCGGCGAAAGTTCCGCTGCCTGTTGGGCGCCCTGCGGTCCGGTAACCTTTTTCATCGTGGCCATTTCACCGCCGTATGGATCAAGGGCTTCACCGCTAAAGTTTCCTGAGTAACGGCCGAGATAAGCTCCGGCAAAAAATACTGCCAGTCCATATACTGCGATCAACCAGACGGAAAGCGGTTCGCGACCCACGCGCGGCTCGCGCTTCTCGCGTTGCACCGCGGCGTGCACTTCCTGAACGTCGGCAATCTCGCTATAATCCATGCCTTGGCCAGGACGGGGCTCAGGCGTTGGTGTGCTCTCGTTCATTTTGCTGGCTGTCCTCCAGGCGCAGGCGACGGCACCGGAGATCCGCCGGCTGCCGGTGCGGCTGATCTAACTTCTTTCAACGGATGTGATTGATTTCGGGCCATTAAATAAGCGATCAGACATCTTGCATCGAACGTCGGAATAATCTCCCAACCCTCAGGTGGCGCGTCGGAACCGGTAAGTTTCAAAGAGTCTGTTGAACGCGCGTCAGTGATGCGGCGCGCTCGATAAAGAAAGCGATACGACGGCATGTTCGAATCAAGATTGATACTGCGCGGCGAATAAAGATGCACATGATGCCACGCAGCAGAATACATCGGTGGCAGGCCACGCGTCTGCTCCGGCCACGGTGGCCCCGCCGAAGGTGATGCGCTTGGACTTGCGCCCGCAACGGCCGCTGTTGCGGGAGACTTTGAAGGTGGAGGAGCCGCCGGAGCGGGGCTGGTCGGCGGTTTCGATGCGCCCGGGGAAGCTGCCGCTCCTTGTGTTGCCGGGGAACTCGCAGGCGCAGGGCTTTCTTGTTCTGCCGGTGCGCGCGCGCCGATATTCGCGATGTCCTGACCCATGCGCATCTTCCCGAGAAAAACAGGTCGTTCGAAAATGTAATCGCGCGGCGCGCTGCGGCGATCGCCCCATTTTCGCTCGATATCCGCTCCCGCATACTCGGCGCGGACCTGCTGACTGTGACAATAGATGCAGCCGTTCGCAGCGTAAACGCGCGCGCCGCGCGTGACCATTCCCGATTGCGGCATCGGATAAATGTCTGTGCCTTCTTCATCGGACTGGGGATTAAGATGTCCGATTTGCCAATTTGGAATGACGGTCAATCCTACCCAGGAGAACGCAAGTGTCCCGAAGATTCCGAGAAAAAGAGGGGCGAGTCCTTTCATTAGTGCGCCACTTCGGCTCCCTCCGTTTCGACTGGATTAAGAAATGTGGGCACCGTCGATTTGCGACCCAGGCCGAAAAGCATCAATCCGAAGTGATACGCAAAGATGAAGTGCGACACCGTCAGCAAAATGCCGGATAGGCTGCGTCCGCGCAGGTAAGGCAACACCGATTCGACGCTTTCACTGAAAGCGAGCGAAGGATTTTCCATGCCCGTGCCTTGAGTAAGGGCGCCGGCGAGAAGCATCAGCGTCATCAGCCCAATTCCGTAGGCCGATGCCCAGAAATGCAGTTTGATCAACGACCCATAGCGCCACTCGCGTCCAATCAGTCGCGGCACGATATAATACATCGAGCCGAAAATCACCATGGTGAAGAAAGCGTAAAGACCCAGATGCGAATAAGCGATGCTCGCCTGCGTGAAGTTCACGTAACGCGCAACTGAGCGCAGCGAAATCAAAACACCCACGAGACTAAAGACCGTGTAAGACATCGCCCCAAATACAGTAAAGCGAAGGGTCGGGCTGTAACGCATCAGCGGAAAATAACCGCGCATGGTCATGTGATGATTGAGGCCAACCGTAGCGACAGGAATGATTGTAAGGATCGTCGCCGCGATACTGGCCGTGATCATCCACGCCGGAAACGGTCCATCTACGAGTCGCTGCATTCCGGTCCAGCTCGAGAAAAGCGCGTAGCTCCAAAAACCGATCGCCGCCAGATGATAACTGTAGACCGGGCGACCGATCACTTTGGGAATCATGTAATAGGCAGTGCCGAGACCGATCGCGCCAAACCAGAGAAAGAGCAGATTATTCGCGTACCACCAGACGACAGCCGACTGCAGTACTCCCTGAACCGGCACGACGAAGAGCACCAACTGGCCAGCCGCGTAGAGCCACGGAAACCACAGAAACGCGGCGAGTAGATACCATTGCGTAATGTAAATTTGTTCGCCGCGCCGAAAGCGAAAAATCAGCACGGCCCAGGAAGCAACGAGCGTGTAAGCGACAAAAAGAATAATCGCGGCATAGCTCGGAAACTCGAGCCATTGAAAACCAGTGCTATCGCCGAGGAGAATTCCACCCACGCCCAAGAGAACTCCCAGGTTCCAAAATCCAGCGCCCGCGACCAAGAGCAGTGGATACCGCAAGACTGTGCGACACAACCGGGCCATTAACCAAATTGCCGTACCCATTCCAGCCATGGACGCCCAGCCGTACACCATCACATTCATGTGGGCCGGCCGCACGCGACCCCACGTGAGAAAACTGATGTCAGAAAGCAAATCCGGCGTGTGCAGCTTGAACGAAACAAAACCGGCGAGCAGCGTGCCGAGAATTAGCCAGGCGACCGCCGAAGTGTAAAAGATCAACACCGGCACGCGCGTTGAAGCGTCGATCAAGGCGCGTTCCAATTGCTCCGTGTCACCTGCGGCGGCGGAAACAGCCGGTTCTTTTAGTGGAATTCCGGTAGCATTCATGGGCTTTTGGCAGGGCTTGGTGAAGTTGGCGCCTGAGAAGCGGCCGGAGATGCCGACGCCTGGGCCGCCGGTGAAGGCTGCGGACTAGAGATCGCCGCTCCTTGAGGTGAAGCAGGTGCAACCGCATGAGGTGATGCCTGTGCGCCGCTGGGTTTCGGAGACGTAGCAGGGACCGGGGAAGTCGCGGTCGCCGAGGTGCTGGCGGTTGCTTGTACCTCCGGCGTGGCGATCGGACCTGCCGGTGCCGGTTTTTGTTTCGCCAGCTCGGCAACTGTCAATTCCATCGCGCGCCCGATTGGAACGCGAGCGACGCCTTTGTTTTTGTCGATCCAACCATAAGTCGTCAAAGCCTTGTCGGCTTCGTCGCGTAACGTCTTCAAATTCTCCACGCGCTTCTTCGCCCGGGTTTCTTCGTAATCACTTCCACGCGGCG
>DATIOX010000024.1:0-4449 GCA_035472675.1 Candidatus Dormiibacterota bacterium
CAGCCGCTGCAGCATTCTTACTGGCGTTCTGGGAGCCTGACCGATTCACGTTGGACAAGCTTCTGAATCGATTACGAAACTGAGCGGGAGATCCGATCACGAACAACACTAACTTCGATAGCGTGAACGCTCCGCGTAATATGGGCGTCGAGACAGGCGGCTGTCCTCATACGGCGATTCGCGAGAATGCTTCCATGAACCTTGCCGCCATTGAAGACATGAACCGGAAATTTCCACATGCAGAATTATGCTTTGTCGAGTCGGGTGGCGATAATCTTGCGGCAACCTTTAGCCCCGAGCTGGCGGACTTGACGATCTATGTGATCGACGTCGCGGAAGGTGAAAAAATACCTCGCAAGGGTGGCCCTGGGATCACGCGCTCCGATCTTCTCGTCATAAACAAAATAGATTTGGCTCCTCTAGTAGGTGCAAATCTGGGTGTCATGGAAGCGGATACGCTGAGAATGCGCGCCAAGCGACCCTTCGTTTTTACGAATCTTAAGAGCGGCGAAGGTGTCGATCAAATCGCAAAGTTTGTCATCGAGAAGGGCGGATTAGCAAAGGAGTCCGATACCTTGATCAGGTAGGGAGAAGTATAAATGGGGATTATCTCACGAGGCTTTTCCGGTCGGCGCAGCGCGGCAGATGCAAAGCTACCACCAGGGCAGTACCTAACTACTGACTTCCCTGTTTTGTCCGCAGGACCGACGCCACACATCCCACTCGACCAATGGGAATTTGTGATCGACGACGGCACGAATGTTCTGCGACGATGGGACTGGAAGTCGTTTCGTGACTTGCCCACTGAGACCTTCACGGTTGATCTGCACTGCGTTACGCGATGGTCGAAACTCGGAACATCCTGGGAGGGCGTTTCGGTCGACACCATGCTTGCAGACGTGAAGACAGATGCTTCTTACGCAATGGCGCGTTCATACGGTGACTACACCACTAACCTGCCCTTGAAGGACCTCAGGAACGGGCAGGCGTGGATCGCGTTCCGTTTTGACAACAAAGATCTTGCACCGGAACACGGCGGACCTGCACGGCTTCTTGTCCCCCATCTGTATTTGTGGAAGAGCGCCAAATGGGTGAAGGGCTTGACGCTGATGTCACACGACAAACCCGGCTTTTGGGAGAGTGTCGGCTACCATATTTATGGGGACCCATGGCGGGAGCAGCGTTATTCGGGCGACGAATGATGTGGCGAGTCGGAACAGTGGTTGCTCTACAGGACGAAACGGCGACGGCACGGACGATCACACTCAAGGTTCCAGATTGGCCTGGTCACATCGCGGGCCAGCACGTTGACGTGCGTTTGACGGCCTCGGATGGATACTCTGCGGTTAGATCATACTCTATCGCTTCTGCGCCGAACGCTGAAAAGCGCGTTGAACTAACCGTCGAACGACTGCCTAACGGCGAAGTCTCGCCTTATCTCACACAAGAACTCGCAGTCGGCGATCGCTTGGAGTTGCGAGGTCCGATCGGTGGCTGGTTCGTGTGGCGCACTCAACAAACTGAGCCGATCCAGCTCATAGCAGGGGGGTCCGGCATTGTTCCGCTCATGGCTATGATTCGCTCGCGTGCGTCAACGGGCAGTACCGCGCCGTTTCGATTATTGTATTCCGTGCGCGAACCGGGAGCGGTTTTTTACCGCGATGATCTCCTAGCGCTATCAGATTGCTACAATAAAATGAGCCTTACCTACGCGTACACACGAATTCCTCCGAAGGATTGGCCGCGACTGCCCGGCCGCATCGACGGCGCTCTGATCGCGGACGTGACCTGGCCCTCAAATCTTGCCCCCACTTGCTACGTTTGCGGCCCTACACCATTCGTAGAAAGTGCTGTTGGCTTCCTTAGCGCCTCTGGCAACTCCGCTGACAAGATCAGGACGGAGCGTTTTGGACCCACGGGAGACCGGAAATGAACTCACATACCTACGACTACGACTATATTGACGGTAACGCTGCTGCCGGTGAATTGAGCAACATATTTGCCATGGATGTTACAGTTGCGGAGGGACAGTGTGCGCACTGCGGCGCAACAAAGCGCTTTGCCGAAGCGCATTTATACATGCAAGCTCCCGGCGTCGTGGCGCGGTGCGCCGTTTGCGAGCACGTACTCCTTCGTTTTGTAAAAGCTCGCCAGCGCGCGTTCCTTGACCTGCGTGGAATGACATGTTTGATCCTCGACACATCACAACCCCAAGAGTGTTAATGCCAAAAGCTACGCGGCATTTTGTGCTAGAATGACGATGTTTCTACTCGCCACTCGTCAAATCGAGACCCATCGCTCAAAACGGCGTTTTGCCATCGTAAATCGATCATATTTGGAAACGAAAAGGAACGTTTTGAAATCGACGATTTCGGAATCCTAAGTCTGGCCCTTCAGTCGATCACCTCCAGGGCATCAAGACTGTTAAATCTCGCGACAATGGAGTAGCAATCCGTGGTTACGAGACCCCACGGCTGAAAAGACGCTTGTAATTGGAGTTGCGTGTCTAACATGGCCAAACAGCGGGCGAATTTCTACGGTCCGTTCTACGGTCGGGCAAGATTTTGATGCAAAACCACGCAATTCTACGCAACGCACTGCGAAAGCGAAATTACGAATTACCTAGCGTCAGCAACGATATGCAAAGCAGTGAAGTGCTGCGCAACTCGTTAGGCTTGAATTACAAATCAGCTGCTCTACCAGCTGAGCTATGGTCGGCTAGTGGCCAGTAGGCCCCTGAGGAGGAGGCTCAGGCGGCGGTGTCGGTGTTTCTTTCCTTTGTGCCATTCCAAATCCTTAAATGGACGAGGCAGCATAGTCGAGAGATAATTTCCATAAGGTGAAACGGCACCCACACCCAATCGTGGCGAATACCGACATCATCGCCGCCGATCGGTTTGCGGCGTACAAACACACCGAATGAATGTTGTAGGTCTTGACGGCGCGAACGCCTAAGGTCAGGAGGCTCATGGCAGGAGAAGAAAAGACAAAGCAGCGCCTGGAGATCGCGCATGTGCTCTTCATGGACATCGTCAACTATTCCGAGCTACTGACCGACGAACAATCGGGAGCGCTCCAGGAGTTGAACCAGATTGTGCGCAATACCGAAGCGGTGCGCGAGGCGGAGGCTGCAGGACAGCTTACCATTTTGCCGACTGGCGATGGCATGGCGCTGGTTTTCACCGGGTCAGTGGAAGAGCCGGTCGAATGCGCCTTGGAGATCAGCCATAGTTTACGCGCGCAGCCAAGTCTGCCAGTGAGAATGGGAATCCATAGCGGCCCGGTTCATCACGTAAAGGATGCAAACGAGCGCGAAAACATTGCCGGGGTGGGCATCAACATCGCGCAGCGCGTGATGGATTGCGGGGATGCCGGCCACATTCTCGTTAGTAAACGCGTCGCGGACGATCTCGCGCAACAGCGTCGTTGGCAGCCGTATCTGCATGAACTGGGCGACGTGGAAGTGAAACACGGAGTTGTTGTCTCGTTAGTTAATTTTTATGCCGAGACAATTGGCAATCCTACGCCGCCGGCGCGAATCGGGAAAGTGCGCGGGAGTATTCGTGCCTTGTCGAAAGGCACGCGCAAAGCACTCTCTCCGGTTGCGCGCGCGATCTTTATTATCGCGGGGTTGCTCATCGCACTCGCCTTCGCGCTTGCCATTGTGTCAGTGATTTTCGCGCCCGCGATCATGCGCACGCTCGACCAACGCCGATTAGCGACACTGCCTCAACCGAGCGCCACCGCGTCCCCATCGTTGGCCGAAACCATTAAGAGCGCAGTCGCCAAGAAAATCACCGATGAACTAAAGGACGAACTTTCTGGTAAGAAAAGCACGGCGGTCGAGCCAGCTACGCCAACAGCTACGCCTAGGGTCACACCAACACCGCGTCCGACGCCGCTATCTCGCCCGTAACGACTGAGTCGCCCAATCGATCCGCCGCTGAGTCTGCTGCCCGATTCTTCGAGGTCCACGGGCCAACAGCTACGGAAATTCGTGCGCTAGTTTGCCATCTCACTGTCAGCTAAAGTGAAATCGAGGGGGCGTAGGCAAGCCGAAGAATTTTTATTTGCATTGCGATGATCTCCCGGTTAATAGTTAACCGGATGGTTAAATATCCCTCGAGATCATTGAATCGGACGTTTGCGGCCTTGGCCGATCCGACCCGGCGCCGCATCCTCGCGCACCTGGCGCGGGGTGATAAACGCGTCACGCATCTGGCGCGACCCTATGACATGTCGCTGCCTGCGGTCTCAAAACATTTGCGCGTGCTGGAGAAAGCGGGGCTTCTCAGACGCCGGCGCTATGGACGCGTTCATGAAATGCAATTGTATGCGAAGCCACTCAAGCAGGCTGCCGAATGGGTCGAAGGATATCGAAAGTTCTGGGAAGGATCGCTCGATCGCCTGGCCGAGTATTTGGAGAAAACAAACAAAATTCCGGAAAGG
>DATIOX010000025.1:0-6425 GCA_035472675.1 Candidatus Dormiibacterota bacterium
TGTGGCGGAGCGCCCGCGCCTTGCGCGTCGGCATTTGGAGGTTTGGGCGCGCCCGGCGGCGGTATCGTGCCCGGCGTGGGTCCAACGGGCGGCTCGCCGGGGGGACGCTGCGCTGGCGGAGGCGGAGCTTGTGTTCCAGAAAGTTCGGCGCGCTCCTTCAGCCAGGCTTCATAATCCGCCGGTGTATCGACAACGAGCGTGCCTTTCATTCCATAATGCCCCAGACCGCAGAGCTGGCCGCAAATTATTTCGTACGTTCCGGCCTTGATTGGCGTGAACCACATCGGAATAAGTGAGCCGGGAATTGCATCCGCAGCGATGCGCATATGCGGCAAACAGAAATTGTGGATCACATCTTTCGACGACAGCTCAATGATGACCGGGCGGTTCACTGGCACATGCAGTTCGCCAAAGGTCACCAGATCATCCTTGCTCGCGGGATCGTTCGGATCGAGGCCGATGGGATTTGAGCTGGTCACCAAGCCGACATCCCGCCGGCCAAATTGTCCATCCGGTCCGGGCAGATGAAAATTCCAATTGAACTGCTGGCCGGTAACGCGGACGAGGATCGCGTCCTTGTCTGGCGGAAACTGATTCACGCGTTTGGCCCAAAGCGGAATCGCGAATCCGAGGAGGAGCACCGCCTCGATCAGGACGACGGAAAATTCCAAATGTGTCGAGATGCCGCTTCTCACGCCCAGGTGATCCGCACCAGGCTGTCGCCGTTTTCGGAACCGAATTAACGTAAGAATAAAAAATGCGGACCAACCAACAAAGAGCGCCCCCATGAACCAATGAGAAAACTCGATGATATGATCGATTTGATATCCGTGCGAGGAGGCGTCCGGTGGCTGGCCCAGGAATTCATTGATCAGAGCCAGACTACTCATATTTGCTCAAATCTTCCTCGGTGATCTCCTGATGCGGCTCGGCCGGCATCCGACCATGCCGCCAAAGATGAAAACTGAATGCCCCGATCCCACCCAGGACCGACATGACAGCGCCAAAAAGAAACCAGATCGCGACTGCCATGTGCTCAGTCGATTTTCCATCCTTCGCGCCGTAGCAAAATGGACACGCCAGTGCCTGCCCAACAGGCGAAAAGACAATTAAAAGCAAAGCCGACAGAATCCTCGTTTTCATGTGATGATCCGTAGTCGTTTCATTTTCCGATAGAACCAGACTCCATAAACGATCAGCGCAACAGCGGTCACAAACGATGCGATCGCACCCGCGAGATAAATCGGCGCGCCTTCCACAAGATCGACCCAGATGCACCACAGTCCAACTCCCAGCGCGAGAAGCGTGGAGAAAATAATGAAAACAATATGGAATCCTTTAAGGGACATCTAATGAAGGACCGGGTAGTCGTACCACGCCAGAAATATAAGCCAAAAAAGTCCGAGCACAAAAAAGCCGGTAAAAATCAGGATCCGATAAATGAGCCGCCTTTCCGCCGCCAAATGCATGAACACGGCGGCAACAGCTCCCGCCTTCAATGTCGCCACCAGCATGGCGATGCTGATGTTGGCTTTGCGCGTTCCGAAATCGACGTAGGAAAGAGCGACGGTTATGGCGGTAAACGTGAGCAGGAGCGCGCCTACCATCAAATAACCGCGAACGTGTTTTTGTATACCGTGCGCGTATTCCTCGTACTCTTTCGGATCTTGCGAAATATCGGGCGGATTGTTCATGGCTTAGAGGAGATAAAACAGCGGGAACACAAAAATCCAGACCAGATCGACAAAATGCCAGAACAGGCCGCTCACCTCGACGCGATTAGCCAGATGCTCTGGATTGCGTTGATAAAGTTTTTTGCTCACCGGCAGCCACATGTAAGTAAACACGAGGACGCCGCCCAACACGTGCAGGCCGTGCAGACCGGTGATGGTGAAATAACTGGCGAAATACGCACTGTGCGTCGGCAAAAACATCGTCGCGCGCTGGACGTCTGCCTTCTCGATTGTCGCGATTTTATCCGTGACGGGGAGCGGGAAAAAGCGCGGCCGATCCATCGACGGGTTGTTTGGATCAGCGTTCACGGGATCGAGCGCGACTTCGTATTCCTTTGCATTCTCACTGTGCAAGTGACCAGTGATCTCGATTCGCGGCTCGAGTCCCTTTTCAATGCGTCGCTCGTTCCCCAGATACTGCTCGTACTTCGCGAGCGCTTCGGGCTTAATGAAAGCGCCAAAGTGCTCGAACTTCTGCGGCCATTCGTAGCCGAGTTTGACGACAAGAAAGATCACACCACAAGAAATCGTGGCCAGCATGTACCACCAATAGGCGCGATATCTTCTCATCTTTAGCGCCGCCCACGCGAGCACTACTGTCACGGACGACAAGATCAAGATCGCGGTATTCATCGTGCCTACCGGAACGTTGAGCAGGCCGTGTGGCCACGTCCCGGGCGCTGCATCGATGCGCAAAAAAATGTAGGCAGAGAAAAGCGCGCCAAAGAGCATCACTTCCGACGCAAGAAAAAGCCAGATTCCGATCTTGGCATTCCAAAGCCCCGTATCGGGACGAGTCGAGACTGTGTACGGAATTTCCATCGCGTTCCTCAGGCGAGCACAGGTTCGGCGGGAGGTTTGCGACGACTTCGCTCAGTTGGTTCCACCGGTTCATTTTGCATCGTGAAATCGCGTTCGCGGCCAGGAAGGCTGTATTCGTAGGGACCGCGATAAGCGACTGGGATATGAACAAAATTTCCGTGCGGTGGAGGGGAAGGCGCAGTCCATTCCAGCGTGGTGGCTTCCCACGGATTATCGTTCACCTTTTCGCCGTGTTTAATGCTCCAAAAGAAATTAATGATGAAGGGAATCTGGGCGAGACCCATTATCCAGGCCGCCCAGGAGATTGGGTGGTTCCATTGGAATCCTGTCAATCCCCAAACTGTGTGCTCGTTCGCGACGCCCCATCCCTGGCCGCCGTCATACCAGCGACGATGCATTCCGGCCATTCCCTGCAAAAACATCGGTAGAAAAATCATGTTCATGCAGATGAGGGTCGGCCAGAAATGCACTTTGCCCCAGAACTCGCTCATCTTTCGGCCAGTCGCTTTTGGGAACCAGTAATAGACGCCGGCAAAAAGTCCGAAGATCGTGCCCGGAGCGACGATGTAATGGAAATGCGCGATGACGTAGTAGGTGTCGTGCAAATAAAGATCCGCCGAATTAAATGCCAGCGGAATACCCGTAAGACCGCCGATTCCAAACATCGGAAGAAACGCGATCGTGAAAAGCATCGGCACATTGAAGCGAATGGAGCCGCCCCAAAGCGAAATGAAAAACGCGCTCAAGATGATCACTGATGGAATGGAAATCAGTAAGGTGGTGGTTTGGAAAAATGCGCTGACCGCCGAGCCCATGCCGGTGAGCCACATGTGATGCGCCCACACAATGAACGACAAAAACCCGATCACCAATACGGAAAAGACCACTGATTTATATCCCCACAGCGGCTTGCGTGAATTGTTTGCCAGAATTTCAGCCACAATGCCGAATGCGGGTAAAATCAGAACGTAAACCTCGGGGTGCCCGAGGAACCAGAACAAGTGTTGCCACAAGAGTGGGCTGCCACCGCCGCTGATGGACACCGGCGCGCCATTCACAACCAGACCGCTCGGGAGGAAAAAGCTGGTGTGAGCAAGGCGATCCATTAATTGCATGACGATCGCAGCTTCCAGCGGCGGGAACGCCAGCAGCAAGAGAAACGCAGTGACAAATTGCGCCCACACGAAAAACGGTAGCCGCATCCAGGTTAGCCCTTTGGCGCGCAATTGAATAATTGTGGTAATGAAATTGACGGCTCCCAGCAACGACGACGTGATCAGAAAAATAAATCCGATCAGCCAGAGCGTCTGGCCGTTGAACACGGGATTATACCCAGGCCCGGTGTCGGCGAACGCCGCAAGCGGGGTGTAGGAAGTCCACCCGCTTTTGGCCGCGCCGCCGGGCACGAAGAAACTGATCAGCATGATCACACCGCCAACGCCAAATGCCCAAAAACTTGCAGCATTCACTTTCGGGAAGGTCATGTCCGGCGCGCCGATTTGCAGTGGCACAACGAAGTTTCCAAACGCAGCGAACGCCAACGGCACCACGCCGAGAAAAATCATGATTGTGCCGTGCATGGCTCCGAGTGAGTTGTAAAAATCAGGCGTCATTTTCCCGTCCGGCATCGAGCCGGCTCCGAAAATATGCGGGAGAAATTTGCCGATCACCGGCAACGCCTGCCCAGGGTAAGCCAGTTGCCAGCGCATCAACATCATCAGGCAAAAGCCAAGGAACAGGAAGGAGAGACCACAAAGACCGTACTGAATCCCGATCACCTTATGGTCGGTGGAGAAAATATATTTGCGCCACCAACCAAGCTCGTGGTGTTCATGTTCGCCAGGGTGCGCGTGTGGGTCGTGATGCGTTTCGACAGAAGCGGAAGGATCCATTTCAGGAGAAAATTATCATTTCAATATCTAGAGGGAAGCGCGGTTTGCAAAGCCGAAAAACATTTCGCGGATTAAAACGGCGCGCCCGGCGGTCACGGCCTATCCCCTGCGCTGCATCCCCCCTTCTACCTCTCCATCTCGCGTTGGATCATCCGCTCCCGCTGCGATCCGAACCGGTGTTCCACCATTTCGACAAGCGCGCTTTCGGAATTTCCGGAATCGCTGTCTTGTCATAGTGCGACGTGTCGTTGAAAAGGGTCAAGCGCGGGCGTGTTGGATCTCGAAAATCGACAATATTCAGCGCGGCCGGTTTTTGGTCGAGATTATCGCGATACCGCCGCGGATCGAAGCCGAGCAACGAGCTCAGTAAGAGTCGGATTGTCGCCTTGTGAGACACAACCAGAATGTTTTCGCCGGGATGCTCGCGTACCAAATCGATCAACGCTGGCAAAGCGCGCGCCGTTACAGCCAGCCCGCTCTCTCCGCCTGCCGGGGCAAACGTGTAGGGGTCCTTTTCCCATTCGGCCATTTCCTGCGGAAATTTTTCTTCCACGTCGCGCCGCTTCATCCCTTCCCAGTGACCGTGTGAAATTTCCCGGAAGCCATCGCGTGTCTGAACCTCGAGATTATGCGGCGCAGCGAGAATTTGAGCGGTCTCGACCGTCCGACCCATCGGCGACGCGTAAACAGCGGCGATTTTCTCGCGACTTAATCTCTCGGCAAGGCGTCGCGCTTGTTCGCGGCCCTCTTCGGACAATTCGATATCGGTCGCACCCGCAAACCGATCCTCGGCGCTCAGAACAGTGGCCCCATGCCTTACCATGAAAACGCGCGTTGCAGGTGCCGTCATGCGATTTGATTGTCATGATCCAAATCTCAGGAAATTGCAATGTCCAGTTCGTCGGCAGGCCGAAAGTGTTCGGCGCTGATGCTACATTTGGTCAGTGGAAAAAGAATCCAAGTTGCGCTCCATCATTCACCTCGACATGGACTGCTTCTATGCCGCGATCGAGATTCGCGACCGACCTTCATTGCGCGGTAAGCCTGTAGCTGTGGGCGGCGCCCGCGATCGGCGCGGCGTTTTGACAACCTGCAATTATGAAGCGCGCAAATTTGGAGTGCGTTCAGCGATGCCGACCTTCATGGCCCTGCAACGTTGCCCGGATTTACTCGTGCTACCGACGCGGTTCGATGTTTATCGGCGCGAAGCTGGGGTCATTCGCGGGATCCTGTATCGGTTCACGTCCCTGATCGAACCTTTGTCGCTCGACGAAGCTTATCTCGACGTGAGTGCCCATCCTGGCGCACCGGGACCGCTCGCACAGGTGATCCGCGGGACAATCTTTCGGGAAACGAAGCTGACTTCTTCAGCCGGAATTGGTCCCAATAAATTGATCGCAAAGATCGCAAGCGAAATGAACAAGCCAAACGGTCAATTTGAAGTGAAACCGGAAGAAGTGGCCCCGTTCATGCAAGATTTGCCGGTTCGCAAAATCTGGGGAATCGGCGAGAAGACCGAGCGAAAACTGGAAGAACTCGGCGTAAAAACGTGCGGCGAGTTGCAGCGCTTCTCGCGTCCGGAGCTTGTCGATCTTTTCGGCAAATTCGGCCTTGATCTTTACGATCTCTGTCGGGGCATCGATGACCGGCCAGTCGAACCGGATCGTCCGCGCAAGTCGCTAAGCACTGAGGAAACTTTCGCTGTTGATCTGACGACGCTCGAGCAGTGTGAAGAAAAGCTGGAGGAACTCTTCCAGGATTTGATGGCTGATCTGGCGCAAAAGGAATCAACCCGCGATATCACAAAAATATTCGTGAAATTGAAATTCAGCGATTTCACGCGAACCACTGCCGAGCGCGCCGGCCTTGCTCCTGCATTACCAGATTTCCGTTCTCTTCTGGACGAAGCATTTGCTCGCACCGGAAAGCCGGTGCGACTGATCGGCATCGGCGTTCGCTTTGCCGAAGCAGCGCCAGA
>DATIOX010000026.1:0-14646 GCA_035472675.1 Candidatus Dormiibacterota bacterium
GAAATCTTAACCTGTGGCTCGCTGAGAATGTCCTGAAAATGGCAGACACAAAGAGGCGATCTTGTAAGAAGATGGAGAATGCGCAACCGCGTGCGATCGCAAAAGCACTGATAGATCTCGATCAGGTCCATATCGCTTAACAACAAGCCGCGGACGCGGCACAACAAGCAGCAGCTGTCTCGCTCTCGCGACGCTCACGCGCCCGACATTGTGTCCGGCCGCGTTGCAAAATCAGATTTAGATGCTCGCCATCCGGTGTGGCTTTAGCAATTGGATATTGCGCTACGACGCAGCAATCATATTCGACATCTACATCCAGGTCCGCCCTCGGAATGACGCCGCTTCCCAGCTGCAGGATTTTCGCAAAGCGGTCTGATCGAAGCCGATGTTCCGTGTCATTGCCGACGTGTGTTTGCAACACGATCTTTTCCTCTTTTCCGGTTAGTCCGCCACAATCGATGAAATTCCTGACCACATGCCCAACCTCAGTGACGTGCGCATGTGCAGGGATGTAGTCGCCACTCGGCAATACAAATCGCGGAAACAGCATCGGATTCGCCTTGAGCGCATTCTTCAAATCATGGAGCGTCATGCGAATCTATATACCTGTTTAGGCATATAGACAATCGACAATTATTGCTGCGAATGAGCTTGAAGAATATCGAACCATTCAGGCCGCTGGCGAAGTTATTCCTCCAAAAAGGCCGAGGCACAGCCAATGGCGCCTCGTTTAACGAAATAGTTAAAAAAGGAGGCGTTAAATGAAGAAGCTACTTCGTTCAACCTTTGGAACGCTCGTGGTGGCAACTTTTTTGGCAGTGGCGCCACCGATGTATGCCCGTGGAGGACATGGCGGCGGTCATGGGGGCCACCGCGGTGGGCATGGTGGGCACGGCGGCAAACATGCCGCGGCCGGTCATGTTAAGGGCGGACACGGCGCCTTTCGTGTTCGCGGTGGGCGTGGCCGCCAATTTGTCGGGCCTGCGCGCGGCCGCGCGCGTTATGCTGGGCGCGAATTTTACCGAACTCGCGGCGATCGCTGGGGAGGCTGGGGAGGTTACTACGGCTATCCGTACTATGGATATTCCCGCTATAGTCTAGGCTATTACGGCTTGGGCTATCCGTATTACGGTTACCGCTCCGGTTGGTACTATGATCCATATTACGGATACTACCCTTGGGGATATTATCCTTATCGCTATGGATACTGGCCGTCCGTGAACTTCAGCTTCGGGTTCTATGGCTACTGATCCACGTCACCACTGACGTAAGGCGAGCTGCAGAGTGCGGCCTGCTTCTATTTCCAAGCAGTGCGCAATACGACTTTACTTTGGACGCGCTGGATTCGGTCAGAATATGTGCAACCAAAACCCTCGCCGGATTTCTCCGACGAGGGTCCGGTTAACTTTAGTTTGAGCGACTACTTCTTACAGCACTGACCCGGGCAACATTTTGCGTTGCCCTTGCAGCAATGAGCCGCAGGCGACGTTGCTGTCGCTGTGCTGATGAACGCCGCAAATGTCGCAATCAAAAGAAGATATTTCATATGATCCTTCGTTTTGGTTTTGTTGATCAAACTCGGCCACGATTCATTCGCGCCGAGCCAACGCCCTTAGGAGAATACGGCGCGCGGCGGTGGAATTAATGGACGCTGAGTCCGTGTCGTTGCGCGTTCGTCGTTGACGCCGATCACTCCGAGAAGTTGCATACTTGTGGAGAACGGCGTCGACCTGGCAAAATACAGCGCGCAACATCCAGATTGGGATGCGCAGCATGACGACGCAAGGGCCGAAGTCGTGTCGCCCATATGTGCGAGGCAACTGTGACACCTGTCCGTGTTCTGGCTCACACAGCGATCTGAGGCATGCGAGTTCGGGAGCGACACTTGGGCCGGGACGATCGGCGAGACAGCACCGACGCTTAATGTAAGTGCAGCCAACAACGATCGTGCTGGCAGTTTCATCGGCTATAGTTTATCACCTGACAGGACTTTCCAAAGGAGATTCTCGATCTGCTGTTGAGAGATCTGACGACTTCGACTTTAAAAATTCTTTTTCGGTCCGAATCGCCTCAGCCTTCCATTTCGACTAAAAATCGAAGCCAAATTGCCTTGCTACCTGAAGTATCACACGGAGAGCGGCCAGCGCAATCAGCCCAACCTAAACCGCGATGCTCATGTTGTAGCCGAGCACTAAAGCAGCCAAAACGCGCCAAATGCGGAGGGTCATTCCCTTAGGTAGGTAGCACGGCGCAGATTTAATCGACGCAGAAACTGAGCATTTACGGCTACGATGATAGTGGACAAGCTCATCGCGACCGCCCCAACACTCATAGGTAGGTCGAGACCCCAAGGGACCAAAAGACCTGCCGCGATCGGGATGGCGACGAGGTTGTAGCCGGTCGCCCAAATCAGATTCTGGACCATCTTCCGGTAGGTGGCGCGAGAGAGTTCGACGGCCCCAACAACATCGCGTGGATCACTGCGCACGAGGACGATCCCAGCGGACTCAACGGCAACGTCGGTACCCGCGCCGATCGCGATTCCGACATCCGCGGTCACGAGCGCCGGCGCGTCGTTAACACCGTCGCCTACCATAGCAACATCCCTGCCTCCAGCCTGAAACCGCTGGATGGCGGAAGCTTTGTCGGCTGGAAGCACCTCTGCGGCCACTTCATCAATCCCAATTCGGCGAGCGACGGACTCGGCCACGGTCTTGGAATCACCCGTGATCATGGCCACGCGCATCCCCAGCCGATGGAGTTCTTCAACCGCTGGTTTTGATTCAGGCCGAATTTCATCTTCAAGCGCAAACGCACCGATTACTTCATTTCGTGAAATGACAGAGAGCACTGTTTTACCCTCGGCAGCCCAGGCAGTCGTGCTCTTCGCGAGTTCCGGCGATGGGACTGCATGCCGCTCGCTCAACAGATGCGGCCCGCCGATCGCGACGCCTTCGCCGTTCACCAGGGCCTGCGCGCCGCGGCCCGCTAGATGCTCGAACTTGGTCGTAGGCAACGATGGGAGCCCGCGCCGCCTTGCCTCGGCAACAATCACTTTGGCGAGCGGATGCTCAGAATCACCTTCAACCGCTGCGGCACGCGAGATTAAATCGTCTTCACGAATACCCGGCGCAACCGCAACGCCGGAAAGCGCCGGAGCGCCGCGCGTAAGCGTTCCAGTCTTATCGAAAACGACCATGTCGAGATCCCGCGCGCGTTCGAGCGCTAGCCTGTCTTTGACAAGGAGGCCGTTCTGCGCCCCAAGCGATGTCGAGATCGCGATTACGAGCGGAATCGCCAGGCCCAGCGCGTGTGGGCAGGCAATAATAAGGACGGTTGCCGTGCGAATCAGGGCGTGTTCTTTGTCTCCGGCAAACCACCAGTAAGTCATCGTGATCACGCCCGCCGCGACTGCTATGTAAAAGAGTGCTGCAGCGGCACGATCGGCCAGGGCCTGCGTGCGAGAACCGGAAGCTTGGGCTGCGGCAACCAGCCGCATGATCCCAGACAGAGCGGTCTTTTCGCCTACCGCGGTGATGCGGACTCGCAGGCTTCCGCCACTCGCGACCGTGCCCGCAATGACCGCGGCGCCAGGTCCTTTCGAGACAGTTCGAGACTCACCGGTGATCATCGACTCGTCAACGTCAGCAGCGCCTTCGACGACCGTCCCATCTGCCGGGATCCGGGTGCCGGGCCGCACCAGGACAAGGTCGCCCACCTGCAACTCGGAAATGGGAACCGTCCTAGTCTCTTGACCAATCACGCGTTCAGCCGTGTCTGGCAGTAAGGCGGCGAGCGCGTTGAGCGCTCCGCTAGCCTGGGAAACGGCTCGCATTTCCAGCCAGTGGCCTAGGATCATGATCGTTGTCAGAGTTGCGAGCTCCCACCAGACTTCGATCTCGAGCAGGCCGAACGTTCCAGCGAGCGATGTGACGAAAGCAACTGTTATCCCCAGGCTGATCAGGGTCATCATGCCTGGCTCGTGATCCGCAATCTCGTTCCACGCTCCACGGATGAAAACGAGGCCACCGTAAAGAAAGACAATCGTTCCGAGAACCGGGGCAATGAACCTTGAGCCGGGGAAAGACGGTGCGGTGTAGCCAAACCAGTGCTGGACATCGCCCGACCAGAAAACCACTGGAATGGTGAGGGCGAAGCTCAGCCAAAACTTGTCACGAAACATCGCCACCGAGTGTTCGGCGTGACGATTGTGACTTGGGCCGCCTTTGGCAATTCCGTGACAAGCGTGTTGGTCAGCCGTGTGCACGTGGTTTTGTTGCACTATGTAACAGACTCGTCAGCTTGGGCGCAACTTGCCCTCAAGCCTGTCGAGTGCAGAGAAGATGATCTTTTTGATAGTGGATTCATTGTTTTACGTTGACGCTGAAACTGGTTTGCGCGTTGCCGTGCGCTCCGTTGAGTGACACCGTCATCATCAAATCACCGGACATGTCGATTTCGATTTTGGCGCGATATTGGCGGGCGTGTTTTGCACTTGATCATGCCAGACGATAAGCGAAGGGCGGACCGAAGATCGGAACGGAGTGACGAATCTGCACGTGAGTGCCAATGCGTAACGAATTGGCCGTGCTGAATTCTCTGCCGCGGACAAATTCCGTTCCCTCAGACTCCAGGAGAATACCATCGATTTCGATTCACCCGCCGGCAGAATCGTCACAGTTTTAGCATCGATGCGCTGCACGATTCCTGACATTTCGTGGCTGGCTGGCGAGGGCATCGCGGGCGCATGCGCAACGCTGAGCCATAGAGCGATTAGCGCAAGCGCGGTAAGCAGCCGTGAGATGCAAGTAGGTTTAGTTGCATAAGTTTTCATCTACAGCATTTCATTTCACACTGAGCGAAAAGCTCTGTTGGCTTCGACCATGCGGTCCGTCGTAGGAAAGATTGGCTCTCCAATCGCCTGGCATAGCAGGAGTCGTCTTCACGCGATACTGGCCCGGCGTTCGGGTCGGTTGAACTCTTCCGGCGTCGCGCATCGTCATTCCGGCCATATTCATGTTGAGATCGAACTTGACCGTGCCGACATCTACCAGCTCGCCGACGTTGTTGCGGAATTCGAGAAGCAAGTCGCTCTCAGTGTTTCGCAAGCTGCCGAAAACTTTTACTGTTAGATCATCCATATTTTGCACGGCCAACGGCTCGCCTTGCACAACTGCCGGCTTTACTCCCGGGAACGACAACTTGTGTAAAACGAAATTTCCGCCGTAGAAAATCGCGGCGATCGCAACGATGAGCGCGACGATTTTCCGCAAACGTCGCTTCATCCGTTCGGATGGAACGAGCGCTGGCGGCACAAACGGCGCTTCTTCTTCGGCTTGGTCCGGCAGTTCGCGTCTGCGCCAAACAACATAAATTACCGGATAAATCAGCAGCTCGAGAATTCCCGAAGTAACGATTCCGCCGATCATCGGCGCGGCGATGCGCTTCATTAAGTCCGAGCCGGCTTGCGTCGCGGGCGACCACATGATCGGCAGCAGACCGAAGAGAATCGCGCACACGGTCATGATTTTTGGCCTCACGCGGCCCACCGCGCCCTCAAGCACGGCGTCGTGCAAATCGCGCATCGAAGTCATTCGCCCCTCGTCTTTGAATTTTTCCCATGCGTGATCGAGGTAGAGCAGCATGACGACACCTGTCTCGGCGTCGAGTCCAGCAAGCGCGATGAGTCCAACCCAAACGGCGACGCTCATGTTGTAGCCGAGGATGTAAAGAAGCCAGAAAGCACCGATCAACGAGAACGGCACGGCGAGTAACACAATTGCAGTTTTCACTAACGATTTCGTGTTCATGTAGAGGAGCACGAAAATGATCAGCAGTGTTAAGGGGATCACGATCTTGAGTCGCTCCTTGGCCGCCTGCAGATATTGGAATTGGCCCGCCCATGAAATGTAATAGCCTGGCGGATATTGAATGCGCTGGCTGAGCTGTTGCGACGCCTTACGAACGTAGCCTTCGATGTTGCTTGTGGTGATGTCCACAAAAACGAACCCGACCAATTTTCCGTTCTCACTGCGCACGGAGGGCGGACCGGTCTTGTAGCGAATGTCAGCGAGCAAGTCGATTGGCACCTGTGCACCGGTGGGCGTGGCGACAAGTACACGTTTGAGTGCGTCGATGTCCTGCCGAAAATCGCGGGCGTAGCGCGCGTTGACCGGGTAACGCTCGCGCCCCTCAACGGTAGTCGTAATGTTTTTACCGCCGATGGCTGACTCGACGATATCATTCACGTCGCCAACTTTTAAACCGTACCGTGCAGCGGCTTCGCGGTTAACGGTGAAGTCGAGGAAATAGCCGCCCACCGTCCGCTCGGCAAACGCGCTGCGCGTGTTTGGAAGGCCGGCGAGTTCTTTTTCGACTTGCACGGCCAGCTTTTGGATCTCCCCGAGATCGGGGCCGAAAACTTTTATGCCGAGCACGCTGCGGAAGCCGGTGGTGAGCATTTCGGTGCGCGTCTGGATCGGCATCCAAAAAATATTCGCCATGCCAGGCGTCTTGATATTGGCGTTCAGCTCCGCGAGCAGCTTGTCCCAGGTCATTCCTTTTCGCCATTGATCGGGCGGCTTAAGCGCGACAACGGTCTCGAACATCGACAGCGGGGCGGGATCGGTTGGCGTATCGGCCTGGCCCGCTTTGCCGAATACGGTCACCGCTTCCGGAATTTTCTTTAGCTGGCGATCCTGGATCTGCAAAATTTTCGCGGCCTCGGCAATGGACATTCCCGGAATTGCCGTTGGCATGTAAAGCAGTGTGCCTTCATTGAGTGGCGGCATGAATTCGCTGCCAAGTCTCTTGAACGGAAAAATCGTGAGCGCGAGAAGGAGCGCGGCACACGCCAGCGTAAACAGGCGATACCGCAGCACGAAATTCACGAGCGGTTGGTACGCCCAGATCAAGAATCGATTCACCGGATTTTTGATCTCGGGTGTGATTTTGCCGCGGATCAAAAGCAGCATCAGCACAGGAACCAGTGTCACGCCGAGAAATGCGGCGAAGAACATCGAAAAGGTCTTTGTGAATGCGAGCGGCTTAAAGAGACGGCCTTCCTGCGCGGTGAGTGAGAACACCGGAATGAAACTGACTGTGATGACCAGCAGCGCAAAAAAGAGCGAGCGACCCACGCTTTTGGCCGCAACGACGATCACCCCCGCGCGCTCGACCGTGTTCGGCTCGCGTTTGTGTTCATCGCGGAACCGTTCGAGCGCCGTGTGCGCGTTCTCGATCATGATGATCGCTGAATCGACCATCGCGCCAATGGCAATCGCGATGCCGCTAAGCGACATGATGTTCGAAGTCAGGTTCATCCACCACATCGGGATGAACGCCAGGATGATGGCGACTGGCAGAGTGATGATCGCCACTAGCGAGGAGCGCACGTGCCAGAGAAAAACAACGCAGACGAGTGCGACCACGATGCTTTCTTCAATCAGCTTTTCGCGCAGCGTCGCAATCGCGCGCCGGATCAACTCGCTGCGGTCGTAAGTAGGCACGATGCGCGCCCCGGCTGGCAAAGACGATTTGATCTCGTCGATTTTCTTTTTGACACCATCGATGACGTTGAGCGTGTTCTCGCCGTAACGCATCACAACGATCCCGCCAACGGTCTCGCCTTTGCCGTCCAGTTCCGCGATCCCGCGCCGGATGTCGCCGCCGAGATGCACGGTGGCCACGTTCTTCACGTAAACCGGCGTGCCTTTATCGACTTTCAGCACAATATTTTCGATGTCGGCGACGCTTTTGATGTAGCCGCGGCCACGCACGAAATATTCAGTGGTTGCGATCTCGAAAGTTTTGCCGCCGACGTCGGCGTTGCTCGTTTTGATCGCACTGACGACGTCACTGAGCGGGATGTTGTAGGCGACGAGCGCGTTTGGATCGAGATCGACCTGGTATTGCTTTACGAAGCCGCCGATCGGCGCGACTTCCGCGACGCCTTTCACCGACTCGAGCGCGTAACGAAGGTTCCAATCCTGGATCGAACGCAGCGCCGCCAGATCATGCTTTCCGCTATCGTCAACCAGGGCGTATTCGTACACCCATCCCACGCCCGTGGCGTCGGGGCCGATCGTCGGGTTCACGCCCTCCGGCAGCGAGCCGCGCACCGAATTCAAATATTCAATAACGCGCGATCGTGCCCAATAAATGTCGGTACCGTCCTCGAAGATGACGTAAACGAACGATTTGCCGAACATCGATTCGCCGCGCACAAACTTTACTTTGGGCGCGGCGATGAAGACCGTGGAAATTGGATAAGTGATTTGGTCCTCGACCAGATCGGGCGAACGTCCCTCCCAATCCGTATAGACGATCACCTGGACATCGCTCAGGTCGGGAATCGCGTCGAGCGGCGTGTGAATCAGTCCATAAACGCCAGCCGCGACGCCAAAGATGGCGAAAATGAAGACGAGAAATTTGTTCCGCGCGCTGGCGTCAATCAGTCGCTCGATCACGATTACCTCCGCTTATTGCTGCTCAAAATCTTTGAGTGCACCCTGAATTTTTGATTCGGCGTCGATCAGAAAATTCGCGCTTGCCACGACGCGTTCGCCTTGTTCTAAACCGCTCTTGACCGCGTAAACGTCGCCAAACTTTCCGCCGAGCTCGAGAACGCGGGGCTCGAGTTTGCCGTCGCCTTTATCGACAAAGGCGATGTTGCGCTTGCCCGTCGGGATAATCGCGCTCACCGGCACGACGAGCGATCTTCCCATGTCCATGTCGAGCACAAGATCGACATACATGTCGGGCTTGAGTTTTAAGTCCGGGTTCTGAATGTCGAGTCGCACCCGGCCGGTTCGTTTCGCGTTGTCAATGAAAGGATCAATCAGCGTGATTTGGCCCCGAAACTTTTCGCCGGGGTATGACGAGGAGGTCACCGTCACCTCCTGGCCGATTTGAAGCATCGGCAATTCGTCCTGATAAAACTCGCCCCAAACCCACACCACAGAGAGATCAGCCACCTCTACCAGCGGACTGCCCATCGCGATGCTCGCTCCTTGCGTCACTGGAAGGTTTTGAACGACACCGTCAACTTTCGAAAGGATCGGGAGCGATTCTTCGGCTTGCCGTGTTTGTTCAATGTTCGCGATCTGTTCGTCAGTGACGTTCCAGAGCTTGAGCCGCCGTTCCGCCGATTCGATCAGACGCTGGAAATCTCCCCGCGCCGAGTGCATGTTCTTTGCCGTGCCGTCGCGCGAACGCAGCAAATCGATCAATTCGCGCTGTGTGGTGAGCAACTCAGGACTGTAGAGCTTCATCAGCACCTGATTTTTTTTAACCAACTCACCTGGGGCATTGACGCCGAGTTCCTGCACGTAGGCGGTCGTTCGCGAGACGACGCGCCAGACTCGTTGCGTTTCCGGCACGACGCGACCAACCGCACGGATACTGTGACTGAGCGGTTTCATTTCGACAGTAGCGAACGTGACGCCGATCTGTTGCTGCCGCTCGACCGGCACAACAAATTCGCCAGGCTTCTCTTCCGCGCCTTTCATTTCGGTGCCTGTCATTCCGGGCATGCCCGGCATATTCCCCATGCCTTGCATTCCCTTCATCTCGTCACCCTTGCCGGTCGGCTTTCCCGCTAGCATTGCCGCGTGATCGTGCTGAGGCGTGTTTTTGCTAGAACTTGCCGGAGTTGCGCTGCCTTTCATCACCGGCACGAGATCCATCGAGCAGATGGGACATTTACCGGGATCCTTCGCATGCACGGAAGGATGCATCGTACAAGTCCAGTGATCGATGTTGCTATCTCTGCTGCCTGCGCCATCGCGTTTCGAGCACGCGGGCGTGATCGCAAGCAGCAATACGGCAATTGCCAAGCGAAAAACGGGATTGTGGAATAGCTGCTTCATTTTGACTTCCTCCTCTCCGCGGAATTTTTCGAAGGAAGCCAATCCTCGATGCCAACGATGGCACCGAGCTCTGCGACCGCGACCTGGTAGTCGGCAAGATGATTTACATGCATTGATTCAACGTCCTGCAGGACGCGCTGCGCAGTGATGAGCTCTAGAAAATTCGCACTGCTTGTCTCGTAGGCGACTCGATTCGATTGCACCGCCTGCCGCGCAAGCGGCAAAATTTTGTCGCTATAAAGCTCGTAGTGATGAGCCGCTGTTTCGATTTTCTTGAGCTGATCGCGGACCAAGCCGAGCGTTTCGGTGCGCGCGGCTTCGAGCTCGTGCTGCGCGCTTTCGAAATTTCTCCGGGCTTCAGTCACCCCCGCGGAATATTTCTTCGGATTTGCAAAAGGCAGAGGAACGGAGACACCAACATCGAGTTCGCTCACTGCTTGGCCCGCTTCGTTGTATCGCTGCGCTTGAACATCGAGTGTCGGATCGGGGAACCGTTGACGATTCGCGAGCTCAACGCGGAATCTTTCGGCTTCGACCCGGTTTTGAGCTCGCTGCATTTCCGGTCGCGCGCTCAGGGCGACAGATTGCAACGCTTGCAATGAAAAGTGCGGTGCTTGAAACGGAATCTGCGATGGCTCAGCGAGCGGCAACTGCGCTGGCCGATTCATCAGCACGTTGAGCTGCGATTGCGCGTCTGAAATTCGGCGGAAAATATCGGACTGTGCTTCGAGCAGTTTGGCCGCGTCGGTTTGCGCAGTAAGCACATCGGCCTGAGTGGCATTGCCGACTTCGTAGCGCTGGCGGTTTACTTCGGCGAATTGATTGAGCAGGTCGACGTTGCGCTGGTTTACGTCGAGCTGCGCATATTCGTTCGCCAGCCGATGAAAGGCGGCGCGGGCGCGAGAGAGTACATCGAGCTGTGTCCGCCGAAAATCCTCGAAGGCCGCGCCGGCTTCGGCCGTCACGGCTCGTGCCCGGCTCAGATTTTTTCCTGAAATCGGGACTTCCTGCTGGAGCTTGAAGCTTTGATCGGTGAACGCGTTCGGCGGGATCGAGACGTAGCGCGCAACGCGCGACCTCGCCTCCGCCCTCAAATCCTCCCATGCGGCGGCTTGCGGCACGCGGGCCTTCATCGCCCGCCATTTCTCCTGCGCCGCTTTGATTGTCGGATTATTTGCGAGGACGACGTTCGTCACCTCGTCGAGCGAGAGGCGGCCCTCTCGAACTGTACTGCCATTATCTCCGGCCTGCGCAGCGCGAAAAGTTAAAGCTAAGATTAAATTAAATAGTAAAGAGTAAGTTGTTTTCATTGATCCAAGAGAACGGTTGAAGTACAGGCATGCCGAAAAATGGGCACACCCCGAGCGTCAGCGTTCTTGGATCAGATGAGAAACGTGCAGAGCAGCGGAAGTCGCGGAGGCGAAGGTGCCGCGAATGTGAGGTCAGTTCTGATTACCGAGCGATCTTCCGTTAATTGAGTCAACAACACTGCAAACCCCGTCGGTGCGCATATCGTATTCGTCGCCGATGCCGAATCACTCTTGGCGAGCGGCTGCGACTGCGGCGCTGTGTTCTTTGTCGACGTCGCGCAACAGGTTTTGTTAGCGCAGCAATTTGACTGACAAGCTTTTTGACTTGGCGCGTTGACGAGGATGCACGATCGCGCGGCGGACCCGATCGGAGCCGCCACCAGCGCGACAGCCGTCGCCACTGAAATCATGATCCTGCTCAGCATCGAGGTTCGTATAGCACAAGTTAGACTGCCAGTCGAAGAAAGCGTTCAGAGCTCTTGCGCACTTACTCTCGTGCTTTTCCACGCGATGGCTGGGAACCTTCACTCCTTGCGGGCATTTTTTTCATTGGCAATTTCTTCAAGCCATTTGCAATAATGGTGATTATAATTCACTCCTCAACCATCAGGAAACAGTTATGAAAGATGACAATTTGCAATCTATAGCGAAAAAGCTGGTCGCACCGGGGAAGGGGATCCTGGCAGCCGACGAAAGCTCGGGGACAATCGAGAAACGCCTGAAAAGCATTAGCGTTCCTTCGACCGAAGAAAACCGCCGGGCATATCGTGAGGTCTTATTTACCACAAAAGGCGCGGGGGAATTTATCAGCGGCGTAATTCTTTTCGACGAAACGATCCGGCAGAAGACTGGGGACGGTCGCACTTTCGTAAAGGCGCTGGAAGAGCAGGGGATCATCCCCGGGATCAAGGTAGATGAGGGCGCCAAGGCAATGGCGAATTTTCCGGGCGAAAAAATTACTGAAGGTCTGGATGGTTTGCGCAAGCGATTGGCCGAGTATCGGCAATTGGGAGCACGGTTTGCAAAATGGCGGGCCGTGATCGCGATTGGCGACAACATTCCTACGCGCACATGCATAGATGCAAACGCGGAAGCGTTGGCGCGCTACGCAGCGCTTTGCCAGGAAGGCGATTTGGTACCCATCGTCGAACCAGAAGTGCTCATGGATGGCACACACACGATTGAACGTTATTTCGAGGTCACACAGCAAACACTAGAAAGCGTCTTTCACGCTCTGTACGAGCACCGGGTTTCGCTCGAAGGGATGCTGCTGAAACCGAATATGATCCTTTCAGGTAAAGATTGTCCGCAACAGGCTTCGGTACAGGAAGTAGCGAAGGCTACTGTCAGTTGCTTGAAACGCGTGGTTCCCGCCGCTGTCCCCGGTATAGTGTTTCTCTCGGGTGGGCAAACTGATCAGCGAGCCACAGAACATCTCAATGCGATGAATCAATTCGGTGACTTACCCTGGCAGTTGAGCTTTTCCTATGGGCGCGCATTACAAACCCCGGTGCTCAAAGCCTGGAAAGGCGATCAGGCAAACGTGGCCAAAGCGCAACAGGCGTTCTACCACCGCGCCTGGTGCAATAGCAAAGCGCGCTTCGGCAAATACACCGAGGATATGGAAACCGCGAAGGCGGCGTGACGCGTGGCGAACATTAACGGACGCCGTTTTGGCGGAGATGCGCGCCCTGTAGCCACGGCTCTGTGAGCCGTTCGTTTTTCACGAAATCCAGCTTTGTTAGGAGACCGGCCACAGGCCGGTGGCTACAGAGGAGATTACCGGTGCTCTCGGTCTTGCCCCCATTCCCTGAATCGTCATTCCTTCGGCATTCGACATTCGTGCTTCGTCATTTTATAAACATCGCACTGTGACTCTCGCAGGGGCGTCGTAGAGCGTATCGCCTACTTGAAGGATACAGACTTCTCCAATGATTTACACCTGTCCCATGCATCCAGAGATCGAGCAGGATCATCCGGGAGCGTGCCCGAAATGCGGAATGACGCTGGAGGCGAAGGTCATCGGGGGAGAGGAACACGAGCACGGGGAGACGCGATCGTTATCGCGAAAATTCTGGATCGCGCTGGTTCTTACCATTCCGGTTTTAGTCCTGGCAATGGGTCATGCCATTCCCCGCCTGGAGATTGATTCAATTTTCCCAAAGCGAATCGAAAAATGGATTGAGTTTGCCCTAACAACACCAGCGGTCCTTTGGGCTGGGGGCTTTTTCTTCACGCGCGCGTGGCAGTCGATTGTTAATCGCAGCCTCAACATGTTCACCCTTATCGCCGTGGGTGTTGGGGCTGCTTACTTCTACAGCTCCGTTGCGGTAATCGTGCCAGGAATTTTCCCGGCGTCTTTCCAGCGGCACGGAGAAGTCGATCTTTATTTTGAAGCAGCCGCGGTGATTACGACCTTGATTCTGCTGGGACAACTGATCGAGGCGAAAGCGCGGAGCCGGACCGGCCATGCGATCAAAGCACTACTGGGTCTTGCGGCAAAAACTGCGCACCAAGTTCGAGATGGCCGGGAACAGGAAATCGCCGTGAACGAAATTCAGAAAGGCGACGTGCTGCGCGTCCGCCCGGGCGAGAAAATGCCCATCGACGGTGTGATCATCGATGGCAAAAGTAACGTCGACGAATCGATGATCACTGGTGAACCAATGCCGGTGGCTAAACAGGCCGGCGAGAAAGTGATTGGCGCAACGGTGAATCAAACCGGCTCATTTTTGATGCGCGCAGAGCGCATCGGTTCAGAGACCGTACTCGCGCAAATCGTGCAGATGGTGGCCGACGCGCAGCGCAGCCGCGCCCCTATTCAAAAACTCGCCGACACGGTGTCCGGTTATTTTGTTCCAGCGGTGATCGGCGTTGCGATCATTACCTTTGTTGTTTGGTCGATCGTCGGACCTGCGCCCGCGATGGCGTATGCACTGGTAAACGCCGTCTCAGTCCTGATCATTGCCTGCCCGTGCGCGCTCGGACTGGCCACGCCGATGTCGATCATGGTCGGCGTCGGACGTGCTGCCCAAGTCGGAATCCTGGTAAAAAACGCGCAGGCCATCGAGGTCACCGAAAAAGTCACGCACCTGGTCACAGACAAAACAGGCACGTTAACAGCCGGTAAACCGGAGGTCGTCAGCCGGATCGTCGCAAACTTCGTAAGTGAACGCGATCTCTTGCAGATTGCAGCATCAGTGGAATCTCAGAGCGAGCATCCGCTTGCGCGGGCAATCGTAGAAAGCGCGAAACAGGAAAAAATTGAATTGCGCGATGTAATCGATTTTCAGTCCGTCACTGGTGGCGGAGTATCGGGAAAAGTCGAAGGCAAAGCGATCCTCGTTGGAAAAGAAAAATTCCTGGCCGATTCGAATGTCAGATTCCCTGAGGAGCTGACGAAAGAGGCTCGTCGCTTACAGGAAAAAGCAGAAACCACAGTCTGGCTCGCGGTAAATGGAGATGCC
>DATIOX010000027.1:0-16929 GCA_035472675.1 Candidatus Dormiibacterota bacterium
AATTGCAGCTTGCAATTCCGCCAGCAACGCCGGTCGGCGCCGCAGCTGAGCGGTGAGAGCTTCGATTGCGCGCAGAGTAGGAGCGCTAACATGATGCTCCATTCCCTCTACGTCGTGATAAATGACCCGGTCGTCGAGGCCGAGCAGCCCCAGGAAATCAGTCAAAAGTTTGTGTCGTTGGGCGATCTTATGCGCCAGGCTCTTACCAGTCGCTGTCAAAATCAGTCCGCGATATTTTTCGTATTTTAACAGGCCCTCGGCATCCAGTCTCTGGACCATGTTAGTCACGCTCGCCTGGGAAATTCTCAACGCAGCCGCAATATCGACAACTCGGGCATAACCTTTGGAATTAATCAGTTCGAGGATGCGCTCGAGGTAATCCTCAACGGCGGCACTGCTGCCGAGCCCGGAGCGGGAATTTTTTCGTTGTCGCATCTGTCGTAAATTATATTCAACAAATAAATTAAATCAATATGCATAATACTTTGATAAACTAATTAAGTTAGTCTAACCTAATTCTTGATGTGTCGACGACTCTCGATCGTGTTGGGTCTCGCGGTTACGCCTGCGCTCGCTGGTGAGGCGGGCGATGCCGCCGTGTCACCGGATAAAAACCAGAACAACTTGTTTAACCCGACACCGAATGAGCTCATGCGGGAATTGAGTGCCGACCGCCCGGACAAGACCGATTGTCCATTCACTGTCGATGCCGGCCACTTCCAACTGGAGACGGATTTTGCGAATTTGACTTACAACCGTCCCAACTCGGAGCGCGGCAATGTGCAATCTACTGCCTTCGAAATGGCGCCGATGAATCTCAAAGTCGGTCTGCTCAATGATGTCGATTTCCAATTGGTCTTTACGCCTTATCGCTGGGAACGGACCGACAACCGTGCCTCGCGAAAGATCACAGAAGACTCCGGTTTTGAGGGCATCACTCCTCGCTTCAAGATCAACCTCCTTGGCAATGACGGCGGATTCCTGGCCGTGGCGCTGATTCCGTTTTTGAAACTACCCGCCAGTCAGGATCACCTTGGCAATGGCGCAGTAGAAGGCGGCCTGGGCATTCCGTACGCGTTTGACATTCCAGGATGGGATGTCGGCCTTCAAACCACCTTTCGGTTCAATCGCGATGAAACGGATAGCGGTCGTCATGCCGAATTTGATAACTCCATCAGCGTTGGGCATCGGCTCATCGGCAACCTTTCCGGGTACGTGGAATTTTTCAGCAATGTCAGTACGGAATGGGAGTCGACCTGGGTGGGGACCGTGGACACTTGGCTAACTTATCAGGTCAGTAAGAACCTGCGATTCGATGGTGGTGTTTACATCGGCGTGACGCCTGCGGCGGACGATTGGCATCCGTGGCTCGGCATGACGTGGCGATATTGAAACGTAACGATCCAGATTTATGAATCAACCCAGCCATCCTTTCGCAACGGAACCGCGAACTGCCTGGCGCAGGCCAGTCGGGCAGGTCTCTCTAGCGGAGGTCCATCGCACCATCGTGGTCCCGCCGCAGGCGCCATTCTGGCGAAAAATGATCGCTTTCTCTGGCCCGGGATTTCTCGTCGCCGTCGGTTACATGGACCCAGGCAATTGGGCCACCGATTTGGCTGGTGGCGCAAAGTTCGGTTACGCGCTGTTGTCGGTCATCATGATTTCCAATTTCATGGCGATCTTGCTTCAGCACCTATGCATCAAGCTCGGTGTCGCCACCGGCCGCGACCTCGCACAGGCGTGTCGCGATCACTATTCGACGCCGACGGTCTGGTTCCTCTGGATTCTTTGCGAAATCGCCATCTCCGCGTGCGATCTGGCAGAAGTGGTCGGCTCAGCGATCGCGTTGCAGCTTCTCTTCGGCATTCCGCTGCTCTGGGGCTGCTTCATCACCGCGATGGATGTGCTCGCCGTGCTTTATCTCCAAAACAAAGGCTTCCGCTACATTGAGGCGTTGGTTATTACGCTCATTGCAACGATCGCCATTTGTTTCGGGACGGAGCTTTTCTTTTCCAGACCGAGTTTCATCGGCATGGCACTCGGATTTATCCCCGGCCCGCACATTGTCACAAATCAACAAATGCTTTACGTCAGCATCGGCATCATCGGTGCCACCGTGATGCCGCATAATCTTTATTTGCACTCGTCAATTGTGCAGACACGCAAGTTCGAGCAAACGCCCGAGGGCAAACGCGAGGCGATCAAATTCGCGACGATCGACTCGACCGCGGCGCTCATGTTCGCCCTTTTCATCAACGCTGCGATTCTCGTGCTGGCTGCTGCAGTTTTTCACTGGTCGGGGCATCAGGACGTGGCGGAAATTCAGGACGCATACAGATTGCTTAGCCCGCTGCTGGGTGTCGGGGCGGCGAGTATCCTCTTTGCGGTGGCACTTCTTGCGTCCGGGCAAAACTCCACTCTCACCGGTACGCTGGCCGGTCAGATTGTGATGGAAGGCTTTCTCAACTTCCGCATCAAGCCGTGGTTGCGACGGTTAATCACGCGACTGATTGCCATCGTGCCCGCGGTAATCGTGATCGGAGTGTTCGGCGAAGGCAAAACGACGGAATTGCTTATTGCCAGTCAGGTCTGTTTAAGCATGCAACTCGGTTTCGCCGTCTGGCCGCTGATGCGGTTTACGGGCGAGAAAGCGAAAATGGGCGAGTTTGCGAACCGTGTCTGGATAAAAATTCTCGGCTGGACAACTGCCAGCATAATCATCGTTCTGAATGTGAAGCTGCTGCTGGACACGTTTTTGCCAGACTCAGTCCTCAACGCATTCTACAGTTTTCTTGGGCTGCCAATACGAAAGTGAAGAGAACGACGAAGCATAAGTTGAACGGCGTGACTCGTTGCAAGGAATCGTTACATCGGATTCGGAGTTTAACGATTCAACGACTTAACGATTTGACTCAGCGAAGCCATGTATAAGCACATCCTCATCCCGCTCGAGAACAGCCCAGCCGATGAGACCATTCTCACCCATATCAAGTCTCTTGCACGAATGGCCGGCGCGAAACTGCTCCTCGTTCATGTGGCCGACGGCTGGGTGGCGCGCAATTTCGATCAGCTCAAGCTGGCCGAGAGCGAAGAGATGAAGGAGGACCGCGCCTATTTGGAAAAGCGCGTTCGTCAGCTGACCGCGGAGGGCTTTTCCTGCGACGCCGTTCTGGCGTTGGGCGAACCCTCGGACGAGATCGTCAAACTCGCTCGGGAGAAAAATGTCGATCTCATTGCGATGACCACGCACGGCCACCGTTTCATCAGCGACATACTTTACGGGGCCACTGTCGACAAAGTTCGCCACGAAGTAGAGGTGCCAGTGCTGCTGTTGAAAGTGCAAAACTAGCTGAATGACGAAGGAATGAACAAATGACGAAGCTCTAAGGCATCTCGATCTTCGCAGGCGGTTGTTCGTCATTCGAACTTCGCCATTAATTCGTCATTCGACATTCGTGCTTCGTCATTCTATGGACGCTCGTGAAAGTTCTTTTCCTCACCAAGGAATATCCGCCGCACATTTACGGCGGCGCGGGAGTTCACGTCGGCTATCTTGCGCGCGAACTGGCGAAGATGATGCCGGTGGAAGTTCGTTGCTTTGGCGACCAGCGCATTGAAGAAGGCAATCTCAAGGTCACCGGCTACGAGGTTGATACCAGCAATTTTACGTGCCCAAAACCGTTGCGCTCTGTTTTCAGCGCGGTGCGGCGCTGCACCGACTTCAATACTACCAACATCGATGCTGATCTCGTGCACTGTCACACGTGGTACAGCCATTTCGGCGGGATTTTGGCGAAAAAGAATTACGGAATTCCGCTCGTGATCACAGTCCACTCGCTGGAACCGCTGCGACCCTGGAAGCGCGAACAACTCGCTGGTGGCTACGATTTTTCACTTTGGGTTGAAAAGACTGCGCTGGAGATGGCCGACGCGATCATCGCTGTTTCTCGCGAGACCAAAGGCGACATCGAGCGATTGTTCGATGTGGACCCCTCGCGCGTGCATGTGATCCACAACGGAATCGATCTGCAGCAATACCGGAAAGTCGATTCAATCGGTGCGCTCAAGCACTACGGCATCGATCCGAACACACCGTATCTGCTGTTCGTCGGCCGGATCACCCGCCAGAAGGGATTCCAACACCTGCTGCGCGCAATCCAATTCATGAATCGCGGTTTCGAAATCGTCCTTTGCGCTGCCGCGCCGGACACGCCGGAGATGGCAGAAGAAATGAAAACCGCAGTGGAAGCCGCAAAAACGCAGCGGCCGGGAGTCATTTGGATCAATGAAATGGTGGATCAAACGGCGACCCGCGAACTTTATTCGCACGCAGCGGTGTTTGTTTGCCCTTCGATTTACGAGCCGTTCGGCATTATCAATCTTGAGGCAATGGCGTGCGAAACCGCGGTGGTTGCCAGTGCCGTTGGAGGAATTAAAGAAGTCGTTGTCGATGGCGAAACCGGATTCCTGGTTCCACTCGAACAAACGAAGGAAGGCTCATTCGAGCCGGCAAACCCTGAAAAATTCGCGCGAGATCTCGCCGAGCGCATCAATCAGCTAATGAAAGATCGACAACTACGCGAAAAATTCGGCAGAGCCGGGCGCAAACGAGTAGAAGAAAACTTTAGTTGGACGTCAATCGCACAAAAAACGAAAGCACTCTATGAGACGCTGGTGCGGCGCACGCAAAGGATCGGCTCCGTGAAGCAGACCTCGTAGCAGGGTTTTTCTTTACGGCGCGATGGCTGGCTAGAGCTGCTCGATTTTGTAACCGCGTTTTTGGAGCAGGGAGATGACGCCGTGCGGGCCGGCGAAATGCAGTGCGCCTGCGACGATCAATGTCGGTCTTCCCGATCCGATTGCCGTTTCGATCCTCGGAATCCACCGTGCGTTACGACCGATCCAGCAAACGCCACCAAACCGTCGGAGCTTCTTTCATTTCACCAATGTGTATCGCGTAAAGACGAGCAGTATCTCCGGCTTTCCATGCTGCCACGTCTTGTCGAAACTGCCCTGCCTCGTCCTTTGCGTGGATTATAGCTTGCAGCAGGACCACTTCGCCTTCGCCGTCGAACATCTCGGAAAAGACACGGATATGCTCGTCCGCGGTTTCCAGGCCGCCAGTGAGCTTCCCGTAGTAGCGCACTCGCTGTGCGATATAGCTGTCCACACCCCAGCGGTAATCCGGATTACCGAGGGTTGGATTTCGCAACATCATCGCGATGGCCCAGGGACGAAGATGATGCCAATCGTTCATCCCGCTGAGTGTTATCTTGCGCAAATATTCGTAGGTCTTTGGATGTATTTTGCTCTGGACCAATAGGCCGCTGGGAAGTTTTGCAACTTCCCTGAATTTTTCTCCAAAGGACTCATCTTTAGGATCGATCTCGAACCAGACTTGCTGGGATTGTTTGATCGCTTCTTCGATGACCGGAGTCCGAAAATAATCGGATGACTGCAACGCATGAACGGAGCCGAGGAGATAAAATGGCGCTCGGGCGTTCGTGACTCGCCAGAGATAATGTTTGCCATTCGAAGCCAGCTCACCAGATGCGAGCCGATAGATTGCGAGAAAAATGCATCCGATGGCCGCAATAATGCCCGTGATTCTCGATCGACGCGGCATCAATACTTCCCCGTTTTTTCCGGGCTAGAGTTGCTCGATTTTGTATCCGCGTTTTTCCAGCAGCTTTATGACGCTATTCGGACCGGAGAAGTGTAGTGCGCCAGCTATGATCGCAGTCGGCTTACCGCTTCTCAGTTCCGCTTCGATCCGCGGAACCCATTTGGCGTTGCGGTTATCGACAAAACGCGCCGCAATCCAGGGAGCCTTTGTCCGGAGGCGACTGTCACCCGCCCAAAGCGCATCGGTATCGCCTTTGCGCCATGCCTTGTACATCTTGCTGAATTCCTTTTCTGCGTTCCTGGGCTCGTCGAGAGCGTCGCGCAGAATGAATTCGCTATCACGATCTGACAACCCACCCATGACTGCCACGTGTTCATCGACTGATTCGAGACCGGCGATCTCTTTTCTCTCTTTTGCGGCGCAGTCCACGAAATAATTGTCTAAACCGTGCGAGAGCGAGCTTTTGCTATATGTGGCTGGGCCGACGAGGTGCTGGGCAATCCACCAGGGTTTATACCCGAACTGGCTATCGAAGCCCCTGACTTGTTCCCGCCGTCCCTGGCGATGCTCGGCCTCAACAGTCAAAATATTGTGGCGGAGCCAGACCAAAAGGTCAGGGTCAATCTTTGAGCGGATATCCTGTCCGCGAGGATATCTGCCGGCCGCCTCGAATTTTTTTTCGAATTCGACATGTCGATTCGGATCGAATTCGAAGAGGAAACGCCTGCTATTTTTTAACGCGATCTCGTACGGCGCAGGGAGTGGATAATCTTTTTTGCTGAGCGCATGGATTGAGCCCACGAGGTAAAACGGCGTCTTCGCGTTGGTCACGCGCCAGACACAACATTTCGGAAACGTCTGAGCCGCGCGAACAGGGACCGAAACCAGGAGCGTTAAACCAAACAGGAGCGAGGTGATCCAACAGGAGGGAATAGGTCGGCACGACAAGAACATTTCCGGTGTTTAACGAAAAAAAACGCTGCGTCAATTTAATTTCACATCGAGCTTACTACGCGCCGATTCAGATTCACGCGATTTGAGATTGGAGATGTTTTCGATACTATAGCGCAACCATGGTCCTCCCAGTGAAACGATGGTTCGCGACCGTGTTCCTGGTCAGTGCTATCGCAACACAAACAACCGCACTTGCCGCGGACGACTGGCAGATCATCAAAGTTAGCGGCCAGGATTATTTGAGCGTCGATAACATTTCGCGGTTTTACGGATTGCCCGCAGGCATCGCTGCTTCCGGCGAAAAAGTAGAATTCGAGACCGCGAAGAATCCGCTGGAATTTGTCAGCGGCAGCCGCGAGGTGATAATCAACGGCGCGCGGAGTTGGTTGTGTTTTCCTGTGATCGAACAGGATGGAAAGCTTCTCGTCTCACGCACCGATGTAGCTAAAACTATCGAGCCGCTGGTGCGCCCGCACCGTGTTCCAAACGTCGGCAAAGTTCAGACTGTCGTTGTGGATCCGGGACACGGCGGTTACGACAAGGGTCAGGTGAGTCGTTACGGTTACGAAAAAGATTTTGCGTTGGACGTGGCGCGAAAACTGCGCCCGCTTTTGCAGTCAAAAGGACTGCGCGTGATCATGACCCGCGAGGGCGACTACTTTGTTCCGCTCGAGGTCCGGGCACAGATCGCCAACAAGGCGCGTGATTCGATTTTCGTCAGCATTCATTTCAATGGTTCGAATGACGATCGGAACGCCACCGGCTTTGAAATTTTTTCATTTACCCCGCGCGGAGCGCCATCCACTTCCGACAGCGCGGTCGCTCCAAGTGCTCTCAGTGCCCAACCCGGCAGCGCTGTCGATGCGCAAAGCACGGCCCTCTCAGCATGCATCTATCATTCTCTACTCGGTCACATCCCCGAGTACGACCGGGGAATCAAACGCGCGCGGTTTGCTGTTCTGCGATTGACGAAAGTGCCGGCTGTGCTGATCGAAGGAGGCTTTCTGACAGAGCAGGGACAGTGCAAGTTGATTGCGCAAAAAGAATGGCGCGCAAAGCTTGCACACGCCATCAGCGTCGGGATCGAAAGTTATCGCGCTTTGGGAATAAAGAAGCAGCCGCCACTGCTGGTCGCGGACTATCGCAAACAAATCAAATCGGCGCCGGATGAATTCGTTGTTCAGGATGCGGAATTGAAGGAAGCAGACACAAGTATACTCAACCTGGTTGGTCAATCCGCGTTTCCTGCGCCGCGGCAGGCGGCGACACCTTCGCAAAGAATGTCGCTCGAATCCGCCCCGATTGTTCCGTGACGTCGCGACGCCCTCCGCGGTGTCAAGACTGGCTATGAGGGTAAGCGGTCAACGACGCTATTTTTGATTGGGTTTGCAGGCCTACTCGAATACAATCTGAGCGAAAGGACCAACCTCATGAAAAAACTAATTAGCTACACCCTGACAGCGCTCTTCGTGACGATTGCGATTTCGATGGCCGGTCCGGACAAGGACGCGATTGAAGCCAAAGAAAAAGCTGCCTGGCAATCGTTCAAAGACAAGAGAGCCGATGACTTCAAGAAAGTCGTAGATAAGGAGATCCGCTGCGTCTATGCAGACGGTGTCTCCAATCTGGAGAAAGAATTAGCCGACATGAAGAAGTGGGACATGAAATCGTTCACCATCAGCAACTATGACACGTTCTCTGATGAAAAAGATGTCATCGTGACCACTTACACAGTGAAAGTTGAAGGCACCGTTGATGGTAAGGATGCTTCCGGCACGTACAACTCTGGATCGGTCTGGAAAAAAGAAGGGAACGATTGGCTGGCGATTTTCCACACCAACATAAAGCAAGAGGCAGCCTCCAGGTAGTCCCCTGGTTAAACGCGACCCGAAAGGATACGACGTCATTCGGACGTCGTGTTTCTTCGCAAACTTGTGCTCGTCGCACGAGCAATTGACTTCGCTCGCGTGAGTCCTATTCTGACAAAGAAGCAAACTGCGGGGGAGCCGCTATGGCTGAGAGGTCCGACTTTTGGACGACCCCTTGAACCTGATGCGGGTAATGCCGCCGAAGGGAGCGAGGGTCCGATGCCGGACTGGTGATGTCAGCCATGCGCGCGATCGCGCATGGCTTTATTGTTTTATGAATGTCATCCCGAATGAACTGAGGAACCTCCCAAAAGCACACTGATCATACTCATTCATGATTGCGCCCAAAGACTCGATTGATTCACAAAGCACGGAAACGCCTTTGCCAAACGGAGCGAGCGGGGCGAGCGACATAGAAGGTAAAGCCGCGACCGGTAGCGGCGAGAGAGACGGGAGTCGATCGAGTTTCAATTCCAAAAAGACTTACGTCGCTGGCAAATTGCATACGGATATTCGCGTCCCGTTCCGGGAAATCTCTCTCGCGCCGACAAAATCGATCGGCGGCCAGATCGAGGGTAGCGCGGGCGCCTCGCCCGTAATTCTTCAGAACGAACCAGTGCGCGTGTACGACACGAGCGGCCCTTGGGGCGATCCCGAATTTCATGGCGATGCCACGCAAGGCCTGCCAGCGTCGCGTGCGAAATGGATTCGTGACCGCAGCGATGTGGAGGAATACGAAGGACGAGTCGTTAGGCCAATTGATGATGGCTACCTGTCGGAAAAACATGCAGCCAGCGGGAACGGGAAGAATGGTTTGGTAGGGCGCGACCTGAGCTCGCCCACCGCGGCGGGGGCGCACCGCAAACCATTACGCGCCTCTGCCGGTCATCCGGTCACGCAGCTTTGGTACGCGCGGCAGGGAATCATCACCCCGGAGATGGAATTCATCGCCATTCGCGAAAACGGGCTGATTGCAGCCGGGATCGGTGATCCCGGTCGCTCGAGCGTTTGGCACCCTCCCGGGGTCAACGCCCCCGGCTACAGTAGAAATGATCTTCGCCAACAACATCCCGGCGAATCTTTCGGCGCAAACATCCCACGCGAGATCACTCCCGAATTCGTCAGGCAAGAAGTAGCAAGCGGCCGCGCAATCATCCCCGCGAACATCAATCACCCGGAAAGCGAGCCAATGATTATCGGCCGCAATTTCCTGGTAAAAATCAACGCCAACATCGGCAACAGCGCCGTGGCGTCGTCGATCGAAGAAGAAGTCGAAAAGATGCGTTGGGCGACGAAATGGGGCGCCGACACTGTGATGGACCTCAGCACCGGCAAAAACATTCACGCAACGCGGGAATGGATCATTCGCAATTCGCCTGTACCGATCGGCACCGTGCCGATTTATCAAGCGCTGGAAAAAGTTGGCGGCCGCGCGGAGGAACTGACCTGGGAAATTTATCGCGACACGCTCATCGAACAGGCGGAGCAGGGGGTCGATTACTTCACTGTCCACGCCGGAGTCCTATTACGCTTTATCCCTTTAACGGTTAAACGCGCGACAGGGATTGTTTCACGGGGAGGGAGCATCATGGCCAAATGGTGTCTCGCGCATCATCAGGAAAGTTTTCTCTACACGCATTGGGACCAGATCTGCGAGATCATGGCTGCGTACGACGTTAGCTTTTCCATCGGCGACGGTCTCAGGCCGGGTAGTATTGCTGACGCGAATGATGAAGCGCAGTTTGCTGAGTTATACACGCAAGGCGAACTGACCCGGCGCGCCTGGGCGCAGCATGTGCAGGTGATGAACGAAGGCCCAGGCCACATTCCCATGCACATGATCAAGGAGAACATGGAGAAACAACTCGAATGGTGCGACGAAGCGCCGTTTTACACGCTGGGGCCGTTAACGACCGACATTGCGCCCGGCTACGATCACATCACCAGCGCGATCGGCGCCGCAATGATCGGTTGGTACGGCTGCGCCATGCTTTGCTATGTGACGCCGAAAGAACATCTCGGTTTGCCTAACAAGAAGGACGTCAAGGACGGCGTCATTGCCTATAAAATCGCCGCGCACGCCGCCGATTTAGCGAAGGGTCATCCCGGTGCGCAGTACCGCGATAACGCCATTTCAAAAGCGCGGTTCGAATTCAGATGGGAGGACCAGTTCAATCTCTCGCTCGATCCCGAAACCGCTCGCGAGTTTCACGATGAAACTCTTCCCGCCGAAGGTGCCAAGACAGCGCACTTTTGTTCCATGTGCGGACCGCATTTCTGTTCCATGCGCATCACGGAAGACGTTCGGAAGTATGCTGCCGAACAAAAACTCTCCGAGGAACAAGCGTTGCAAGCGGGCTTGGTACAAAAAGCCAAGGAGTTTGTCGCGAAGGGCTCCGAAGTTTACGCGAAGACGTAATGTCGTAGCCGCCAATGAGCCTGCTTTGAGCGAAGTCGAACGCGCTGTGTCGAGGCGTTGTCGTTTCCTGCGCCCACGCGCCTCGCGTGAAATGCCGGTCGACTCGGACCTCACGGAGTCTTTAGGATCGCGATGACCTCCGTTTGAATTGGCTGCCCGGTGACTTCGATGCCGTTATCCGAAACGTAAACGTTAATTTCTGATCGAACCCCAAACTTTCCTTCGAGGTAAATCCCAGGCTCGATCGAAAAACAAACTCCTGGAATGATACGGCGCGAATCGCGCGTCTCGAAATCGTCAATGTTGACACCATTGCCGTGGGTTTCTTCGCCAATGGAATGGCCGGTGCGATGCGTGAATTGGTCCGCGAAACCTGCGCGTGTAATTACACCACGCGACACATCATCCACTTCCGCTCCGCGAATCGACTTACCTGCCCGAATGTTTTTGCGCACGAAATCGACGGCAGAATCACGCGCTTCACGCACAATATTGAAAATGCGCGAGTACTCTTCCGGAACACTTTCGCCCACATAGCCAGTCCAGGTTTGGTCAGTCGCAACTGCCTCGGGTTTGTTCAGTTTAGTGGCCGCATCGATCAGCACGAAATCGCCGCGCCTGATAGGTGAATTCTTTTCCTTCGTCGGCATGTAGTGCGGATTGGCGCTGTTTGCGTTCACCGCAACGATCATGGGCTCCTGCTGCATTCCTTCCTCGCTGTAGCGACGGAGCATGAACTGCGCGATATCCCACTCCGTAGCTGGTTCGTTGGCGCGAATCCGGCGCGCAATCTCGCCAAATGCCTCTTGAATGATGCGATGCATTTTGTCGGAAGCTTCCACATGCATCTGGTGTTGAGCCGGAGAAAAAACAGCCTCGAATCGTTGTACTAGTTCCGCGCTCGTGACCGGTTCCACCCCAAACGACCGGACGAGCTCGATCGTTCCGGCGTCTACGCGTGAGATGTAGGGGATGTCGTTCATGGGCGAATACTGCATGGCAATGCGGCGCTTCGATTCCCCCGGCACCGCGCCCAGCGCCTCTCGCAGTCGTGCGTGCAATTCCTGCCAGCCGCGAAACACCAGTTTCTTGCCCGGGAGCGAGTCGAGTTTGAACTTCTCGATTGACTGCACAATTTTAACTGGCTCGCCCGAGACTGGTATGTAATAGAACCAGCGGCGTGAGGCGAACATGTTTTCGTCCAACTTCAAGATTCGGTAAGCGAGCTGATCGCTATGGCGAAAATCGTAGAAGAGCCAGCCATCGAGCTTGGCGTCGCGCAATGCAGCCTGAATTTGGGCCACCCGTTCTGCCGGAGTTTGTTGTGCACGCATTGATGCGACAAAAGTTAAGCCCAGAATGAATGCTGCGAAGACAGAAGTGTGCTGCGATTTCACCTGGTATTGAAATATCAGCCACTTGTCCGAGGGCGAAGCACTTTTAATAGACGACACTAAACTCAGCCCGGAGAGTGAGATTCGCTGCGTTCTTTTGTAGCGTCCGCTGTCTGAGCGGAAAACTCTGGGGAGCGCTCAGCTATTTGTACAGAGTCTTGGGTTCAGGCCCCGCGAGGATTCTTTGAAAACGCGGATCGTTCCGTAACGGATCCCATTCCCACCGCTGGCGCAGATCTGAAAGGGTGATGCTGTCGTCGGCGTAATCGACGGCGAAAGGCGTGGTGAGAAGGCGCTCGACCAGTTCGACAGCGCGATCGGCATCCCCGTTGCGCGCACAAATCAACGCGAGAAATCCCTGAACTGTGGCTCCATTCACTGTGTCTTTAGAAACGGGCGTCAATTCCGCTCCCCGCTGGCCTTCGCGCAACGCGTCCTCTTTGCGTCCCATCAACGCGTAAAGAAGCCCAAGCTGCGCGTGGCGAACGCCGTCTTGCGGACTTTTCATCACAGTTTGTTCCAACATCGGCCGCGCCGCTTCGAATTCATGTTGCGCCAGTGCAGCATCGTTACGCATCAACGCCACACAGCCCGCAAGGTAGGTCTTCGGCAATGGCACACCCGTAGGCGCGACAAAGTTCTCCAGCCGAGCTGATGTCAGCGCACGCTCGGCTGCATCCGGATCACGATCCATGAGAGTCACGTCCCAGCGACTGAAGGTGACGATCCCGTCGGGATCGAGATTTGGCGCGAAGCTTTCCAGAACTGCTTTAATCGGGGCGGTGCTGCCTTTGCGGAAAAACTCCATGTAGGCCCGTTGTATTTTGACGTTGACCGAATCCGGAGCGAGCGCGAGGACGCGATCCATTCCTTTGACCGCGGCTGGCCAATCGCGTACGCCGAAGTAGGTTTGCGCGGCGTCATAGAGTGTAACGGAATTGCGCGGGTCGATCTGTTCCGCGTGTTGGTACGCAGCGAGCGCTTGTGTCCAATGCCCACTGCGTCTCAGAACTGCGGCGGTGTAAAGGCCCACGTCGCCGTCGTTGGGAAGCGCCTCCGTCGCGAGCGCGAGCTCACGCAAGGCTGCATCGTAATCGCCTTCCATGTAATAGTGATAGAGCGCTAGTGCGAGGTGGCCTTCGCCAAGGTTCGGCTGGAGTCGCAGCGATTCCAGCGCTTCCGCATGCGCCTTTTGCTTCCACGTCTCGGTCGGTTCGAAGAAATGGTATAGCTGACTCGTCGTGGCCGAGAGTCGCGCGTGAGCAAGAGCGAAGTTCGGATCGAGTTTGATCGCCTGATCGTAAAGATTTATCGCCGACTGAAAATCCTGGAGCAGATTATCAGGTCGCGTTTGATAATCGCGGGCACGCAAGTAGACCACGTACGCGTCGGCGTTGGTTGTGGGTTTGGTTTCGACGCGCGCTTTCTCCTGTGGCGAAAGTGTGGCCTGCAACGATTCAGCGATGCTCTTCGCTACCTCGCCTTCTACGCCGAAAATGTCTGTCAATTGCCGATCGTAACTTTGCGCCCACAAATGCGCGTCATTATCGGCTTGGATCAGCTGCACGTTGATGTGGACCCGATCGCCGACCTTGTGGACACTGCCTTCGAGCACATTGCTTACGCGCAACTGTCGCCCGATCTCCGGCAGGTTTTCCGGAGCGCTGTTGTAGCGGGCAGTGGAAGTGCGGGAGATCACGCGAAGTCCGCTAATTCTCGAGAGCGTGGTGATGATTTCATCCTGAATACCCTGCGCAAAAAACGCGTTCTCCTTATCCGAGCTGAGGTTCTCGAATGGCAACACAGCAACTGATTTGTCCGTCGTCGCTATTGGCGCGGATTGTTTTGGCAGCTCGGCAATCGCCGGTTGTCGTGTTCGCGCAAATTGAAACGCGAGCAACGCAGCCGCGAGCACAGCGGCGGCGACAATGATCGCGGTCCATTTGCGGCCGGTTTTCGACGTCTTCGAGGCGCGCGGCGCAGCTTCTTCCGAGCGCCTGATTCCTTCCGGAGTCAGCTCGAATGCCCACGCCAGGATCAGCGCGACTGGAAAGCCGAGAATTACTGCGCTGACAAACACTTTCATCACCCACGGAGGCGCTTCGAAAGTCGGGAACAAAATGGAAGCTGCCTGAATCAGTAACCACGCCACGATCGCGTAGGCGACCGCGACTCTGTAAACCTTGCGTCGCCTCAGTTCGGTAAGAAAGGTAGCCGGATCCATGCCGATGCGGGGAACGTTACTGCAACGCGCTTCTCATGCACAAACGTGAAATGCCTACTGCGATGAGCTGGCGCGTGCGTCTGATGAACAGATCCATGCGAAGCCGTTATCTGTAGTCGCCAATGAGCCTGCCCTGAGCGAAGTCGAACCGGCTGTGCCGAGGCGATCTCTTTTCCGGGGAGCGCACGCTCCCACCTGGGGCCTAGAGAGGTTTTGAGACAGATTCCGTTATCAATTTCTGGAAGCGCGGATCGTGCCGAAGCGGATCGAACATCGGATCGAGCCGGAGGAGCGCAGGAGTGAGCGGCACGCGTGACGCCAGTGCGCCCTCGGAAGGTATCGATAATAGTTTTTCCAACGCGGCGATGGCGCGGTCCCGCTCTCCCACTTGCGCGGCCACCCGGGCGAAAATCTCGATCGGCGCGGGACCGTCTACGACGTCTTTCTCTAGCGGGAGCACCCTCATCGCCTGCTCCGACAGAGCTAACGCCGCGGCTTTATCACCAAGCCCCATATTGACCAGCGCGAGATCTCCAATGAGAACATAGTTATCCGGCTGTTCTTTAAGGAACGGTTCCAGTTCGGTACGCGACTGTCGCCAACTTTCCCGGGCAGCGGCATCGTCGCCGCCGACGTCTTGCGCCCAGCCTAACCAGAACCGCAATTCGCCATTGTTATAACCCAACGCCGGATCAGGCTTGGCAAGTACCTCCTTTAGCCGAGAAATCATTTGTGCAGGCCGACGTTCCAGGATCGCCTGGTAAACCTGTATTTCCAAAGCGCCCGTATCGTCGGCGGGCGGATGCAGCGGAGCGAGTAGTGCAGCAGCCCGCGGAAGGTCGCCCTGCGCCTGGGCAATACCCGCCTGCTGTGCAAGGGTATCCAGGTCGTTCGGTATAACATCGAGCACCTGATCAAACTTCCGCAGCGCCTCTGGGAAACGACGAAGTATCATGTACGATTGGGCGTGCTGGGTGAGTAGGGAAACATTGCGCGGGTCGAGACGCTCAGCTTCGTTGAAGTAGGACTCGCTCCGGTCCCATTGACCTCGCCGGCGTGCAACGTAGGCCAGCGATTCAGGAATCTGGCTGCTATTCGGTAGAAACTGACGTGCTTGCTCAAAGTAACGCACCGCGGCGTCATAGTCTTTCAGGCAGGCGTAGTAGTAATATCCCCTGGCCAATATGGACTCGCCGAGATTTGGCTGAAGAGTGAGCGCCGTTTCAGCTGCCTGCCCGGTCTCTTCACGGAGGGCGACCGTTGGTTGAAGAGTGAGTGTGAGATAGCCGAGCGCATCGACGTATGACAGCAGCGCCCAGGCAAGCGCGAACTTCGGGTCCAATCGCACCGCTTCTTTGAGATATTTCTGTGCCGCAAGAGTATTGGCGGGTGAGTTTCCCGTTTTAAGGGTGTAAGCCAGACCGCGCAGGTAGGCATCGTAAGCTTCAGGATTGTCTGTCGGTCTAGCCGCAATGACTTGTTCTTCCTCACCGGTGAGTTTCGCCCGTAACTGATCGGCAATGGCTTTGGCCACCTCGCTCTCGACAGAAAAGATGTCAGTCACTCTGCGATCAAAGGTCTCTGCCCAAAGATGCGAATCGTTCGCGGCTCTAATCAATTGCACATTCACGCGCACCTGATCATTTGTTTTCTGGACACTGCCTTCCAGGAGATTGGCGACACCGAGTTGCTTCGCAGTCTCAGAAAGTTTTTGAGATGTACTCTTGTAACGCTGCGTGGACGTGCGCGAGATTACTTTGAGATCCGCGATCTTTGAGAGCCGGGTTAGAATTTCGTCCTGAATCCCATCGGCGAAGTAGGCGTTGGATTTTTCCTCACTCAGGTTTTCAAATGGCAGCACGGCGATGGATTTTTCGTTTGGCAATGGCGCCGGAGTGACAAAGAAAAAAGAGCGGACAACCGCCGCGGCCGCCAGGAGCGCCGCCGCCAGAGTGAGTAACAAGCCTCGCTTATGACGTTTGATTTTGCTGACGATAGATTGGGCACGCGCCTTGGTCCGCGCTAAGGAGCTTTCCACGTCCAGTTCCCGCTTGAGAATGCCCAGGTCGGCGAGCATCTCTTTGATCGTCTGGTAACGCTCATCGCTGTTTTTGCACAAGGCCTTTTCCAGAATGGATTCGAGTTTGAGCGGAATATCCGGCAATACGCCGGATAAAGGTGGCGGCTCTGTTGTCAGGATGGAGGCAATGCAATCGCTCGGCGTTTCGCCGCGGAACGGCGGGCTCCCTCCCACCATTTCATAGAGCACTACGCCCAAGCTCCAAATATCCGTGCGCACATCCACCTTCTGGCCGCGCGCCTGTTCCGGAGACATGTAACGCGCCGTGCCTAACACTAACCCCGGTCGCGTTTGCAGCCCCGCCATTGTTTCAATCGTGCTTTCGTCCGACGCCAGCCTTTGCTCCGTCAGTTTGGCAATCCCG
>DATIOX010000028.1:0-4291 GCA_035472675.1 Candidatus Dormiibacterota bacterium
CCGAAAAACGCCAATATAATGCCGACGGTATCCACGCCGATTGTGCCCCAAAAGTTAAACATAATTACGCGATAGCAGCGCTTGCTGATCGCGAGCACTTCCACGAGACGCGAGAGGTCACTGGTCATCAGCGTCACATCCGCGGTTTCGAGCGCCACTTCGGAGCCCTGGCCCATAGCGATGCCGACTGTTGCTTCGGCGAGCGCGGGGGCGTCGTTTACGCCGTCGCCGACCATCGCCACTTTGCGGCCGGCGTGCAGCAACTCGCGAATTTTTTCCACTTTCTGCTCGGGCAACAGGTCCCCGATCGATTCATCGACGCCCAGCTCGCGACCGATAGTTTTTGCAGCGTCGGAGCTGTCACCGGTCAGCAGGATCACACGATAACCTTGCGTTTTTAGATCGTTCACGGCTTCCTTCGCTTCGGCGCGAAGCTGGTCAGCCAACGTTACGGTCCCGAGAACGCGACGGTCGCGTCCGACGAGCACGACGGTTTTCCCCGAACCATTATGATCGCCGACTTCGGAAAGCGCATTCGTGGGAACCGACACGCCATGCTCTTCAAACAATGCCCGCGTGCCGACCATGATGCGCGTCCCTGATTCCTCGACGAAGATTCCTTTGCCTGGCGAGTAACGCAGTTGCGAATACTCACGTAACGGCAAGTTGCGCTCTCTCGCGCGGCGCACAATCGCTTCGCCGAGCGGGTGCTCGGAATGTTGCTCGGCGATGGCAGCGGTCTGGAGCACACCATTCTCTGTCGCGTCATTGATCGCCCGCACGGCGGTCACTTCGGGAATTCCGAGAGTGAGCGTGCCGGTTTTGTCCAAAACGATAGTGTCGATGCGGCTGAGCCGTTCGAGATAAAGGCCGCCCTTGGTGATGATGCCGCGCCGAGCCGCGCTACCGATTCCGGCCAGAATCGCTAACGGCGTCCCCGCTGCAACGCCGCACGCGCCGGCGACGATGATAACTGCGATGGTCGAAGTGATATTGCGTGTCACGATGAGCGTGAGCACTGCCGCGCCAAACGCGAAATACACAAGCCCGGCCGCAAGCCGGTCGGCGATGCGCTGCACTGGCGCCCGGGATTTTTCAGCTTCCTCCACGATCTGGATGATTTTGCCGAAGGTGGTGTCGCGCCCGATTTTTTCTACGACCACTTCCAGTACGCCATCCTTGTTGATGGTGCCTGCGAAAACCTTGCTCTGCTCGACTTTCTCGACTGGCAACGACTCCCCGGTGATCGAGGATTGATCGACAAAACTGTGGCCTTTGCTCACTACGCCGTCAGCGGGAATGCGCTCGCCGGGCCGAATGATGATCGTCTCGCCGGCGGCAACTTCGCTCGTACCCAACTCACGCTCCTGGCCGTCACGCCGCACCCGGACCTGACGCGGCAGCGCATCGATGAGATTTTGGATCGCGCGCCGCCCACCGCCTACCGTGTAACCTTCGACTAACTCGGCAAAGAGCACGAAAAACGCGATAACCAGCGCGGTCAGAAACTGCCCAATGCAAAGCGCCGCGACGAGCGCGAGCGTCATCGACAGCTCCATTGTCATGCGCCGCTTGCGCATGTTCTCCCACGCCTCTTTGAAAATAGGGAAACCGCCGATGAGTGTGGCGGCGAAGGCCAGCCAGTCGCGCGGCATCCAATTGTGCCACCAGCCGGTCAAGCTGGCGACGATCACCGCCGCCATCAGCGCCAGTCGCACATATTCCGCTACTCCGCCGTCATGCTCGTGCGCGGACTCATGTTCTAAGTCATGCTCGCCGTCGTCGGTATGGTCGTGTTCTGAATCGTGCGGATGGTTCATTTGAGATAGCGTCTTACGACGCTGATGATTTCTCTGGCCGCTTTCTTTTGTTCCGCAGTCGGCTTGTGCTCCGAATCGAGAATGTGGAACTGGATATGGTCTTCGATGATTTCCGCCATGAGCGAATCCATCGCGCCTCGGCACGCAGCCACCGTCAGAAGAATGGTTGAGCATTCATGCTCCGCCAGCAGGGCTTTCTCGATCGCGTTAAGCTGTCCGCGGATGCGCCGAACACGATGCAGCAGCTTCGTCTTGTCTCGAATTGTGTGAGCCATCGTGTTCTTTCGTTGAAAATCAGAGATACCCCTACCGGGTATCTTGTCAATCGGGTAGACACCCTCAGTGTTGATCCAGAAAAGACGCGATGTTCTCTTCTGTAGTGGCAGCCGTGCCGGCTGCAATCTATTTCAGAAGCGAACGCCCGCCACTACAGTTTCGCGCGGCGACGCCACAGCCCGAGGAACGATATGAGTATTAACAGCGCGCCGAACGTGCAAACGATCGCTGCGCCGGACGGCAGGTCCCACCAGAACGACAGAAACAGACCAGCGATTCCGCCGATGAGTGCAATGATCCAGCCGATGAGCAAACGGTGACTGATTCTCGTCGCCAGATTGATTCCGCAGACCGCTGGGACAATCAGATAACTAAAAACGAGCAAAACGCCGGCGATGCGAACGAAACTGGTCACAACCAGGCCAAATACGGCATAGAAAAGAAAATCCCACCAGCGCACGCGCAAACCCTTTTGGTACGCCCCATCGCGATCAAACGAGACGAGCAGGAAATTTTTGCGCAGAACGAAATGTAAGATCCCAACAGCCGCGAAGAGCGCGAAGCGCTCCCAAACTTCGCGAGGGGTCACGAGCAGAATATTTCCCACTAGCATGTTCTTGATTTCTTCGTCGCCTTCCGCCGCGCGGCTCAGCAGCAACACTGCCGCGGCTGCCGCTACCACATAGGAAATGCCGATGACGGCTTCCTGTGGAATTTGGCTTGCCCGTTTCCCCGTCACGGAAAAAATCGCCGCGCCTGCGAGCGTGAAGCCGAGCGCAATTACGAAAGTTGTCCAGCCTTCGAGATCGAGATGTAGCAGCACAGCGAGACAAATTCCCAGTGACGCCATTTGAGCCATGGCGATGTCGATGAAGATGATTCCGCGCTGCACGACATGCAGGCCGAAATAAACGAGCAACCCGGGCAAGAGAACGCAAGCCACGATTGGCCAAAACATTACCTCCCACATAACTATTTCAGCGCCGCAGCCAGTCGCGAGACGAGGGTGTCGATGAGCTTCACATAACTGTCCGTCCCTGGCATGCCACCTGGGAATTGTGAGAAGTCCACGACCTTAGCTCCGGTCGCGCTTGCCGCTTTCTCAGCGATCCGCCGGTCGTGAAACGGTTCGACAATAATAGCTTTAATATGTTGCGCTTTCATTTGCGAGATTACTTCGGCGAGATGCGAAGGCGACGGCGGAATTCCCGGCTTCGGCTCGAGGAATATGTCGATGTTAAGGCCGAAACGGTGCGCGAAGTACGGCCACGAATCGTGATACGCGACCACGTGCTGGCCTTTGAACGGCAGCATGGTGGCACCCCATTCCTGTAACTTCGCATTGATGGCCGCCTCGAACTTCTTGTAGTTCGCTTCGTAAAATGTGGCGTTCGCTGAATCGAGAGCCGAAAACGATTGCGCAATATGTTGCGCGACCGCTTTGGCGATGATTGGATCGACAGTGAAATGCGGATTGCCGAGCGCATGCACATCGCCTGCGGCCCGCGTCACGTTCGCGGGTACGTTCATGAGGCGAATTCCTTGCGAAGCCTGAACCCGTCCCGGTTTGCCGATCTCAATTTTTGGATTGCGCGCGTTTTGCAAAAGCGGCGGCAACCAGCCGAGCTCAAGCTCGGCGCCGCCATCGATCAAAACGTCGGCATTCCGCAACGAGACGACGAAACTCGGTCGGGCATCGACAAAGTGCGGGTCTTCAGTCGGTTTCGCTAAAACGACGAGGTTGATCTTGTCTCCGCCGATGTCGCGTGCCAGCGAGCCGAAGTCGGGCAAAGTCGCGACGACGTTTAATTTTGCATGCGCCGACAAAGAACAGGCGAGAATTGCAGGCAGAAGTAAAAGAATTTTTTTCATGAGCTAAAATTTGTGGGCGCCGTGCGCGCCGAGGATGAATTCCCACTGGAGAAAGACCGACTCGACTTCGCGTGCAGAGAGGAAAAAGTTCTGCTCCAGAAAATCCTGATTGTACTGCAATCGGATTTTTGAGAACTCAGTCGGATACCAGGTGAGATTCGCGCTAAGCCGCCAGCGTGATTGCCGATCTAAGTCGTCGGTAAATTTGGAATCCTGCATGTCGACAATATCGCCACGAATGCCAGCGACCAATCCTTTCTTAAATCCCCACAGCACCTGCGAATAGAGTCCCCAATCGTGAAATGTCTCAGCCACTGGGAACG
>DATIOX010000029.1:0-16703 GCA_035472675.1 Candidatus Dormiibacterota bacterium
GAAAGTCGAGGCGATGAAGGCGAGTTGCTCTATCCTTAGCCAGATCGGAGGCGCGTTATGTGGATTGTTCGTCTAGCTCTCCGTCGCCCCTATACATTTGTCGTGGCGGCACTGCTGCTGCTCTTGATGACGCCATTTGTCATAACCAAGACGCCAACCGATATTTTTCCAGCTATCAATATCCCGGTGGTGAGTGTGATTTGGAGTTACACCGGTCTGCCGGCCGATCAGATCGCACAACGAATTGTTTACAGCGAGGAGCGAGCACTCACGACCACGGTAGATAATATCGAACACATTGAGTCGACCTCCTATGACAGCTTCGGCGTAATCAAAGTTTTCTTTCAGCCGGGCACGAATCCCTCGACCGCAGTGGCTCAACTGACCGCCGTTTCCCAAACCATTTTGAGACAACTGCCACCAGGAACCACTCCGCCACTGATCATCCAATACAGCGCGTCCACCGTTTCCATTCTGCAGTTCGGAATTAGCAGCGCCAAGCTGTCCGAGCAGCAGGTTTTTGATATCGCCCTGAATCAGATTCGTGTCGGGCTCATCAGCGTACCCGGCGTGAGCATTCCGTACCCATATGGCGGAAAGCAAAGGGTGGTTTCGGTCGATCTCGATCTGAAAGCGTTGGAGGCAAACAACCTTGTCGAATCAGATGTCGTCACTGCCATTAGCAATGGCTCTTTGACCTATCCGAGTGGCACGGCCAAGATCGGCGGGAAAGAAGTGCCGATTGATCTAAACGTTAACCCGCCGCGAATCGATCTGTTGAACAACCTGCCGATAAAAAGTGTCGGCGGGACCGTGATTCACATCAGCGATGTGGCACAGGTGCGTGATGGTTATTTCCCGCAGGAAAATATCGTTCGCCAGGATGGTGTCCGCAGCACGCTGCTCAGTATTTTCAAAAATGGCAGCGCGTCCACCCTTTCCGTCGCGGCGGGAGTGAAGGCGGCCATGGCCAACATTCTCAAGACCGTGACCAGCGATATCCAGGTAAAACAATTCGCCGATCAATCCGTGTTCGTAAAGGCGGCGGTCAGCGGGGTTGTTAGGGAAGGTGTCATCGCAGCGGCTTTGACCGCACTGATGATCTTGCTCTTTCTCGGTTCATGGAGAAGCACACTCATCATTGCGGTGTCCATTCCGCTTTCGGTGTTATCGTCTCTGGCAATCCTGAGTGTGCTCGGTCAGACGATCAACATCATGACCCTTGGCGGTCTGGCCCTCGCGGTTGGCATCCTGGTGGATGATGCCACTGTGACAATCGAAAACGTCGAGCGTCATCTGGCATCAGGTGAAAAACTTGAAGATGGAATTCTGAAAGGCGCCGGTGAAATCGCATTGCCGGCAATGGTTTCGACTTTTTGCATCTGCATCGTCTTCGTCCCGATGTTTTCCCTGTCGGGGGTGGCGCGCTATCTTTTCGTCCCGCTGGCTGAGGCGGTCATGTTCGCCGTCATCTCCTCCTACGTGCTTTCGCGCACGCTGGTGCCAACGATGATTATGTGGTTCGAGCGGCGCCGGAACGAACGAGTCGCCGGAACGCACGTCCCGTTTTGGGTCCGGCCGTTGGTGGCTTTGCAGCAGAATTTTGAAAAGGCGTTCAACCGCCTTAGGGGAACTTATGCAAACTTGCTAGGGCGAATCCTGGAACACAGAGCGGGTTTCGCCGTTGGATTCTTGTCCTTTTGCGTTGCGTCATGGCTGCTCGTTCCTTTCCTGGGCCAGAATTTCTTTCCCTCGGTGGATGCCGGGACGTTTCGATTGCACGTGCGCGCCCCTACCGGCACGCGAATCGAGCAAACCGCCAAGCTGGTTGACGAAGTAGAAGCGGCCATTCGTCGTCAAATTCCCGCGAACGAGATTGAGGGTATCCTCGATAACATTGGACTTCCGGTTTCGGGCATCAACCTGAGTTACAACGACAGCGGAATTTCAGGGCCCGCTGACGCCGACATTCTGGTTTCACTGAAACCCAATCATAAGCCGACAGCGAATTACGTTCGCAACCTGCGTCTGAGTCTCAACCGCGAGTTTCCCGGGACAACCTTTTACTTCCTGCCGGCCGATATCGTCAGCCAAACACTTAACTTCGGACTTCCAGCGCCGCTGGACATTCAAGTGGTCGGACGAAATGAAACCGTCGACCAGCAGGTGGCCAATTCCATAGCACAAAAAATCCGCCAAGTCCGCGGGGCCGTTGATGTGAGGGTTCAACAGCCTAACGACTTGAAGCGATTTGAGTTCAACATCGATCGAACAAAGGCGATGGAGCTTGGGCTAAGCGAGAGAGATGTGGCCGGTTCAGTCCTGCTCGCGTTGAGTGGCAGCAGCCAGGTGACGCCGACCTACTGGCTTGATTACACTACCGGCGTTCAATATCTCGTTAATGTCAGGGTCCCGGAACGTCAGACTACTACGCTCTCCGAGCTAAAGTCGATGCCACTTAGTGCCTCTAAACCTGGAACTGGCAATGGTCAGATTCTCGATAATGTAACTGACGTAACAAGGGTCACGAGCCAACCCATCTACACACACTATAACGTTATCCCGGTAGTCGATGTTTACGGCGGAGTTGGAGGCAGAGATCTCGGCGGAGTGCTAAGTGACATTAGGCCTATCGTTGCGCAAGCCCAGAAGACCGCGCCGCAAGGGGTCAGCATTGTTCTGCGCGGACAAGCATCAACGATGAGTTCCAGCTTTCTAGGGTTGGGCATCGGAATGTTAGTGGCGATTGCGCTCATCTATCTGCTACTCGTAGTCAATTTCCAGAGCTGGCTCGACCCATTCATTATTTTAACGGCATTGACCGGTGCCCTCGCGGGCGTGATTTGGGGGCTGCATGTTACGAGCACGACGCTGAGCGTGCCTGCAATGATGGGCGCGATCATGTGCCTCGGCGTCGCCACTGCTAATTCTGTTCTGGTCGTCACTTTTGCGCGTACTCACCTTCAGGAAGGAATGGATTCGGTGAAAGCAGCGTGGGAAGCCGGAACAGGGCGCCTACGTCCAGTGATCATGACGGCGACGGCGATGATCATTGGAATGTTACCAATGGCGCTTGGTCTTGGTGAAGGTGGCGAGCAGAACGCGCCGCTAGGGCGCGCGGTCATTGGCGGTCTCATGCTCGCAACCGTGGCGACGCTACTTTTTGTGCCTGTGGTATTTAGCCTGTTGCACCGCCAAGCAGCCGACACTGCCAAGGCAGAACCGAAAGAAAATGTTCCATCAACGGTCCCTGAGGAGGCCGTTTCCGCAACCTAAACACATCCCTCGATATATGAACACAACTACTCCTACCGACAACGTTGACTCCGACGAACATAAGGGAGACCCGACCCGGGCTCACCGAAGGCATCGCTTTATCCTGATGTCGGGCGGAGCATTGTTTCTGATCGCATTGGTCGCTGGCTTTGTTCCGCAGTTCCGGCAGCGCCAAGTGGCCACCGCTGATACTAATGAGTTGGCGATTACTACCGTGGCAGTGGTTTCACCGACCGTTACCACGCCTCACAGTGGGCTTAACTTGCCCTCTGAAGTCAAACCGTGGCAGGAAGCATCTATCTTCGCGCGAGTGAATGGATACCTAAAAGACTGGCTCGTGGATATCGGCGCGCACGTCCAGAAAGACCAGTTGCTCGCCGAGATCGACACACCTGACCTCGATCAGCAGCTCGCGCAAGCCCGCTCGCAGGCTGTGCTAGCGAAAAGAAATTTGGAACAGGCCAAAAGCACGAACACGAAATGGCAGGACTTATACAAACAGGGTGTTGTCTCCCAACTTGATGCGGAGAATATGGCCACCTCTCAGGGCACGAATCAGGCCAATACCGAGGCGTTTGCCGCCAATCTTCGTTTTCTCGAACAGGAAGTCGCCTTTAAACGTGTGACCGCACCCTTCGCTGGTATCATCACGGTCCGTAATGTGAACGTCGGCGACCTGATTACCGCGAACAATACGAGCTTCGAGATGTTTCACATTCAACAAACAGATCCTCTGCGTGTTTATTTTCGTATCCCGCAGGAGGACGCAGCGAACATCGCGGTGGGACAAACCTTCAACGTTCAGGTCGGCGCGGAAAGCGCAAAAACGTATCCCGGAAAAGTGATCTCCACGTCGGGAGCCGTCTCCCCGGATTCCCGGACCATGCTTGTTGAGTTACAGGTGGAAAATTCGAAGAACGAGATTCTGCCTGGCAGCTACGCCACCGTCCGTGTGCCAGAGGTTGCTTTAGGAAAGCTGGTTACTTTACCTGATAACACACTGATATTTCGCAGCAAAAGCGTGAAAGTTGGCGTCGTAGACGCCAACGGCGTTGTGCAGCTTCGTGACGTCAAGGTAGGGCGCGACTTCGGCGTTCAATCAGAAATCCTGAGCGGCGTCTCTGAATCTGACAAGGTAATCGTCAATCCTTCGGACTCTCTTACTACCGGAACAACAGTCCGCCTCGCTGCGACGCCTGCAGCTCCGCCCCGTCCTGAAGCGCCGAAGAAATGATATTCGCATCCTTGGTTCGTAAGGGGAGGAGGTTCCTTGGCAAAAAATTTCAAAGATCTGTCTGAACAGGAAATTCTCGCGCTGGCAATTTCGTTGGAGGAAACCGATGCCCGCATTTACGCAGACTTCGCCGCGGGATTGAAACCCGATTACCCGGCAACCGCCAAAATCTTTGAGGAAATGGAGGCGGAAGAGGATGAGCATCGCGGCAAACTGATTGAAGAATACCGTCGCCGTTTTGGGGAACACATCCCGTTAATTCGTCGAGAAGACGTAAAGGGCTTCGTGCACCGCAAACCGGTTTGGCTGATCCGGCCGCTGGGAATCAAGACGGTTCGGCGCCAGGCAGAGATAATGGAGACAGAGACCCGGCGTTTCTACGAGCGCGCTGCTAGTAAAGCCAGCGACGCGTCAACGCGAAAGCTACTCGGAGATCTCGCGGAGGCGGAGCGAAAGCATGTGACCTTAGCCGACAATCTCGAACAGGAATATCTGACCCCGGAAGTTGAGGCCCAGGAAGAGAAAGCCCATCGCCGATTGTTCCTCCTGCAAATCGTGCAGCCCGGCCTGGCGGGACTGATGGATGGTTCGGTCTCGACCCTTGCGCCGGTTTTTGCGGCAGCGTTTGCGACCCACAGCAGTCACGCCGCTTTCGTGGTCGGCCTCGCGGCCAGCGTCGGAGCAGGAATTTCGATGGGGTTCGCTGAAGCAGCTTCTGATGACGGCAGCCTGACCGGCCGCGGCAAACCTTTGCTGCGTGGAATCGTCTGCGGATTGATGACTACGGCAGGAGGAATCGGTCACACGTTGCCATATTTGATTCCAGAATTTCGAACTGCTACTGCCATTGCCGTTGTGATCGTGGCAATTGAACTCTTGGTCATCAGCTGGATTCGAAACCGGTATATGGATACGCCCTTTCTCCGCGCCGCATTTCAAGTGATTGTCGGCGGAGTGTTGGTCTTTCTGGTTGGGATCTGGATCGGAAGCTCTTGATCCTTTTAACGGAACATCCGGCTATCCCAACCGCGTGCTATGTGCGGCGAGAGGTTGATAGAGCTTTCTGTAACCTGCAGCGGTGTCGATGTCGATCGCGCCGGCGGGAAAATCAAACGAGACGACATCGTGTGCCCGCGCGAGAATGATCTTTTTGGCTCCGCTATCTTCTTTGAGTCGCAATAGATCTGGAAAACAGGCTGCGAGGTCCATCCCGCGTTGGACACCCACACGAATCGACGATCCACCCACTCGACCAACCTGAGTTCATCGCGATCGAAACAGAAAGCCGCGTCAGCTCTAAGGTGACTTGTGTTGAATCCTCGCCGGTAACGACCACGACCGGCGCGCAGTCGGCCTCGATCGCACCTGTTACAATGCGCTTAATGAATGTTTCGCCTTGAAAGAGCGCGAACTGTTTCGGTTCTCCGAAGCGAGTCGAACTTCCAGCAGTGAGGACGAGAGCGGCTACTCTCGTTAAATCACTACGCCGCCTCTCCGCTGGCGGTTGTTGTGATTGTATGAGAGTCACTGCTACGTTCACGCAGGAAACCACCCGCCCGATTGGACAGTACCGCCGCCACCTCGGAAACAATCGCGAGCGCGATTTCCTCCGGGGCTTCACTGCCGATATCGAGGCCAGCCGGCGCGAACAGGTTCCCCGATGCGAAATCGAGCGGCCGATACTCGCTCAATCGAGCCAGCAACTCGGCGTGACGTTTTTTTGGACCGAGCAACCCAACATATCGGAGTTGGAGCGGCAGGACGCGATCGAGCGCGAGCAGGTCGCGACCGAAATTATGAGTCATGACTAGCGCGGCGGTTTGTGCGTCCGGCCGAAAGTCTTCGGTCAGTTGGGACGGATGGGCGAAATGCTCAATCATCCAGCCAAGATTCACGGCAAATTGAGTAATCGGTTCGATCTCGGGCCCTGCGCCAAAGAGCAAAAGTCGGACAGGGGGGGCCACTGCATCTATCAAAATGCCGCGCCGAGTAGGCAGAAGAACATCGGTTGGCAGCAAATCGGAGCCAAGCGTGTCGCCTTCAAAGCGTGTGCGAACGCGGCAAATCTGTCGATTTTTGAGCAATCGGCCAATTTCGGTGATGAGATTGCCGCTGCATTCAGCGGCGGGCAGAGGCTCGACAAGGATCTTTAAGCGACCATCGCAACCGTAAAGGCGTCGTGTATCAAACGACAGTAAGCTTGGTGATCGAGTGGCAACAACCTTTTTTCCATAACGACCGATTTCCTCTTCCAAACAACCGCCGCTCAGAACTCCTAATGTTTTGCCATTCCTTTCGACCAAAAGGCGAGCACCCGGGTTGCGATATGTAGAACCTTCCGTTTGAACCAACGTCGCAAGAGCCCACGGCTGCGAACGGTTTTCTGCGACGCATTTGATGATCTGTTGCAGTGCTTTCATGCGTTAGGTCAAAATTGACGACGTCAGCAGGTCCTCGATTTTTATCGGCAGTTCGCGCACGCGTACGCCTGTGGCATGATAGGTCGCCGCAGTAATCGCAGCCGCGATACCGGCTAGTCCTATCTCGCCAATGCCGCGCGCGCCTACGGCGTTGAGCTCTAAATCAGGATAATCGAGGAAGTGCACCTCGAGCTTGGGCACGTCGGCGTTCACGGCCACGATGTAGTCGGCTAGGTTGCTGTTTATGGGTGCGCCGTTTTGCGGGTCGTAGGTCGTATGCTCTAACAATGCCATGCCGATTCCCATCACTACCGCGCCTTCGATTTGGTTGCGGCCGGCGAGTGGATTGATAATGCGGCCGCCGTCGATCACCGTGACAACGCGATTCACGCGCAGCCGCGCGATCTCAGGCTGCCATGTTACTTCGGCAAAGTGACAACCGTATGAGTGCATGGAGAACTTCGGCTTCGCTTTGCTGCCGAAAATCCCTTCGGATCTGCCGCTACCGCTGATGAGACGAAGGTTGGCACGTTTCAATAGGTCCGCGAACGGAACGCCTGCGCCAAGTCCATCACCTTTGACAAAGACTCGTCCGTTTTGAAACGCCAGGTCATCCGGCTTTCGTTTCTCGAAAGGCGATCCGGGCGTCGTTGTGGCGACCTGCAATAACGAGCTGATGGCATTGTCAGCCGCGGCAAAGACGGCGGGCACCACCGACGCGGTGGCCCAGGAACCGCCCGACACCGGTCCGAGCGGAAGCTCAGTGTCGCCAAGCACCACTTCCATTTTCTCGACCGGCACGCCGGTCTTGTCCGCTGTGAGCAAGGCGAGGACTGTGTAAGTGCCGGTGCCGATATCCTGCGCGCCGCATGCGACGCGGGCACTGCCGTCATCGCGCAGCTCGACGTTGGCCGCGGCGGAATCGCGCGTCGCGATCCACGCAGCGCCGGCCACCCCCCAGCCAAGTGTTAATCCGTCGCGTTTCATCGAACCAACTTCCGCGTTCCGCTTCGACCAGCCGAATTTTTCAGACCCAACCTGGAGGCACTCGACGTAATGTCGCGATGAAAATGGAAGGCCTTCACCTTCATCGATCTTTGGCTCGTTCAGGATTCGGAGCTGAACCGGATCCATCTTGAGCTGATCGGCCAACTCGTTCATGGCTGACTCGGTAGCGTAAAGGCCGGTGACGGCGCCGGGGCCGCGCATATCGCTTGGCGTGCCGATGTTTCGTTGCGCGCGCCCGAAGTGCACGCGCAGGTTGGGAACGCTGTAGTGGTAGGCCGTTGCTTCACCGCAATTCTCGTGATAATCCGCGAGCATCGCCCGGGAATAGACGTAATCGTGCTCCAGCGAGACGAGCTTTCCTTCCGGCGTGGCGCCGAGCCGGACACGTTGCTGGGTGTGGGCGCGATGACCGGCCGCCTGAAACGTCATCTTGCGGCTGAGCACGAGCTTGACCGGTTTGCCTACCTGCCGCGCCGCCGCCACCGCCAGCGGACAATGTGTCCACGGCCAAAGTTTGCTGCCGAAACCGGAGCCAACAAACTTGGTGATGACGCGCACGTTCTCTTTCGGCAGCCCAAACATTTGCGCGAGCACACCGCGCATGTTGAAGATTGCTTGCGATTCCTCGTAGATCGTCAGCTTGTCGCCGTCCCACATCGCGGTTGTTCCCTGCAACTCGATCGGAACGTGGGTCTCGGCCGGCGTGACGTAAGTCTGGTCGAGCTTCACCGGCGCGCTGGCGAAGGCGCCGGCCGCATCACCACGCTCGCTTTGCAGTCGCTTCACCGGCCCGTAGCTGGTCATGACCTCGTCGGGATCATCATCGGCGGTGAGCTTGTGTTCGACGTTCGGTTTCTCTTTTGCGTAGCTAACGAGAACCGCGTCCGCTGCGGCTTTGGCGCTCTCGAAAGTATTCGCCACCGCGAGCGCGACGTATTGGCCCCAGTAGCGAATGACATCGTCCTCGAACGGCGGCCGTCGTTCGATGCAGATACCGTTCATGCCTTCCCCGAGAGTCGAACGGAAAATCTTCCCGATGTTTTGACGATGAAGAATGGCGCGGACGCCGGACATCTTCTCTGCGGCGGCGGTGTCGAGCTTCGTGATCTTCCCATTAGCAATCGTGGCTTCGACCGGAACGCCGTACAACAATCCGGAAAAGTGGAAGTCGGAGGCATACTGCGCTGTTCCGGTCACCTTTAATGGCCCATCGACGCGCGGAGTGTCGCGACCGATCGGCGATGCTATAGTTTCCTGAGGCATGTTAGGCGGGCTGCGTCGCGAGTTTCAAAGCATGGACGAGGCAGCGCTTGGCCAGCTCGACCTTGAAGGCGTTTTGGCTTTGCGGCTTTGCGCCGCGCAACGCGGCGTCGGCCGCTTTTTGGAAAGTCGCTTCGTTGGCGGGCTGATCGGTTAGTTCAGTTTCGGCCTCGGTCGACCTCCAGGGCTTCGTCCCTACGCCACCGAGCGCAATCCGCGCGCGGGCGATCTTTCCATTCGCGGCCGTGATCACCACCGCCGCGGAAGCGAGTGCAAATTCATACGAAGCGCGATCGCGCAGTTTCAAATAAAGCGAGCGATTTCCGGGCGCGGGTGGTGGCAGGGTGACATGCGTGATCAAGTCACCCGGCTCGAGCACCGTCTCGCGTTGCGGCGTGTTGCCGGGCAGCACGTGGAAGTCTGCAATCGGGATAGCGCGCTCGCCTTTTGCGCCGCGCACATGAACGGTCGCTTCCAGCGCGGCCATGGCCACGTTCATATCCGACGGATTGGTTGCGATGCAGTGTTCGCTGGTCCCGAGAATGGCCAACCCGCGATTCATGCCATTGATCGCCCCACAACCAGAGCCCGGCTCGCGCTTGTTACACGGCATCGCCGTGTCCCGGAAGTACATGCAGCGCGTCCGCTGCAACAGATTGCCGGCAGTCGTGGCCATGTTTCGAATCTGTACAGTCGCTCCGTTCAGGATCGCTTCGGAAAGAACCCGGTAATTCTTGCGCACGAGCGGGTGCCAGGCCAGGTCCGAGTTGCGCACCGTGGCACCAATCGTTAGGCCCCCGTCGGGCGTCGCCTCGATTTTGTCGAGCGTCAGCCGGTTCACGTTGACCAAATTTTGCGGTTGCTCGACATTGAGCTTCATCAAGTCGATTAGCGTCGTTCCTCCACCGATGAAGCGAATCTCCGCTCCTTGCTGAGCGGTTTTCGTTTTGGCGGCGGACGTGATCGCTTGCGCGGTGTCGTTGGGCTGTGTGAGCTGGAATGCTTTCATCCGGTGTTCTTCGCTGGTCGCACGCTCTGGATTGCGGCCACGATGTTCGGATACGCGCCGCAACGGCAGATATTGCCGCTCATGAACTCCTTCACCTCCGCGTCTTCCGGCCCGCACGGTTCTTTCAAGAGCGCGACCGCCGACATGATCTGTCCCGACGTGCAATAGCCGCATTGATAGGCATCGCATTTCACAAACGCAGCTTGCATCGGATGCATTTTTTCCGGCTGACCGATGCCTTCGATGGTTGTGATCTTATCGCCCTCGTGCAGGGCGGCGAAAGCGAGACACGAAAGCTGGCGCCGCCCATTGATGTGCACCGTGCACGCCCCGCACTGGCCGTGATCGCATCCCTTCTTCGAACCGGTGAGATGCAGATGCTCGCGCAGGCAATCGAGCAGCGACGTGCGTGGATCGATGCGCAGGTCATGCTTCTTGCCGTTAACACTAAGCGTGACCGGGATGGCGTCCTTTGATGCGGTTGAAATTCCTTGCTCCACTTTTCCGGAACGCTGAGCCCACGTTGTCACAACAGGGCCGGTCGTTGCCAACAAGCTAGCCAGCCCCAATCGAGAGAGAAAAGTGCGACGGGTAGATTGGCCAAACCCCGAGGAAGCATCAGCTGGAGGATTTTCTGGAGACTCGTCTTGATTAGACATACAAACCCCCCGCCATGCAGCGTAGAGTACGGTCTCAGACTGCGCAAAGCTATTATCAGAGGATGTAATTATTTCTCCGACCTTCGAGGAGAGCAGGCTCCTCCTTTCGGGAGAGCATCGCTCACGCGGCACGACGCGAGTTCGATGAGGAAAGCTGTTGCGTTGTTTCGGACCCGAGCGCTCTGCGAATGAGAGGCGCGACACGCGTTCCAAGCAGTTCGATCGCGCGCATCATCTTTGCGTGTGGCAAGGCGGCGACACTCATCTGGAACGTGAGACGGGCGATGCCGCCTAACCGCGCTGTGCTGGCGCGCTAAACTGCGTTCTTTCGCGCCGGCTTAGCTCAGTGGTAGAGCAGCTGACTCGTAATTGCCTAACGAGTTTTTGCACAGCTTTTCGCGTCGGGTTCCGTGTAAATAATTTACGGATTGGAAATCGTTCTTTCCGGAATCGCGTGTTGCTCCTCGAAGCACGATTGCAACTTCTCGAGGTTCACCGGAACGCGGGCCTGTGCGCCTTTTGGGGCAGCTCGCAAATATTGCACTGGCCAGGAGACTGATTGCTCCAGTTCGTGCGCTGCTCGCAATGGCCAATAAGGATCGCGCAGAAATTCGCGCGCCATCAGGACCGCGTCCGCCTGTCCGGTGCCGATGATCTGCTCCGCCTGAACTGGAGAAGTGATCATCCCAACCGCCCCGGTCATGATTTCAGCCTCTTGACGAATCCTCTGCGCAAACGGCGTTTGGTATCCGGGACAAGCCGGGATTTCCGCGTGCGGCGCGTTGCCGCCTGAAGAACAATCGATCAGGTCCACTCCGAGTCGCTTCAATCCACGAGCGAGCTCAATCGACTGTTCGAGATCCCAACCGCCTTCGACCCAATCGGTCGCCGAAATGCGCACAAACAACGGTGCGCCCTTTGGCCACGAGGATCGGACCGCTGCCACAATTTCGCGAATCAATCGTGTGCGATTCTCGAACGATCCGCCGTATGCATCATCGCGGCGATTACTAAGCGGCGACAAAAATTCGTGAATGAGATATCCATGCGCGGCGTGAATCTCAATCACGCGAAAGCCCGCCTCACAGGCGCGTCGGGCCGCGTTCGAAAAAGCAGCAATTGTTTCCTGGATACCATCCAGCGTGAGCGCTTGCGGCATCGGGTAGCTATCGGCGAAAGGAATCGCGCTCGGAGCCATGACATTTTTCCAGCCGCCTTCGCTTTCCGGAACCGTTCCCTGTCCTTCCCATGGGCGATGCGTGCTGGCTTTGCGTCCGGCATGCGCCAATTGCATGCCGGCGACACTGCCTTGCTCATGAATGAAACTGACGATACGAGCCAGCACTTCCATGTGCCCATCACTCCAGATGCCGAGGTCGTGCGGACTGATGCGACCTTCGGGAACAACGGCCGTCGCCTCCGTCAGCACTAACCCAGCGCCACCCACTGCCCGGCCGCCGAGGTGGACGAAGTGCCAGTCGTTGGCGTAGCCATCAGTGCTCGAGTACTCGCACATCGGCGAGACGAAGATGCGGTTCGCAAACTGCAACTCTCGAATCGTGAGCGGATCAAAAAGGTGAGCCATAAGTTTTATCACACCTCTCTAGATCGCTTCTGCCGCGAAATGTCTAGTCCTTCTCTTTGTTGAATGAAACGAATTCGCCGTTTTAGTATTTCAGGCATAGCCGCCATTGGCGCGCAACACCTAGCGTTTACCCATCCGCCGTCGATGTTTTGGTCGGAAAAAAATCACTTTTCAGCGATTATTGGAGGAGCGCTGATTCTCCGGCATCTTCTCCGTCGCAGTTCTCTAAGAAATGAATCCCCGCTCGTTTCTTTTCGCAATGCTGGCCAAAGGAGATAGTGACAGCCATCCTGCATGGGAGATTAAAAAATCCTGCACACGTGCAATAGCGGCCAGCTAGCGGCCAGCCATAGCGTGGATGCATGAACATCCGACGGTTTAATTACGAGTGCCGGCCAGGCGCGCGTTCGCTTCGGCGTCCTGAAAAGTATTTGCGCCTGAAATGGATTCGGGTGTCTGACATCGGCGGTCCATTCATTCGCGATTCACGGAGTTCGAGGCGAAGGAGAATTTTCGCCGTCGTTGCACCGCCAACGCGAACCAGTCTTGGCCGCAAAACTATCCGGCAAATCCTGATTTTCGATAATCATCCCGACAGCCTGTGGTTAGTCTCTGAGTCCGGCGTAAACTTAGACAGCGATGATACTGCGTGGCGGGCGGAAAGGCGCACGTCCACTATTTGTGGGTCCATTTTGATCGCGATGGTCCTGGTGACACTGCTTTGGCCGCTGTTGTGGTAGCTGCCGCGCCTCTCTCCCCGAACGGGGGTAGCCCAGGTTACCCCGCTGCTTTAGCTGAAAATCTCGCACCTGTGCAGTAGCGGCGCATTTGATTCAGAAATTACAGTTAGGCATGAATCCAACCGACGCCGCTCTTAACAGATATTTACAAGAGATCGGGTCAATTCCTCTTTTGACGCCGGAAGAAGAGATTCAAATCGCGCGGAAAATTCAAAGGGGGGATGCTGTGGCGCGCGAGCGCCTGATTCAGGCGAATTTGCGGCTCGTGGTGATTGTCGCGCGCGATTACATCAATCTTGGTCTGCCTCTGCTTAATCTGATTCTCCGAGGGAAACATCGGATTAATGAAAGCCGTGGATCGCTTCGATTCGAAAAAGGCGCGAAGTTAAGCACGTACGCCAGTTGGTGGATCAAACAGGCAATCAAGCGCGCACTTGCCAACCAGGGTAGGACAATCCGGTTACCAGCTCACGTGTTGAGAAAATTGCTCACGTGCGACGCGCCTCGGCCGCAATGAGTAATACACTCGGTCGGGAACCGACCGAGGACGAGCTGAGCGAGAAGCTCGGTATTGCCCCCGAAAAAGTGTCGTGATTGAAACGCGTTGGCCTGCGTCCCGAATCGCTCGATGCGTTTGTTGGCGACGATGACATGACCGAAATTGGGGAAAACGTTCCAGATGAACAGGCGCAAACGCCGTTCGAATTGCTCGGCAAGAAAGATTTCTCCGATCAGGTGTGGCGACTTCTAAAGACGCTGAATCAGCGTGAGACAACGATCATTACAGAGCGGTTCGGATTGAATGGCACGGTGGCAAAGCCGCTCGAGCATGTCGCCGAGACAATCGGCGTAACTCGGGAGCGCGTTCGGCGGTTGGAGCGAAACGCGCTTGCCAAATTGCGTTATGCATTCAGCAAGCACTTCGATCCGCTCGACTCCGAAGTTTTCGCGGCAGCATAGGATTTCTCGACTACCTAACATCGACCTCTGTGAACAGAACGGTCGCGTGGTTTGCTCCTTGATTGGATCCGGCTCTAGTTACAAATCCTGTATGCCAGTACGAGTGTGCCAGGGTGGCGAAATTGGCAGACGCGCCAGACTTAGGATCTGGTGGAGAAATCCTTAGGGGTTCGAGTCCCCTCCCTGGCACTTTTCATTCGTAAATCACGCCGAAATTGCGTGGGTAGTCATAACAGTTGTGCGGCAAAGTCATAACGCGTCCCCTGAAATCCGGCATCGTCCGCCGACGTGTAGATTCGCAAGATTTTGCTTGAAGAGTGCTGGCCAAATCGCGTAGGACAGTCCCCATGAAAAATTTATTTGGCGCCCTCCCTGTCTTGAGATGCGCTCTCGCTGTGCGCTCGTAAGCGATGCCGTTTTCACTCGCACATGCGAAGCAACACAAAGTGAATACTGCAACTAGGCCGCGCATAGGTCTAACGAGATAGAGATAAGCCACGGCAGGGTGTCGTGACAAACACGCTGAAGTTGCATCGCAATGGGACCGTTGGCTTCATCGGCTGGTTAGACTGCATAAACCTATTTTTCACCGGAAGATTGCTCGACATTGAATACCGTACCGTATGGGTCTTTGATGTAGCAGCGCGGTATCTTTGGATTCTCCTCTATCACGGTGCAACCGGCCGCTACGAGTTTCCGCTTGGCCTTTTGAATGTCTGGCACAAGAAAGTCAAAGACCGGCCCGTGTTCTTTACCCCGTTCCACGTATAGGCAAAAAGCACCGGTTTCAAAGCCTACGATCGTTTCGCTCCGCTCTATGATCGGCAGGCCAAGAACCGACCCATAAAACTTCAGTGCCTCTGACCACTTCTCGGTTCGGATAATGATATCCCGCGAAGCTTTGAATGTATTGGACATAGTAATCTCCTAATCTGCGGTCTAACGAGAAAGAGATAAGCCACGGCAGGGTGTCGTGGCAAACATGCTGGGCTTATTTCGAGGTGGGGCCGTTGGCTCATCGACTGGTTAGATGATTTCTTTAATAACTGTTCCAAGCGCTTGCCCGCGACAATCAAAAAGCAGTTGCTTTCGCTCTCACGTTTAGCAGGTGACCGCCCCTTTCCAGGATGAGTAATCGAACTGAACCAGGCTCGCCATGCAACGCCGCAAATATAGCACCGCGGGTGGCGCCGCTTACGCGAACGCCGTCAATCTGAATTAATTTATCGCCGATCTGAACGCTATCCAAAACAGGCTTTCCGGATTTTTCGGCGATTCCGGCGATGAAATAGCCGCCACTCCGTTTTTCGAGAATCACACCGACTTGGTCGAGGTCATGCGAATCCAAATCGCTCTCTTTTTCCCAATAGGTTGTGTGGCCGGGAAAATCGATCATCACGCGAAAACCCTTCAGCACATTGCCACCGAGCCAGCCAATCACCGGCTCCGGAGCCTTTTTGGAATACCAGTCGAAAAAGTTTCCCGTCACCTTGCTTTCGCCGGGAACCGGCGGAACCGGCGGCACTTGGGGAGCAATACCGAGCATTCCGATTTGTCTCAGCTTGAGCGAGCTGAGTCTGATTTCAGGTAATCGCAAAATTTCGGCCCGCGCTTCTGCATCGTCTGATCCAGTTCGCATATTAGCTTCGCCCACCGCTCCGATTCCGCGTTTCCAATCCGGATGCGCCGTCGTCCATTGTTGCGCGACCGTATCGTTAACCCACGAATACGCGCTGCCGGTGTCCAGGGCGATAGCATAACTCTGTCCTCCAATCTCAGCGGTGATCGATACCAGCCCGGTTTTCTCGTTCACACGGCACGGGATCCCATCTCCCTTTCCTTCTAATGTCTTCGGCTTCGCAATCGTCAGCGTTTGCCTCGCGTAATCGAAGACGACCTGATAACTGGTCAACACGCTGGCCGATAAGACTGCTTCCACCGGCACCGTGCGTTTACCGTCGGCACCAGTCATACCTAAACCCGTATCTGTTTCGACGTTGGATGACTCAACTCTGATCCCAAGCTCGCCCACCCGGAAACGGAGGGGGTTCTTTTGATCCACCTGAAGCTCTTGACGAAGTTTTTCGCCGAGCACCATGACCGGTGTTCCCAAATCTACGAACGCGTATCCCTTTCGCACGATCCCGTCCGGCCGAACAAATTCAAGCTGAGCAAAGACTCGATTGTCATCAAAAATGAAAGGAACAGTGCCGCTCGCTTCAGCGCCTAAGAGTGCCAAAGGGCGCGGGAGAAAAAAGAGTGTCAGAAGGGAAATCTCTGCAACTGTCCGGTTTCCGGTCATCTAATAACTGATTTAGGGGGCTTCGTCGCTTGAGATCACGCTTAATCATCTAACGAGAAGGAGATAAGCCACGGGCGGGGTTCATGGCAAGATTGCTCGCGTTCACTCGATCAGGGGCCGTTAGTAACTGTCTTGGTTTCAAGCATAACTTACCTCTGGTTTTAGGGCACTGTTGAGCACGATCAGGAGTTTTCTCATCGTGGCAGTGAGAGCGACTTTGGCGGGTTTACCCGCGTCCCGCAATCGCATA
>DATIOX010000030.1:0-50236 GCA_035472675.1 Candidatus Dormiibacterota bacterium
AGCACGATTGTTGGAGAACGCGAGACACCGTTTTGAGCGCATCGAAGGAATCCTGCGCGTGCTGGGTCCGGACGCGACCTTGCGACGCGGATACAGCATCACGATGAACGAGCGCGGAAAAATCATCCGGACGATCGCGACGGTCCGCACAAAAATGAAAATTCGCACCCGCGTGAGCGACGGCGAATTCAGCTCGGAGATACAGTAGAGCCACGGTAGCGATCACACCTTCCGCAGCATCGAGTTAATAGTGGCTTCCGAGTCCGGGCTCCTCGGTTGATCCCGGGGTATACACTGGTCTGCGGTACACCGGTGTTTCAGGCAGCCCTCTTTGCTGAGTGTGCTTGTTGGTATCAACCACAGTCTCCGAATAGGGAGTATTTGCAGCGCAACCGCAAAGCAGTCCGGATAGGAGTAAAGCGAGCGGCAGGCAAACCTTCATCGTTTGATTCCTCATTATTGCATAATTTAGCCTGAGGCGAAATTAAGCGAAACACTTTTGAAGCGCACGTACGAAGCCTCTCCGCCGGTACGCTCTCCTTCGCGTTTGCGTTGAAATGGATAGGTTTAAATCGATTCCACTGCGATCTCGATGAAGGCCAAAGCGAAGAGTAGAAGAGTTCAGTTGATTCTCAACGGCAAGGTGGCCTGCAATGACGCGCTGCGGATTGAAGTTGTCGGGCAACGAGAAGTGGGACATCGCATCGAAGTACGAGTGACCTGGGAAAAGGGCGACGCGCAACGGTTTGCGTCAGAAGCAGGCGAAGTGGATTTGCTGATTGCTGCTGGCGGGGACGGTACACTCAACGAGGTAGTTCACGGCTTAATGGATCTGTCCCGGGAGGCTCGCCCCGTTTTGGGAGTGATCCCACTAGGGACTGCGAATGACTTCGCTGCCGGATGCGATATACCGCGTGATCCGGAGAAGGCGTTGGCCCTTTGTATGAAAGGTGAGGCCGTCCCAATCGACGTCGGTAAGGCGAATGAGCGCTGGTTCCTAAACGCAGCCAGCGCCGGCTTCGGCGCGCGGGTCACAGCCACCACTTCGGCGGACCTCAAACGCCTGCTTGGCTCTGCCGCCTATACCGTGATGGGTGCGATCCTGGCGATCAACGTTCATCAATATCACGGCAGGGTCATCTTGCCAGATCGCGAAATCACAGGTAGCGGTCCAGTAGCGATCATCGGGAATGGACGCCAGACGGGCGGCGGTGTCCAAGTCGCTCCCCGCGCATTTATTGATGACGGTTTACTCGATGTGCTTGTCATTCGTCATATACCGCCGACCGCGCTGCTTACTGCGGCGCGAGAACTGCAACAGCTTTCACCAGATGGCGAATATATCTCCTATTGGCAAACTCCGTGGGTGGAGGTTCATCCAGAAGAAGTGGTTCCAGTCAACCTGGATGGCGAACCAGCGGAGTTTTCGAGCGTTCGATATGAAGCCGTATCAAAGGCGATTCGGGTGATTGTTCCGCCGAATTGTCCATTGCTATCGACAACCGCGAGGTGAAAGCCTAACCACGCGGTGATCTAAACAAGGAAAGACACTCACCGCTCCCGCTTGAACGCAAGGGTCGCCAGTGGCGGCAAATGAATCAGGATTGAATTTTCGCGGCCCATCCAGGGGACGTCCTGGGTCTGAACGCCGCCGAAGTTTCCTACATTGCTGCCGCCGTAGGTTTCGGCGTCGGTGTTGATAACCTCTCGATAGAAACCGGGCTCGGGGACGCCGAGACGGTAATCGTAGCGCACCATGGGTGTTGCGTTCACGACAAATGCGACCACATCGCCCTCGCGCGACTTTCTCAGGAACGAAACCACGCTGTTATCGGCATCGTGTAGATCGATCCAATCAAATCCTTCGTAGCTATCGTCTAGTTGCCAAAGCGCCGGTTCGCTTTTGTAAATGTAATTCAGATGTTGGGCCAGCCGGCGAACACCGTCGTGCCGGGGAAGACTAACGAGTTGCCAGTCAAGGCTCGTGTCGTGGTTCCACTCGTTCCACTGACCGAATTCGCCACCCATGAAAAGCAGCTTTTTGCCGGGATGTCCGTACATCCAAGCCAGAAACATCCGGAGATTGGCGAACTTCTGCCATTCGTCCCCCGGCATCTTCGATAACAACGAGCGCTTGCCGTACACGACTTCATCGTGGCTAAGCACCAGAATGAAATTCTCCTGAAACGCGTAGAGCAGCGAGAATGTGATGTTGCCGTGATGATATCGCCGGTAAATGGAGTCGATGCTCATGTATTCGAGAAAATCGTGCATCCAGCCCATGTTCCATTTGAATCCAAACCCGAGCCCACCCAGATAAGTCGGACGTGATACGCCGGGCCACGCGGTTGATTCCTCAGCGATGGTCATGATTCCGGGGAAACGCTCGTAACAGACTTCGTTGAAACGTTTCAGGAAATAGATGGCGTCGAGGTTCTCGCGGCCGCCGTAAACATTCGGGATCCATTGGCCGGGTTTCCTCGAATAGTCGAGGTAAAGCATGGAAGCCACAGCATCCACTCGCAGCCCGTCGACGTGATATTTGTCCAGCCAGAAAAGTGCATTACCGATAAGGAAATTGCGCACTTCGTTGCGGCCAAAATTAAAAATGAGCGTACCCCAATCCTGTTGCTCGCCCTGGCGCGGGTCCCTGTGTTCATAGAGATGCGTGCCATCGAATTCAGCCAGGCCGTGCGCGTCCTTTGGAAAATGCGCAGGTACCCAATCCATGATTACGCCGATGCCGACCTGATGACATTTGTCGATGAAATAACGGAGTTCATCAGGCGTGCCGAACCGACTGGTAGGCGCGTAATAATTTGTGACCTGATAACCCCAGGAACCTTCGAAGGGATGCTCAGCGACTGGCAACAACTCTATGTGTGTGTAACCCATCTCCAACACGTACGGCAGTAGCGTCTCGGCGAACTCGAGGTAACTGAGGTGACGATTTCCCTCTTCAGCCTTGCGCCGCCACGAGCCCAAGTGCACTTCATAAATGCTGATGGGACTTCTCGGCCAGTTACGCGTCCGGCGCGATTCCATCCACGCACCATCCTTCCAGGTGTAAGGTTCCAGATCGTACACCAGCGATGCGGTTGATATTCCGTGCTGATTGAAAAAAGCAAACGGATCGCTCTTGAGAAGCACTGCGCCGGTCTGAGTGCGGATCTCGAACTTGTAGTGCGCGCCCTGTTTTATGCCGGGTAAAAATAATTCCCACACACCGCTCCCGACGAGTTTGCGCATGGGATTGACCCGGCCATCCCAACCGTTGAAATCGCCAACCACGCTGACACGTTGCGCGTTAGGCGCCCACACCGAGAAATAAACCCCACTGGCATCGCCGATGGTGCGCACATGCGCGCCGAACTTATCGTAAATCTTCCAGTGCTGTCCTTCGGCGAAAAGATGCAGATCGACCTCGCCCATGATCGGCCCGTACTGGTAGGGATCGCGTGTCAGGTAGTGCGATCCGTCCCAGGCAGTCACTCGAAGATGGTATGGAAGATCCCGCGTTGCGTTCCGGACGGTCCCGCAAAAGAAACCGTCCTGCTGAATTTTCTGCGCTGCGATCGGCTCTTCCGGATGTTGATCCAGCACGATCTCAATCTTGCGTGCATCGGGACGAAAGACGCGAATCTCCAAATCGTCCCCAACCCGGTGCGGACCCAACACTCGAAAGGGGTCGGAATGCTCCCCTCGGATAAAGTGGCTCACTTCGTCAGGTGGCAATCCAGCGATCTCGAAAGGTTCCATAAGTTAGGTTTGACAAGTTAAAAAGTTAAAAGAGTTACGAAAGCTACAAGGACGCCTATCGCTTTGTAACAATGTAACTTTGTAACCGTTCAATCCCTTCATCGGTTCAATCGGTCATCGTTTCAACGAATCCTTTTGACCGTGCGCGTCAAATCTAAGGCGCGACTCTGAAAGATTAGACAGGGACCAAGCAGGCCTGTCCGAGCCGGTTATTGTTATTGTCGCGTATCCGAATATGCTGACTCCCAGCAATGATCGAGCCTGTCATTGTCATTGTCGCGTATCGGCCCAAACCCGGAAGGGAAAGCGAAACTCTGGACTTGGTTAGAAGTCGTGTTCCCACATTGCGCAAGGAAGGGCTGGTGACAGACCGCACACCGACTATCATGCGCGCACGCGACGGCACAATTATCGAAGTCTCGGAATGGAAATCGCAGGAAGCAATCGAGGCGGCGCACAAGAACCCAAATGTTCTCGCGATGTGGAACAGGTTCTTTGAAGTTTGCGATTGTATCCCGCTCAACAAGTTATCTGAATCCGCCGAAATGTTTGCTGGTTTCAAACCGATTCCCGACTGATTACTAACTCTGAGCCCTCTCGGCAACTCGACCCTACGACCTTCTCCACCAATCCAAATCAGTTTGGAAAAGTCTGGGTCGAACGCAATATTACCGAATGTTCATGACCAGACGCGCTACTGCGCGCGCGTTCACGCCGCACCTATCTGGCGCTCTGGTCGCCTGTGCGCTGATGGCTTCGATCCTGTGCGGCGGCAGAGTGCTGGCGACTTACCTTGAGGAAAGGACGATTCATTCAACCGCTCCAAGGGATTTTTTTATCAAGAACCAGGGGCTGGCATTCGAGCGCGCTGCGGCGCGCGCCCCCGACATCCTGCTTCTTTATGGCAGCTCGGAATTAATCGACCCTATTCCCAACAGAGCATCTGATTTCTTTTCCCGTGAGCCGACCGGATTTGAGGTGTGTCCGGTGGGCAAGGGGGGTACCACCTCGTTGATTATTTTGCAAAAGCTGGGCGCATTGGGCTCCGACTTGCGCGGCCGGAAGATTGCAATCTCGCTATCGGCCAGCTCGTTTTTAACGCCTGCCCTCAGGCCGGAGTTTTATGCAGGAAACTTTTCGTTAACGGCGGCGAGTGGCACCCTGTTTGGCAATGCCCTTGATTCAAGCCTGAAGACCGATATCGCAAAGCGAATGCTTCAGTTCCCAGACACCCTGGGAAAGGATGGATTACTGCAGCTCGCTGCCAGGTGCCTGGCTTCCGGCCGTCCACTGGACCGCATCATTCTCATGGCCATGTGGCCATTGGGAAAACTGCAAAACACAATACTCGATTTGCAAGACCACTTCGAAGCGCTCATTTACATTTTGGGCGGAGGCAAGCCGGTCCCAGATTGGTTACGACCGGTCCATCCGCACAAGGTGCACGCTCGCAAGGCGTCCGACGGGGAGGACCAACAGACGGAATCTTTTGACACAATTCGGTCGGCGAGGGATGCGGCATTTCGCGCGCGAATTACCGCTGCAAGCGAATGGACTGACCTGGAACTCCTTTTCCGCACACTTGCCGAACTTAGAGCGGAACCACTGATTCTAAGCATGCCAATCGATGCTTATGCCGCGAGGGGCGTCTCGCCATCAGCTCGCGAAGTCTATTACGAAAGGATGAGGGAGCTCGCCCAGCGATATCACTTCCCGGTGATCGAATTTGAACAGCATGATGCCGACCCGGCTTTCCTAATCGCCCATCGTGAACACCCCACGCCAAGAGGTTGGATGGTTTACAATCGAGCGCTCGACGACTTCTTTCGTAAAACTAAATGGCGGATACCAAAGACAACATCAAACTGAGCGCCGTGGAAGATCATGGTGGGCTCCTCACCATTCGTGGCGGCGGCGCGCGACGTGATTGGAACGGGATTTGTTATAAGCAAGGGATGTCGCGCAAAAATGTGGGCACGACCAGCCTGTCAGCGAACATTGCGACGATTCCTCCGGGCGGCGTCGCATATGCGCATATTCATGTCGATTTCGAAGTGATCCTTTACATCATCGAAGGAAGAGTGCGTCACGAATTCGGCCCGGGGCTCAAGCAGGTCGTTGAGAACGAAGCGGGCGATTTCATTTACATTAAACCCGGCGTACCGCACGAAGTCTTCAATATCAGCGATACCGAACCAGTGGTCGCCTTTGTTGCGCGTTCATCTGCCGATGAGTGGGACAACATCATTCCATATGACCGCAATCAGCAGGGCTGACTGATTCGCCTCCAATGCCAAAGCATCTTGTCATCAGCACCAGCGGTAATCCCGACAGCAACAGCCGCCGCATGGGGCGCGCCGCGTTCGCGCATTTGCAAAAAAGGAAAATCGATTGCGATTGGGTCGATACCCGTGAAATGGACCTGCCCCTGTGCGACGCAGACAAATGTTACGGGATGCCAGGGTCGCAAAAATTAAGCGCCGCAATCAAGTCTGCGGACGGGATCCTGATTGCGGCGCCAGTATACAATTACGATGTCGCCGCCACGGCAAAGAACATGATCGAGCTCACCGGCAGCGCGTGGGAAAACAAGGTCGTCGGATTTCTTTGCGCAGCTGGCGGCCACGCGAGTTACATGTCGGTGATGGCCTATGCCAACAGCCTCATGCTCGATTTTCGATGCGTCATTATTCCGCGGTTCGCCTTTGCCACGTCCGACGCTTTCGACGGCGAGCGCATCAGCGACAAAAAAATCTCACAGCGAATCAAAGACGTCGCCGACGACCTCGTTCGCTTCACCAAAGGGCTTCGCAGCTAAATCGCAATCGACAGGGTTGAACTGTGGATGCGGCTGGCCTGCTTTCAGCGCGTCGTTTCGCTTCGCCTACCCAATATCCTTAGCGCAGGCACGAATGCGCCAAGACATACCACCATTACAGCGATCCAAATTATGAACTGGTGGTCGATTCCAGTGACTGAAACCGACTCAACCGAAAACGTTCCGACCAAGCCGTAGCTTACAGGGATCACAATAAAATCAGCTAGCGCATGCAGCAACACAGACGGCCGAATCGATCCGCTGTATTTCACCAGCAAGCCGTGAACCACACTGATCGCCAGGAAGAATGGCAAGAAGACGAACGTCGCATACGCATGACTCAGGTGATGATCGAGAAAAAACATGATCCCGCTGATCAGAATGGCAATCGTCCAACCATGTCGTCGCTGGATCGGCGAGATTAAGAACCCGCGAAAGCCTGCTTCTTCTACGACGCCTGCGGTTGCGCTAATACAGGCAATCGCGCAGATCACTGTCAGCGCCGCGTACTTTGAGAAATCGATTGGTGCGGCAAACGCCTCCCGCGGCAAATGCGCCAGACGCGCCGTCACGAAAGCCATCGCGATCGTGCCGGTAATCCCAAGTGTCCCGGCAATGAGCGCCCATATCCATGCGGGCTTCGACAGCGATGGTGCACGCAGATCGCGCCGTCGGGCTTCCTGCGTGCTCCGCGGCCACCCGTGTCCACTCACATACCACCAAAAAAATAAGAGCCATCCGCCAGTTACAACGAGCATCCATGGAATCGAAGGCGACGTTCGCATGTTCAGGATCACTGCGATGCTCGGTGGAATCGTGCCAATGGTTACGACCAACTCGGCGACAAGAATTCCGCGGAGGATTGCGGGCAGACGGTTCCAAAATTGGTTCAACATTTGAACTCAGCGCGGTTGAACAGCGCCACCTCGCAGTTCAAGGATATCCGTAGGCTCAACCAAGCCGCACCGACGATAGAGTGATTTGCTTCCAGGAGTCGCCCAGAGAATGACCGCGTCGGCCCCCCGAGCGCGACACCATGATAGCGCTTTGTTCAACAATCTCTTGCCGAGTCCCCGGCTCCGTATTTCCGGGACAACATAAAAGTTCGTTATGTAAGCATGAAGCTCCGGTTCGTCGTTAACCGGATTGGGGATTTTCTCAAACAACTGCACGCAAACGTGGCCGAGCAATTGTTTGCCATCGTCGAGGACCCAACAGCGCCACGGGTAAGCGCCGGAGCGAAAGCGCTTCTTCATCCATGATGTGCATCTGCGCAGAAACCGCGATTTGGTTTCTGTAGCAGATTCGGTTTCATTACGAAATCGATAGCGCAGGTCTGCCAGGGCACGGGAATCACCTGATCTTGCCAAGCGAATCCGGACCCGAGCCATCGATTGATGATACGTGATTGAGTGCGTGGCCGCCATTCGTAAACACTGATCTGCGCCACGCCACTCACTTCGGACGTGGATCGACCAGGTTTTGATCAGGCGGACGAACTCCGTTTCAAATATTCCTCCTTCGTTAGCTTCATTGGCGTTTGATCAGTGCGCACTTTAGGCGGCGGTGGTAAAGGATCTTGACTGATGCCATCCAGTTTGAACCCATGCGTCTAAACACGCGACTACAATCCGCCCGCTACTAATTCGTGTTTGTCGCTTACCGAGGCCTTTGTCAAGATCACAACATGAAGCATCTTCTTCTGGCTTGTCTTCTTCCGATGACGTTAACGGCTCAAACCATGCAGCAACTGACTGAACACCTGGGCAAGACTGTTCTGCACGGTGACATTGCGCTGTCTCCCGACGGCAAACATGTCGCATGGGTGCAGTCCAACGCCGCGTCAACATCAAAGCAAACCTATGTCCGCGAAACATCAGGAAACGCGCCATCGATATTAATTAAGATTCCAATCACCGACGAAAGAACCGATTTCGATCCCGCCTGGGCGCCTGATTCTAAAACGCTCGCAGTTTTTTCCGGTGCCGGAGAGGCAGCGCAGCGCCAGCTCTGGAGTGTGAAGGCCGATGGTTCCGATCCCAAAAAGCTTACGAACCTTAATGGATACGCTGCGCGACCCCGTTGGTCGCATGATGGCAAACAAATTGCCTTTCTCTACATCGAAGGCGCGGGTGGCGGCGGCCCGTTGATGGCCGCGCCAACGACGACTGGCGTCATCGACATTGCTATCCATAATCAGCGGATTGCTGTTCTCGACGTTGCCAGTGGGCAGTTGCGCCAGGTTTCTCCGGAAAATCTTCACATCTACGATTGCGATTGGTCACCCGACGACAAAACGTTCGTCGCCACGGCCGCGCCGGGGCCGGGCGATAACAATTGGTGGATCGCTCAGGTTTACACGATCGACGTCGCAAACGGTACCGCCGCGTCCATCTACAAACCTTCGCTTCAAGTCGCGGTTCCGCGCTGGTCACCGGATGGCAAGTCGATCGCATTCATTGAAGGCTTGATGAGTGACGAAGGATTTCATGGTGGGGGACCTGTTCACTATCTCGGCAAGCGGCGCCGATGTGCAGAACCGCACCAACGGCCGTAAGAGCTCAATCAGTTCGCTCTTTTGGTTAACGCCGGATCGCATCCTTTTCACCGAGATAGTTGGCGGCGGCGGAGGGATCTCTGAATTGACGCTGGTTGACAATTCGGTGCGCACAATCTGGAAAGGCGCAGAGGCTCTTCACGCGTTCGGGAATTTCCCTGATTTTGCCGTTTCCAAAGATGGCAAATTCGCAGCTGCAGAACGCAGCACGTTTGATACTCCACCGGAGATCTGGGTCGGACCGATCGGTGAATGGCGCGAGCTAACGAATAGTAACTCCGCATTATCAGCAACGTGGGGCAAAGCCGAGAGCATTGAGTGGACTAACGAAGGCTTTAACATCCAGGGCTGGCTTTTAACACCGCCGAAAGTGCAGCCCGGCAACAAATATCCGATGGTCGTTCTTATCCATGGCGGCCCTTCAAGCGCAGTGACGCCGGACTGGCCAGCAGGCTTTGGAATGTCGCGAGCCATCATCGCGGCTCTGTCATCACGCGGTTACTACGTGCTGATGCCGAACCCTCGCGGAAGTTACGGCCAGGGAGAAGCGTTCACTTGCGCCAATGTGAAAGATTTTGGTTGGGGCGATCTGCGCGACATTCTCGCCGGAGTAGACGTTGCGATAAAAAAACATCCAATCGATCCTGCGCGTCTCGGTGTGACCGGCTGGAGTTATGGCGGTTACATGACCATGTGGACTGTCACGCAGACCAATCGTTTCCACGCTGCCGTAGCCGGCGCAGGTATTGCGAATTGGCAAAGTTACTATGGGCAGAACCTGATAGGCCAATGGATGATCCCGTTCTTCGGCGCATCGGTTTACGATGATCCCGCCGTTTACGAGAAAAGTTCGCCTATTCAGTTCATCAAAAATGTAAAGACCCCGACGCTTGTCATTGTCGGTGAACGCGACGCGGAATGCCCTGCGTCGCAGTCCTATGAATTTTGGCACGCTTTAAAGACGCTCGGCGTGCCGACACAGCTCATCATTTATCCCGGCGAAGGACATATGTTCATCAAACCCGAGCACCAGTCCAATCGATTGGAACAAACAGTCGGATGGTTCGACAAGTATTTGCAGTAACCATGCTGGCGCGCCTGTTGGAGGTCACGGACCTTCGACGCCGCTAAGAATTCCGCCGAGATGGCCCGTGAGAGTGATCATCATTAGTCCTAACGCTATGATTACAAAATAAGAGACTCCCGGCACCTTGTTCTTTGCACGGAGTCTTAACCGTTTCCAACAAAGAATCAGAATGAGCGCTGCAGTAATCAGCGCGCAAATCATATGGAGCCGAAGGTTACCTTTTAGTGTCGCACCTTCGAGTTGCCACTGCCACGCGCCGAGGCCGGTCGCGATTGCGAACGGGATGGATATCGCTGCCCCTACGAGATTGAAATAGCCAACTGCTGCCAGAATGGGCTGCTTGCGCCAGATCGCGAGGATGTCGAAGACAGCGCTTGCAATGAAAAGGGCAATCGGAAAATGAACAATCACCGGGTGCTGAGCGTGCCCCGCCAGGAGCGCAGCTTTCAGATCGAAAGGATTTGGTGACGCGGCAAAGAGGAGCTTCATAACTATCTCGACATTCAGTTGAGTCGGCTGCAATTAGTCACAACTACTTTTCGACTACAATGGTCCCAGTCATTTTCGGGTGAACCGAGCAAAAGTAAGTATAGGTACCGGGAGCGCCCGCTGTGATCGTGAATTCTTGATCTGTGTCGAGCGCCGACGATTTCTTAAACTGCTTCTCGACGCTAACGACGGTGTGCGGTTCCTCGTCCCGGTTAATCCAGGTGATCTTCTCGCCAGATTTGACCTTTAAAGTCTGAGGATTGAAAGCGAAGTCTTTGATCTCAATCCTATTTTCCATGGCGCCACCGCCGCCAGCGTCTTTCGTCTCGCCAGCGAGCGCCGAAAGAGACGCAAAACTAATGCTGCACAAGAGTGCTGTAATTCGAATTCTAGAAATGAGCGTAGTCATAGTTTGAGTTCCTTAATGTTTGAGTGTGTCTAGCTAAGATTGGAGTCGATGATCGCGAGGGCAGTTTTGCCTTGTTTATACTCGACGTTCGTTAGGCCCAGTAAGCTTCGTAACTTTTCAGCCGGCACTTTCATTGGGCCAGGTGATGGCGCAGTTCCGGGTGCGGGCTGAGGGAAAGCGGTAGACATCGCCGTGTGAAAGGTCACGTTGCCTTCGACCTTTTGAAGCACTTGATGAATGTGACCGTTGAGAACTGTCACCGAACCAAAGCGCCTTAGGTATCCAAGGGCGCGTTCGCTATCGCTGGTCCCCCAGCCCCATTGCGGGTAAACCGTCCAAAGAGGGATATGCGCAAAGACTACAACTGGAGTGTCCGCACCGAGCCCTTTTACATCCGCTTCGAGCCACTCGAGTTGCTCGTCGCCAAGCTGGCCAAGGCCGCCGGCCTGAAGATCAAGGACGTTGACCAGGCCAATGAAATGAACGCCGTTCTTATTGAAGCTATACCAACCTGAACCTTTAGCTTCGACGCTCTTTAGGTATCGTTCACGGTACAGTTTGCCTCCATCGTTGAGCACATCATGCTCGCCTGGAACATAGAACACGTCTTTGGTTCGGCAGCTCTTAATTACTTGGTCGAACGTGTCGAACTCCTCAGGCTTCGACAATTGCGTAATGTCTCCTGTGTGGATCAAAAAGGATGGCGGAGTAGGCATCGCGTTAATGCGATCGAGAGCAATTTTAAATGTCTCGGTAACATCCTTGTTCGCGTCCTTGTTAAACCCAATATGGCTGTCGCTAATCTGCAAAAAGCTGAGATCCGTAGCCTTTGGCAACGAGGATCCCGTCTTTGCAATTTGGGCGAGGGTCTTTGACGCGAGGACACCACCGCTTACTGTCCACAGCACTCCCGTGCCGGCCCAGGCCATGCATTTTAGAAAGCCCCGGCGATCGATGCCGTCGTGTTCGTGGTCGTGAGAAATGTAATCTGACATAATAGTTGTTTTCTTAAGGTTTAGGTTTGCTTGGTAAATGGTGTTTCATACATCCTTACCGATTTCGCGCGGCTTTATTCCAAGATCTTTTCGGCCACAGAACCGGAGAACGTCTTAGACTCGTCGTCCAAGTCGAGGACCGTTTGGCGACTCGGCTTGATCACCACGCGAACACGGACGTATCCGTTGTTTGCGGAGCGGGCTTCGACGATGTAAGACCCAGCTGGTAACTTAACGATGGCCGGAATTTCGTCGCTTCGCGACATGTGATTCTCCACGCTTTTGAACAGGTTCCCATTCGCTGTGTATATCAAATAGGAACTGTGGGGGTTAAATGGGAGGTCGCCATCGCTAACTTCATCAGTTGCCGAATACACCAATAGATAGCCTTCGGCTAAACGGGTACCATGATCCGGTGGGCCGGAACGCACCAGACCCATGAATAACGAATGGGTATCTTCCGCCTGGGCCATCATTAGACTGCCACAAGAGAAGGCAAACAGAACAATCAGAAGTTTGGTTTTCGAATAGGTTGATTTTAGTAATGATTTCATATGCTGTGATATAACGTTAGTAGGTTGACGTTTTTTTCTCCGCACCCTGGCAGGGCGTTGTCTGTAAATCGGGTATGTCTTTTCCTTGCTGTCTCGCGTATTCAATAAGCGCCGGGTCGTTTAGTGCGGCTGTGAAAGCGTGAACAATTCGGGCCGTGAACCGCCACAGAATCAACGGCGCCGCAGCCGGGGCGCCCTGGTAGCCATTATCGCGCGGCTCCGTGTTTGTAACTCCGGCAGCTGGCCTGTCGGTTTGGGCGTCTTTTCCGTGAGTAGTATTCAAAAATGCAAAACCAACGAACAGTAAAAAGGCCAATGTTCGCGTGTTTAGGTATTTTAGAAGCGGCAAGATTGCCGCTAGCCATGTTCCAAACTGGTTGTTATGGGCGCCAGAAGACGTTGGCGGCCTGTGAGTGCTTGTTTCGGTTGAGTTCATTTGTGTTTGTAAGTCTGCTGTCACTTATCCATATCATTTTTCCGAACAAATATTCCCTTTGTAAGCCGCATTAGCAGAACACAGCAGTTCCGTGGTAGCTTGTGACAAGTTGTTGGAGGCGGAGCGCTAGTTCCCAAACGACGAGCGACAGCGGGCGCACTCGCCTGGAGAGCCCGATTATGGCCATGCCTGCAGCGCGGTACCTGCAGAACTTGCGTACGCGCCAGGGACAGTCAGCCGGAGCTGATTAGATCACAGCAATCTACGACCGCGCGACTGACTCGTCGCTTTGTTAATGACGCGCTGTTTGTTGTTCAAACAGCTGTTTGAAACTCTGCAAGTCGTAGCGAACTGGAACCGTTTCTCAAAGAACAACCGGAAAATCATAACCTCATGGGAGATCTCGCGCTGACCAATATGGGCCTTGGTGACAAAGCCGCCGCCTTGGCTCTGTCGGAGCGGGCGATGACCGTGATCCCGATCGAGAAAGACGTCGTAGATGGTCCCGTTCCGATCGAGATTCTCGCCCGGGTGGCGGCGCAGCTAGGAGAGCCCGACCGCGCCATTGCTGCGTTACAGAAACTACTCTCGATACCGTACGCGGGCTCACTGGCTTCGAACCTGCCGCTTACTCCTGCGCTGCTCCGGCTCGATCCAATGTTCGATCCGCTCCGGAACGATCCGCGCTTCGAAAAATTGATATTAGAACCTATCCTAAAACCTCGCTAAGGCTTACAGCATGCTGCCTTCGCCAGCGCTGGATTCCTTCGCCAGATCGCGAGGAGATCAAACCCTACACTGATGATGGACAACGCGATCGGAAAATGAATAATGACCGGATGCTGCGCGTGTCCCGCGAGGAGCGCGGCCTTCAGATCGAAGGGATTCGGGGAATGGGAAGCCGCAAGAAATAGCTTCTAATTTGACAGACCGCTGCTGCAGCGGCCAACATAAGTGGGCATCAATCGGCCTTACTTCTTCTCGATCGCGATCGTCCCGGTCATCTTTGGGTGAACTGAGCAAAAATAGGTGTAAGTGCCGGGAGCGCCCGCTGTGATTGTGAACTCTTGATCCGTGTCGAGCGCGGTCGATTTCTTAAACTGCTTCTCGACGCTCACCAGGGTGTGCGGTTCTTCGTCCCGATTGATCCAGGTCACCTTCTCACCAGACTTCACGGTTATGGTCTGCGGATTGAAAGCGAAGTCTTTGATCTCTATCGTGTTTTGCTTGCTGCTGGGGCTATTGGTGTCCTTCATCTCGCCAGCGAGTGCGAAGGCGGACAGATTAAGACAACTAATCGCGCACAGCAGTGCGATGGTTTTGTTTTTTGGAGTTAGTGTTTTCATACATAGTTAGGTTTGGTTAGGTCAGCTGAGGTTGGAATCGACGACGGCGAGGGTAGTTTTGCCTTGCTTATACTGAACGCTTGTTAGGCCAAGCATGCTTCGCAGCTTTTCTGCCGGCACTTTCATAGGACCGGGCGACGCCGCGGTCCCAGGAGCTGGCTGAGGGAAGGCAGTAGACATCGCGGTATGGAAAGTCACGTTACCTTCGACTTTCTGGAGCACCTGATGGATGTGACCGTTTAGCACCGTCACCGAGCCGAAGCGTTTCAGATATCCTAGAGCGCGTTCGCTATCGCTTGTTCCCCAGCCCCATTGCGGATAAACCGCCCAGAGAGGGATATGCGCGAAGACAACAATCGGTGTGCTCGTTCCGAGATCTTTCACGTCGGCCTCGAGCCATTCAAGCTGCTCGTCGCCGAGTTGACCCAGACCGCCGGCCTGAAGGTCCAGGACATTGACCAGCGCGATGAAATGGACACCGTTCTTATTGAAACTGTACCAGCCCGAGCCTTTGCCTTCGACGCTCTTTAAATACCGTTCGCGGTAAAGCTTGCCGCCATCGTTGAGCACATCGTGCTCCCCAGGAACATAGAAAACGTCCTTGGTTCGGCAGCTCTTGAGAACTTGATCGAAGGTGTCGAATTCTTCCGGCTTCGACAGCTGCGTGAGGTCTCCCGTGTGGATAAGGAAAGACGGCGTCGTCGGCATCGCGTTGATTCGATCGAGCGCAATCTTGAACGTCTCCGTCACATCTTTGTTTGCGTCTTTGCTGAAGCCGATGTGGCTATCGCTGATCTGGAGAAAGCTAAGGTCCGTAGCGACCAATGGCTCTGCAGCCTTCGCAATTTGTGCCAAAGTTTTCGACGCGAGGACGCCGCCGCTGATCGTCCAAAGCAGGCCAGTACCGGCCCATGCCATGCAATGGAGAAAGCCGCGGCGATCAATCCCGTCGTGCTCGTGATCGTGAGAAATGTAGTCGGACATAACTTTTTCTTTCGGTTAATGATTGGTATTTGTTTTACATCTATCCTTACCGAGCTGATTCGCGTTTATTCCCAAAAATCTTGGAGGTTAGGTGCGGGACTCGCGATATTTGCAAAAACGCCGCGCTTAGGCGTCGGCCTGAAGCGCGGCGTTTGAATTCGCGAAGTACGATTCAATCACCGACTTCTCTCTCTGCCGCGTCCGCAGCGCTGGCCAGAGAAGTAATTAGCTGCAAGAATTGAGGCGGTTGTCCCCTGAAAAGTCCGTCGGCAATGAAGCTGTTTATAACGCCAGTGGCGTCCAGCTGTCCGGGACCGGTCGGACGAATGATTGAACAGGCCGGCAAGCTTCGGCGGATGAATTCGCACGGCTCAGGCATGATCAAGTTGGCCTGCAACGTCTCCGGTTGCCCTGTGGTCAGATCGATAAATGTTACCGTGGAATTGTTGATTGGGTCGAAGTCGGTCAACGGAGTGGCATTGCCTGCCTTGTCCTGCCAGGTTTGGAAGTGCATGATCTCGGATCCGCCGATACTAAGGAGGATTCGTAGAACTTCGAGACTGGTTACTTTCTGAGCCAGCGTCGCGTAAAGGCTCGTGCCACCTTGTTCAATATACCCAAAGTGAAATCCGGCCGTGAAAGCGATGGCCTTAACATGATCACCAGGGTCATTTGGGTCGCCTAGCTCGCCGTCGTTTCTCGGAATCGCGGTATGCAGCCCAATGCCCAAACTGGGGACAGCATTCGGGAAGGTCGCGCCGAAATCAGGGTTGGTAGTGCTGCGGTAGCGGGTCCACCAGCTGGTGTCTACAGTGAGCTGCTTAAGGTTCGTAAGCCGTCCAGTTTGCGGGACGAACGAGACTTGGCTGGGTAGCAAGTTGGCGAACTGCCTCAGGTCAACCTGCTGCTCGCCTTTGGATCTTAAATAGGCATTTAGGAAAGCCGCGTGACTCAGCTCATCATCGGTGTTGTCGGCAATGTACTGGGGCTGATCTCCATCCAGAATCACGAGTCCTGCCTTGTACCCTGAATCTGGTGCGTCGACTCCTCCCAGTTCCTTGTATTGTTGCCAAAGATCGGCTTCGATCAGTTCGGCAGCGGCAAGAAGTTGGAGAATCGCGACATCGCCCGGGTTAAGCCGTTGTCTTCCATTGGCTGCTAACGCCTTGCTAGCACTGCCCAGTAAAGCAGCTCCCGGGGCCAGAAGAGCGGCTCCCATCCCGAGATTTCGTAAAAAGGATCGCCTGGCGAGTTGATTGGGCGCTGAGAGCGACCGTGTTGTTTGGGGTGATTCTGTTTCTTTAGCGCCGTTATTGTTGGAGTGATGGATTTCAGGTTGCATAACAATATGGATTTTATTTTGTTTTTGGTTTTGTTTAAGTGCTTGGCAGATTGCCTCACACCTGTCTTTACCAATCCGGTGCATTTTTATTCCAAAAATCTTTGAGAATAAGATGTGAGGTTCTGGCGTTACCCAACCGAATCACCAGTAAGATTTCTGCACCATTGTTTGGCGCCAGAGCGAGGTTGGCGCTCCCCCCTTGGGTAGCCGCGATGGAATGTTCAGTAGCGTTATTGGCAATACTTTGCCTTCGTTCAGCTCATCATTGCACTTTCGCAGCCAGATCACTACGTCGGCTCCTTCACGCGCCACTGCTTCAGCAATAGCTCGCCCGACGGAATGTCTCCCACTGGTCACAACCACCTTCTTTCCTGTAAGGTCAAGGGTCATAAGTCAGGCCTCCAATTCTGGAATTAATCCATCGTCACGATGGAAAAAACTCTTGATTAGATCGTATCCTCTCCCAGTACTCTGGACCTTGATGAAGAATCGCGTGACGCCATCACCCTTCCGATGAACAACGAGATCGCATCCGTACGGCTGGAGCTTCTCTCGTGCGATACGCGCGACCTCTGCATCGAGGGCTTCTTGCGTCATAGGACCGCCTGAACGCAATTGGTCAATTCCTTTAACGCGAGGGCAGCCGCTTTGCGGATTTTCCGGACGCGATCGTGGTACTCTGCCTCAAACGCATTTCCCGTTTCGGAATTCATTGGTCAGTTGTGTGCTAAGCGCCTTGTCTTCTTCTCCCAGAGATCCAAGTCAACGATCGTCTGCTGACCTTCCTTGATAACAACGAGGACGCGGCCGTATCCGTCTCTCTCCGACCGGGCTATGACGGCGTAAGTTCCAACGGGCAACGCCACAACCTCGGGAATTTCATCGGCCGGGAAACGTTGGTTCTTGACGTTTTTAAAAAGCTTTCCGTCGATCGTGTAGATGGCATAGGAGCTGTGTGGAAAGTACAACGCGTCGCCATCGTTGAATTCATCGGTGGCGGAATAGACCTCGAGATATCCTTGTGGTAACTCAGTTCGATAATGCAAATTCCCTGGTCTTATTGGGCCGGGAGACAACAGATCCTTACCTCCGGCTTGCGCGACCGTTGAACCGCCAAAGCACAAGGCCAGCAGAACAATTAGGAGCGCGCCTTTCAAAAGGGACGAGCAGTGTGGTGATTTCATATAGTCGGTGGGGTTGATGTTTACTTGACAATGATTTTCCCTGTCATCCGGGGGTGGATGGAACAGAAGTAAGAGTAGGTTCCCGTTGTGGCGAAGGTATGGGAAAAGCTCTGACCTGTCTTCAATAGAGGCGACTTTTTGAATTGATTGTCAGCACTGGACACAACGTGTGGCACGTTGTCGTGGTTAGTCCAGGTCACTGTTCCGCCGACTGATAGCGTCAATGTGTTTGGAGAGAAACTGAAGTTGTCGATAGCAACCTCAGTCTTTGTCGCTTTGACAGGAGCCGACTCTCTCGTTTGGGAGCCCCTGGTTTGCGTAAAAATAAATTGAAGCGCAACAACGGGACTACTCAAAAGCGCTAGACCAACGAACATCGCAAACGTCAGAGTGCCTGTATTTACATGTTTTAGAATGGGAGAGAGTACGGATACGCGCCCGGCGGTGTGTTTCTGATGGTGAACAGGAGAAGCGAACAAAAGATCAGTGTTTTCGAGATTTGGTTTTAGCGATGTTTTCATCGGTAACATTGTCTTCGGTTATTCATACTGTTTTGCTGAACTAATATTCCCACCGTGCGAGAAGCTGTTTCGGAAAACTGGGCCGCTGGAAGAGCATCGGGTATAGCAACGCAAGACTTCTGAACGGGGCTCTTACTCAATCGCGCTACGCCATCGTCCATCCGATGAACAACGAGATCGCATCCGTAAGGGTGCAGCTTCTCCTGCGCAATGCGCGCGACCTCTGCGTCGAGCGTTTCTCGAGGCGCGGGTCCGGTTGAACGCAATTGGTCTAATTGCCTTATAGCAGCCGCGGCCGCTTCGCGGATTTTCTGGAAGCGATCGGCGTACTTTACGTTAAAAACTCATTCCTCGCTTCGGAGCTCATGCGAGTCTTGGTAAAATGGAAAAGTTACGAATAGCTTGAACAATCGTCCGCTGGACAGCCTTGATGCCAAAGTGAACGCGGACTTCTACACCTCTCTGCGACCGAGTAACGACCGTGTAGGACCCGATGGGAAGCGCTACCTGCCAGGGAATTAGGTCATCAGTGCGGGAAATATTATTTTCAACCCTCTTGAAGAGCCTCCCGTCAATGGAATAGATGGCGTATGAACTGTGTCCGTAGTAAGCGCCATGGTTGAATTCATCGCCCACCGAATAGACCTTTAGATAGCCTTGTGGTAACGCGGTTCGATAATCCAACTTCCCTGGTGTTACTGGGCTGGGACACAACGGATCCTTACCTCCGGCCGACGCACTGCCGAGCGACACCAGCAACACTGTTGTAAAAAATGCCATCAGGCTCGACCTGGACTTTACTAACATGCTTCTTCTCATCCGCTGCATTATCCGCCTCCTACGAAACGAGTCTCACTAGAGTAACGAGCTTTCTGATGTTTTATTCCTCGCGGAGCAGAATGCTACCGTCGATAGACTCTGCCACCTGCCCGCCCAAATCCTTGCCAGCGATGTGGTCAGTGCGGAAGTGTTGCCCTGCGTAAATACGGCTTAGTCCCGCTTCCTCCGCCGCGGCAGAGAAACTGGTGAAGTGTCGCGTCACTCCCGCCAGCGACTCGGAGCTGACATCGAACGTGAATCGGTCGCCGAAGTAAAAGCTCAATACGGTCGCGCCCGCTTTACTGATGGCGCTGTGTGCTCCTGGGTAGGAAGGATCTGGAGCGGTCTTCGTGGGTAATGGAAGCCATGTTGGATTAGGCTCAGTCTGCGGATTTCCATCAGTGTCTGCGAGTCGAATCGCAGTAACCGGACGCCAAAAGTTGTACGTGTACTTGGCTTCGAAGAAGCCGATCGTAGTGTCGGCAAGGCTGATATTCAGCAGTGCAAAGAGACGTGCGCTACGCTCAAGATTGAGATGGCGTTGTAGCGCGGCAGTCTGTGCCATCTCGTTCCAGAAGTCCTGGATGTTGCCGTTCCAGAACTGGCCGATCTCGGTTTGTTCCGCAGTGCGGGTTGTGCTGTCAATGAACCCGAGACTTTTGACCTCATTGAAGACCTCAGTATAAAGAGCGCTTGTGAGTGCCGGAGGAGGACCGGGACGGAACTCGTCAGCCCGCTCCAACGCAAACGGCGTGACCTGCGGCCACTGGGTAAAATCTGCTGGCGCGAAATTAGGCGGCGTCAACTGGTAGTCTCCGGGCTGGTTACCGGGGACGTAAGGCGGTGGAGTTACATTCGCTCCATCTGCGCTGCGCGCAGCGAGCAGTTGGCCTGCAATTGCCTGCCCCACCGCTATTCCCTGAGCTTTTCGCTCATTATCGGGAAGCAGCGCGAGGTCCTGCTCCAGTTCCGTGTCCAAAGACGCCTGAAACGCAGGATATAGGAACACGAGGACATCATGAGCTGCCTGATCTGCCGCAGCTATTTCGGACGCGCTCCTCGGAACGTCAGGAAGGCGCACAAGGTACGGACTGAACCTTGGCCCGATATTATTGACGGCGTCGTAGATGGCGGCCGTGCAAAATCGCGAAACTGCGAGTTGAGTGAATGGTAGCTGGCTGATCGCCGGGCGTGCGAACAATTGCCAAAAGAGTTCTATTCCACTCGATGACGGCGTTGACGGGCGGGACCGAATTCTGTTGTTCGTCCGTCGCTGCATTCGCAAGCGACGCGACCTGCAAGAAAGAGCAAATTAACGCAAAAATGGTGACAGTTCTGAACATAATGTTTACCTAAAGTTGTTGATTAGTTTGTTGTTTGTAAGAACGCCGGTACTCCGGCATGCGTATCTCTAGACTGAAAACCGCGTGAGATATTCCCTGGATTGTATCCAAAAATAATAAATCGCTCGCAAGGTGAAGGCGTCTTCCTTTCCTAAACATCCAGGTTGAGGATCGTCCGCCAGCCTGTTTTGATGACAACGGGCACGCGGACGTATCCAGCTCTTTCCGATCGAGCTTCGACCGTGTAAAATCCCACTGGTAGTGTCACGATCTCGGGAATCTCATCGCTGTTCGACATGTGATTTTCCACATTCTTGAATAGCCTTCCGTCGGTCGTGTAGATTGCGTATGAGCTATGTGCATAGTAAGGCACCTCACCGTCCTCGAATGCATCCGTGGCCGAATTAACCACGAGCGAGCCTTGGGATAACTGACCTGCTGTCGCCTTGCACTTGGCCAGCGCCGTTTTCTCTGTTTCATTGCCGCGCGTCGTGCCAATGAGCGCCAGAGCAACAAACATGGCGACCGCCAGATTTCTTGTGGTCACATATCTGAGAAGCGGCATGAATGTGGATGCGTAGCTGTAAGTCTGTTTATGATTTGTTTTCATTGTATGTTTTTAATTACCTCCACCAACTCATACCGATTTGCTGAGCGAATATTCCTTCTCAAGCGGAGACGGTGTTCGCACCGAAGAAGTTGTGGGAAAGAATCGCTCCGGTTCGACGGAGCAGCGCGCGACTATTATGGATGGGCTATCGTGTTACTAACGACCAGGAATGTCGTTAGTGACGCGGCGTCCGTGTTTCGAACTGCTGTTTGAAAAGTTGGATATCGTTAACGTTAACGTCCGAAACAGCCCAGTAGTTAAAGTCCGAGTCAGCCCAGTGCAGAAGCTGATACCCTTCGCGTGTTATCGTTTTCGGAGCTTTTGCTTCGTCCGACGCTGCCGGCCAAACAAAAAGGTTGATAAAGTGTTTGCGCCGTCCGTAAACCAACGCCGCCACGGGCCTGTTATCCAAATAATCCAGGCGGCCCCCAATCAGCGGAAATCCCTCACTGGAAAGGTCGACAACTGGAGGGGCAAAATCGAGTTTTGTATCCAGCCAGGGTTTTACAGTATGCTGATCAGAGGAAGCGACGTCCGTGAGGTGATCCGCCATAAGCGAGCGGACGTGACTAGCTATAAGTTGTGTCGCAAGGAACTGGTCGGAAGTAGGCGGTCGTAGGCGAGGCAGGAAACTGGAAGCGATGATCGCGGCCAGGATGATAGCTGCTGCGAGAGCCAGCCAGTTCCATGGTATCTCAGGCAGAACGGGACGGCGCTTTGCCCACCGCGATGTAAGCGACGCGCGATTTTCTCGTGCAGCACCGCGCGAAGCGCTTACACCAACTGCATCTCGTAAAGAGGATTGAACACGCTGACGCAGTTCAGCCGGAGCCTTATGGTACGGCGCGCCCCGGCTAATCGCATGAGCGAGCGCTGTGTGCGCCTCATACGCCTGCTGACATTTACGGCAGTCCCGCAAGTGCTGTTCGATTTTCTGGCTGGTCATTGGATCCAGTTCGCCATCCAAATAACCATCCATCAGTTTTGTAGCTTCTTCACAGTTCATCTATTTATCCTTACTGATCCGAGCCGCCAAATATTCCTTTAGCTCGGCGCGTGCGCGGGAGAGCCGCGACATAACCGTACCCGGCGGAATTTGCGCGATGTCGGCTATTTCCTTGTAGGAAAGACCTTCCTGGTGTCGCAGCGCCAGGATTTCCCGGAATTGCACAGGCAATTCATCCATTGCCTCTTTGATTAGTTCCGCGTTTTCACTGTGCTCCAGAATGGTTGCCGGACTGACGGACTCGTGGCCGGCCGTATGTATTTCCTCATCAAAAGTTGTGGTGAGATCAACCGCCCGATTCTTTTTCAGCAACGTGTAAGAGGTGTTCCGGACAATCGTCAGCAACCAGGCGCGGCCGTTGGAGCCATGGAATCCACTGAAAGACTTAAACGCACGTAGGTACGCCTCCTGGACGACATCCTGCGCATCCTCTTCGTTGCGAAGCAGCCATTTGGCGAGGTTGTGGGCCGCATCCATGTGAGGCAACATCGTTTCCTCAAAAGACGCCAATTCGTGTTCCTGAGCCGCATCTGGTTCTTGGTGCTTTTTAAGTATGGTAAACTTCACAATCTTGGCACTCGACTCGAAATCTTGAGCGTTAAAAGCATAGTCGATTTTCAGTGGTGCGGCCATATTGTTTCTTGATCAGTCAGCTCGGCTAGAAAGTGCATTTAGAACCAAAGCGTTTGCATCGGGCCACCGCCGCAGCATCGGCCAGTCTCCACGCGTCTCAAATCGCGGAAAGTTCGTTGCCACTGGGACCGCACCAGGCGTGGATGCCTCCACATCACGCCTTTATGCAACACATACCGATCCTGTCCTTTCGCCGTGGTGTTGTTTGACGCTTCAGCGACCGCTATGGGGTACAAGGCTCCTGCTTCGGTTATGGATGGTTTCATTCATTTAATACAACCGGCGCAATCCCACTTTTATTCCCCAGTCTTTGAAAAAACGATAATAGGCTTGAGCTAAGAATCGCCGAACGATTGGGATTCGCTGCTTGCGGTCAACGCTGCCAAGGTTAGTGGTTTGGCAGGGTTATAGCCCCCGAAGGTGGTTTTTCATCGCGAGCCCCGACGAGGAGAAGTCGATCCATCAGTCCTTTTAGCAGCTGTTAGCCGATCTTGCCATCCTTCTGGCAAGCCGTGAGCGCGCTTATGTTCGCGGATCACTCTCCGGGTGCCGTCGTCGCTCACGCCATCGATCGAACTATAATAATAGTCTCCCACGAGCCAGACGGAGCTGAATTTGTCCAACCAACTGCTCGGTGTGTCCAGCACTGCCTTGGTAAACAGATTGATTGTACGGATCACCGACCGCCATGAAAGCCACCGCCCCGAAAACCGCCGTTGGTAAAGCCGCCGTATCCGTAACCATAAGGATAATAGCCAGGATAATAGCTATAGGGATAGTACGCGTAGTATGGATCGGAATAGTAAAAGAACGGGTCCCCAAAATCACCAAAGAAGAAGAACCGATTGTCGAAGCCGCGATTGTTGAACCGACCGCCGCGAAAGCCACCATCATGAAAGCCGCGGCCACGAAAGCCACCGCCGTTAAAGGCACCGTGAAACCCGCCACCGCGAAAGCCACCACCGCGAAAGCCATCACCGCGAAAGCCACCGTTAAAGCCGCCGCCATGAAAGCCACCGCCTCCGCCGAAGCCGCCGCCGTGACCGCCACCACCACCGCCGCCATGCGCCGTCACGTTCGAGCCCGCAAAAGTACAAACTGTAAGAGCAATTGTCACTGCAATAAGTTTCTTGTAATTCATATACATCTTTCCATTTGTTAGGTACAACCGGACAGGCCTGTTTTTATTCCGCTCCTCCTAACTAGAAAGGCCTGGTGGATCGAGCTTCCCTCCCCAGAGATCCGCCGGGCATACGACGCGCGAGATCACTTTCTTGGAATATAACTTTGCCAATTCAGTATGAATGGATTGAACGCAGCACAACTTTCTTACCAAACCCAACAACACACACTATGAAAAAACTGATAATTCTTACTTCTGTATTTTCGGTGTCCGCCATGATGCTGGTCTCGTGCGCGAGCCAACCCGCGACAACCGAAACGACGACGCGTCAGACTACGATAAGTGCGGCGCCTACGCCCATACCACAGTCGCCACAGTCGCCACAGTTGCCACAGTTCACGGCTCAGACCATAGGCGGCGCCCGCTAAGCCGACAGCGAGGTGGATCGAAGGCTGTGACGTGCGCAGCGGCAATCCGCTTCACTGCTTGCTAACGACGATTTGCGGCACGGGTTTGCTCAGTTCAAGCTGGTCACTCACTTTTTGAAGGCCCGCAGTAATCGCTTCAATTTGCTTTTGCTGCTCCACAGGCTGCGACTCAAAGTCCTTGGTTAGCTGCTCTACTTTGCAGTGCTCTTTGAGGAACTCGTTGAGCAACATCGCGTTCACCGCGTCATAGCGCACGGTGAAAGGCCTCCCGTCGCGATCGCGTGCGACCAGATCGGGATTGACCGTTTGTACCTCCTCAGTCACAAGACCGTGACTATTTCGGCGATTTACTGAAGGACGTGCAACGCCATCACCGGGTAAATCTCCGATGCTGCATAGCACGGAAGGTGAATTCTCCGGTTTGATTGATCTTTGGGAGCGTGGCCGATGTCGAAGAGCGCTGCGAGATTAGCTAAGCAGTAGATCACTTTCTGGGAATATAACTTTGCCAATTCGGTATGAATGGATTGAACGCTGCACAACTTTTTTACGAAACAAACATACCGAGATTTTTTTATGCCTATAACAATCGCCAGTATTATGAATCTGATGGGGCCGGACATGATGGTAATTCTCCTTATCGTGCTGCTCCTGTTTGGAGCAAAAAAACTGCCTGAGCTCGCCCGAGGGATGGGTCGAGCGGTCAAAGAGTTCAGCGCAGCGCGAGATGAGATTGAGAAGGGGTTAAGTCAGTCCGGTCCCAGTGGCGTGGCGCCGTCCAAACTACTGGACACAGAGAGCGAGCAACCGTCTGCGCGGCAGTCCTAGCGGCATCTAAAGGTTTCTCGACGGCTTCTCTCCGGCAACTCAGCTACAGAAAGAACTCGATGATCGCTCGGGTAACTCGCAGGCCGCGCCAAAAACGAATCGTCATTCTCGGCGGTGGTTTCGGGGGAGTTTATGCTGCCATCCATCTTGAGAAATTACTGGCGAGAGAGAGAGCGGTTGAGATTTGTCTGGTTAGCCACGACAATTTTTTTCTGTTCACGCCGATGCTTCACGAGGTCGCAGCGAGTGATCTCGAGATCACAAATATCGTAAATCCACTTCGGAAATTACTTCACAAGGTTGAGGTGTTAGTCGGGGATGTGCATCAGATCGATCTATCTGCCAAGCGAGTCTCCATTTCGCGCAGCTTTCGCAATCACCCACAACAAATCGGCTATGATCATTTGGTCATTGCGCTGGGATCGGTCACCAACTTTTATAATCTCCCAGGTATTGCCGAGTTAGCCGTACCGATGAAATCGCTTTCGGATGCGATTCGATTGCGCGCCCAAATCCTCCGCCACCTGGAAGAGGCAAATTCAGAATGTAATCAGATTGATCGCCAGTCGTTACTTACTTTCGTAGTCGCAGGCGGAGGCTTCGCCGGTGTGGAAACAGTGGCGGCCTTGAATGACTTCGTACGACAAGCGCTGCCATTCTATCCGAATCTGTGTGAAGAAATGTTGCGAGTTATGCTTGTGCATTCTGGTCCGGTGATATTGCCGGAGCTGGGTCAAAGTCTGGGACGATACGCGCAGAAGGTGCTCGCGCGGCGCGGGGTCGAAATTCGATTTAACGCCCGGGTCAAGAGCATGACGGACGGGAACGTGTCTTTAGTTGATGGCCTCTCAATTCCAACCCGCAATTTGGTGTGGACCGCCGGAGCCGTGCCTAGTCCGCTCATCTTTTCGCTTCCGTGCCCAAAAGAACAAGGCCGACTACTCGTAAACCAATTCTTGCAAGTTCCCGATTGGCCCAATGTTTGGGCAGTGGGTGACTGTGCGTTTGTTCCAGACATCAGAAATCCAGGGAAATCGCATCCACGAACCGCGCAACATGCCATACGCCAGGGAAACATTGTGGCGCAGAATATCGCGGCTGTGCTCTTGCGGCGTCCTTTGAAATCATTCTCATTCAAGACTATCGGGCTGTTGGCTTCTATCGGTCGTCGGATAGGCGTGGCGCGCATATTCGGTTTTAATTTCTCGGGGTTCTTCGCATGGTGGATGTGGCGGACTGTTTACCTCAGCAAGTTGCCCGGTTTAGACAAAAAGGTTCGTGTGGCATTTGACTGGACACTGGACCTTCTCTTCCCCAAGGACGTTTGCGCAGTCCATGACTTCGACCGCCGTCGCGATTTCCATCGCCAGGAGGACACGAGAAATACGCTTGAGAGTGGTCTGGACGGTATGTTTAACAGCTGCCTCAGTTATCACGATCCGGGCCGCCAATGACGCGAGTGTCACGGCCGCCCAGATGCATCGCGACGATCCAAGGTAACACCACCATCTTCAGACCCAATAGCGCGGATGCCGATCGCCGAATTACCCTAAGATTCGAACGCCACAACCTTGTCGTCACTCAGACCTAACAGGTGCGATTTCGGCAAATACGCCAACGTCGAGGGCACGTACACAAAAGTTTCGACGAGCAAACCAGTCTTTCGTTTTGCGCCGTAGTTTTATTTTGCTTTACCAAACGATGGCCGTGTATTTCGATGCTTCGTAACAGCACCATGAAAAAAATATGGAAATTCTGGCCGCTCTGTTTGGCAGCTGCCTCAATTGTTACGGTGTGGGCCGACAGCAACGAGAGTGTCACAGCCGCTCAGGTGAACGGCACCTGGAAAACGAAATACGCTGAATTCAAAATCTGGGCGCTGGGTCAACAGCGTCTTGAGATCGAATTTTCTGGCGTTTACGAATACAAAACCCCGCAGGGTCCAACCGCAAACGAGGGCGAAGGCAGCGGCGTGGCGACGATTGAAGGCGATACCGCCATCTTCAAACCCGAGGGCGCGGAAGAGGAATGCCGCATCACACTAAAATTCAGCAGCGGCAAACTTGTGGTCACCCAAACCGGCATTTGCGGATTCGGTCACAACGTGACCGCCGCGGGCACTTACAAAAAAGTTTCCCCTAAAAAACCGAAGTTCGACTCGGACTGACGTCTGCTGGCAGTGTTTCGATCCAGATGAGACTCGCAATCGTCCTTATTTTGAAAAAGAATCGTTTATGAACTCCGTGTTTCTTCTCGCAATCGGAATCGGAATTGTCGCTGGCTTGCGTTCGTTGCTGGCGCCCGCCGTCGTTGCGTGGGCTGCACATTTTGACTGGCTGAATCTGAACGGCTCGCCTCTCGCGTTTATGGGATCAAGAACGGCGGTCGTCATATTTTTCGTGCTCGCGATTGGCGAGTTAATCGCCGATAAGCTGCCCAAAACCCCGAAACGGACCGCACTAGTACCGTTACTGGCACGCATTTTCACCGGAGGCCTCTGCGGAGCGTCCCTTTGCGCGGCAGCGGGACAATCATTACTCGCCGGCGCGTTCCTGGGTGGAACAGGCGGCGTGATCGGAGCGTTCGTCGGTTACGAAATCCGGCGGCGTATCGTGAACAATCTGCATATCAAAGATATCTTCGTGGCCATTTGCGAAGACTTGGTCGCGATCGCGCTAGCTTATTTCCTTGTCTGGCGCTGACTCAGTCGCGGGATGTAAGCGATAAACATGGGAATTCTAATGGCTATTTCGCAATGCCCACGATTTTCTGAAAATGTTTCTCTTGCTCGATCGCATCGAGCATGAACGCCGCAACCGCTTTGCGAGAAACAGAGAAACCTCTTCTCGGAGCAGCACCTTCCCGGCTTCGATACGTTGCGTATTGTTCTCGCGTGAGACGCGGAGGCCGAGCGATCGTCCAGTCGAGACCGCTATCTTGCACGACTTGCTCCATGGCAAGCGAATCGCGCATATGATTTCGCAGGATAAAACTGACAATCCGATTGGGTATACCTGGGAAATGCGCTGCAGCTGAGAGAGCGACGAGCCGTCTCACTCCCGAACGCCCCATCGCCCGAGTAGTCGCAAGCGCACTGTCGTGAAGAAGCGAGCTTGGTTTGAAAACTTCGCGCGGACCCAATGCAGAAACGACCGCATCGTGATTTTGCATTGCCTCAGAAAGTTGGCTTTCATCCGTTACATTTCCCTTGAGAACGCTAAGCCGTTCATGCCTTAGGGTGACAGTCCCGGGCGAGCGAACAAACGCGGTCACATGACGACCTCTCGCGAGAGCTTGCTGAACAATCTCCTCCCCTGTTCGCCCGGTCGCTCCTATAACAAATAGCTTCATAACTAGCTCTCCCTGATTACGGTCATTGGTGGTTTTATTGAGCGTTCCAACCGCGGAGCACCTTGCTTGCCGGCAAAATGCTCATGCGACATCCGAATTAGACCCATTGCCTCCTTCAAATCTCCTTCGTCGCGCACAATAAACGTGACGTATCCTGCTTCCGGCGCCCATCGGTGTGAGCGTGCTTTGCCTTCCGCGAGAATCCGTTCCTGATCGCCTTTCGACAATTGAATGTCGCAGTGCCCATGGCCATGGATGTGCACGAACATTTTCCCTCTCACAAAGAACGCATCTTCGTGGATTCCCGCGTTCAGCCGTTCCGTCACTCCGGACAAGTTGAGAATTTGTTCCCGTAATTCCTGGTGAAGCTGTATTCGAGATTTCATAATGGATTCCTTTCTGCTGCGATGACGCGTACTAATTAATACTATGGAAACTATTCTAGTATATTTAGTTTCCAGATCAACCAAAATTGTTCAAGCAAGAAGTTTTGTCAGCATGGGCGTGAATCATTCCACGCCGCCGATCTCTCTGTTAACCTGTTGAGATGGCGAAGCCTCAGGAAAAGACCGCCTCGACCGCGCTGCGACCAATCGCGCCGCCGCCCCTCTCGCAGCATCTTCGCGAGTTGGCATCGCGGCCCCATGCGTGGGCCGTAATTGCGCGCAATCTGATTCCGGTTGTCGGCATCTACGGTTTCGGTTGGTCCGCGGCGCTCGCCGTGTTCAACTACTGGTTCGACGGTCTGACCACGCTGGCGGCGGTCGTCGCCGCCCTGATTCCGCGTGCGCTGAGCGAGACGCAGCCAAAATCGGTCGGTGCCATGTCGACGGCGACGAACCTCGTGCGCGGCGTAGTTACGTGGATTTTCCTGGTCGGCATCGTTGGTATGCCGTACTGGATCGTGTTGATTCCGCTTCACGATCTGCTGCTTGGCAATGAACTGCGCCGCCAGCTCGCGCATTCCCCGGCGCTCTGGTTCACCTTCGGCGCGCTCGCGGCCGGACATTTCTGGAAGGCGTTCCAATCAGGCTATGATGCGATGCCCGACAAAGAGCTGAAGCAGCGGGTGCGGTGGGATGTGTATCTCTTGGTACTGCGCGCACTGGCGATGTTCATGATGGCCGCGCACGGCCTCGCCTTCATTCTGGTGCCGCTGATGGCATTGCTGCTGAGTTATTTTGAAATCTGGCCCGAGCGCGCGCTCGGCGCTGTCTTCGGCGATCCGTCGCGATTGTACGAATACGATCCGGACAATCCTGCATCGAGCCGGCGCCGCCGCTGACCGCGGGCTGCGGCCCCACGGCAAACGAACGTTGGGCGCAGCTCGACGCGCCTGCGCTTTCGCGAAGCCTTCTCATTCGCGCCCATTGGGGTCACCCATGATTAGCTTCCAGGTGCCGTCGGGCTGGCGGCGCAAAACCTCGATCGCATTATTGTGAACGGCGACTGTTTTTCCCGAGCCATCAACCCTTGTCCCTTTAAAGTCGGTGTATAACTGACCGATATCACCTACGGTCACCGCCCTAACGACTCGACTGCGAAATTGCGTTTTTGCCTCGATCAAGCCGCCAAGCGCCTTTCGAATCGCATCGTGGCCGACCAGCGTTTCGCCAGACTTGTTTACGAAATGAGCCTCCGGCGCGTACAGCGTCATGACCGCATCGAGATCACCGGCGTTCAGACGCTGCTCGAAAGCCTGCGGCCAACCTTGGGGCTTGGTGGGATTTTGTGAAGACGTTGAAGTGTTCATGAAAACATCAGCGCGCTCAGAGCTCGACGCCGTGGCGGCCAGCGTCATGAATACCGTCATCACGAGAACCAGCCGCCCGCCACGCGAATTCTTCAATTTCTCCCGAAGCCTTATTGGACTCAGAAACATACAACTCTCCTTCCTTCATATCAGCGATTTACCAGTGTCATCATATCGGGCGCATAACGTTCGCCAGTCGCGGCGCCCGGTGGAAAGAGTTTGTCCAGCGTCGCGAGATCATCCGGGGATAGCGTCACGTTGAGCGCCCCAAGGTTGTCTTCGAGGTACTTTACGCGCTTCGTCCCTGGGATCGGCACGATGTCGTCCCCTTGCACCAGCACCCACGCCAGTGCCACCTGGGCCGGACTGCAACGCTTCCGCGTTGCTATCGCTCTTACTTCGTCCGCCAGCGCGAGATTTTTCTTTAGCGCTTCGCCTTGAAAGCGCGGATTAGTGTGTCGCCAGTCGCTCGGATCGAGATCCTCCGACTTCCGAATCGCGCCCGTAAGAAAACCGCGGCCGAGCGGACTGTAGGGGACAAAACCGATTCCCAATTCGCGGCAGGCGGAAAGCACGCCGTTCGTCTCCACATCGCGCGACCAGAGTGAATACTCCGATTGAAGCGCGGCGATGGGATGAACCTTTGCGGCACGGCGAAGCGTCTCCGGCGCGGCTTCCGACAAGCCGATCGCGCGCACTTTGCCCTCACGCACAAGCGCGCCCATCGCGCCAACAGTTTCTTCGATCGGCACATCAGGATCGACGCGATGCTGGTAGTAAAGATCGATATAATCAGTGCCGAGGCGTTTCAAACTGGCGTGGCAGACGCGGCGCGCGTTTTCCGGCGACCCATCGACGCCGGTGATCCCCTCCGGCCCGATTCGGAAACCAAACTTGGTCGCGACGACAATCTTGCCGCGCGGCACCTCGCGTAAGAATCGGCCGAGGAGTTCTTCATTTTCGTACGGGCCGTAGACTTCGGCGGTGTCGAGAAAGTTGCCGCCCAGCTCGACATAATGACGCAGGGCGCGCAACGCTTCCGTTTCATCTGCCGGGCCATAGGCATACGTCATGCCCATGCAACCCAGTCCTAGTGCACTGACTTCGAGCGATCCAAGAGAACGAGTTTTCATAAAATGAATTGTATTAGCTTGATTGTTTTCAACGAATGCAGCGAATTACGTTTTCGCCCTTCATAGTGCGCATCGAAATTCCTAGGTGACCGCGCGACGAAGAACTTCCCGGGACAGATTCGCACCCGTGACCAAAATCACAATCTCGGCATCGGCGTAAGCGGATGGATCCTGAAGAAACGCCGCCGTGGCCGCGGCACCGGAGGCTTCCGCAACTACGTGCTCGTCGAGCAGAAGAATGCGGATCGCGTCGAGCAGTTCCGACTCTGAAACCAAGCGCACTTCGTCCACCAGCTCACGGATGGCGATCACATTTGTTTCGAGCGGACGGAGCGATGCTAAACCATCAGCAATCGTGTCGCATGCATCGGTGAAGACGACTCGCCCTTGCTGCCATGATCGCACGTAGGCGGGCGCCTCCTCCGCCTGAACACCGATAATGCGAACGCCCGAACGTCGCCGCTTCGCCTCCGCGGCGACACCGCGGATCAGCGCTGTGTCCCCCATCGGGACAAAGACGACATCTGGCTCGGGAATTTCGTCGAAAATTTCAGCCGCAATTGTGGCGGTGCCCGCCGGAACGAGCGGATCGCTCGCATCGTCGAGAAAATAGTGGCCGTGCTCGCGCGCAAATTCTGCGGCGCCTTCTCTCGCCGCCGATTCACCCATCGCGCCTCGCTCGATCACTTTTGCACCAAGCGCGACAATGCGCGCGCGTTTTACCGGGTTCGGATGTTCTGGAAGAAAAATCGTGGCGCTGACTTTTGCGATGCGCGCGGCGTAGGCAACAGCGGCGCCGTGATTACCGGTGCTGCTGGCAACAACTCCTGAGACCGGGCGCTGCGCCGCAGTTGTGAGCAAAGCGTTCAACGCTCCGCGGGGCTTGAATGAGCCGGTCGGTAAATCGCTTTCAATCTTTAAGTGGACACGTCCGCCTGAATGTTGCGCGAATGATTCCGCCGACACGAGGCGCGTGGGCCGAAAATATCGCGACAGCAATTCGCGTGCGTGTTCGACTTCCATCGCGCTCGGAATCATTGCGCCGACTTCATTCCTCACATGGCCTTGTAGGCGCTTGCCCATTCGTCCGCAAAATCTTCGAACCCCGTTGGCGTTGTATTCTCACGCGTGCGAAAAGCTCAAGGATGAGCTAGGAAGTTTGCCGAGTTACAGGAGTAGATATGCGATCCCGATCAGTAAAACGCCAATGAATCCCGCCAAGTCGAACAAATCGAAGTTCATAGTTATCGCCACCTCACTGTCAGGCGATCCGAATCTCGTTCTTGCCTGTCATTACAACCATCTCCGCCAATGGTTCATCTGCGCCAGATCACAAGCGTAGCGTCGTGTGCTAGTTCATTACCACAGGTCGGTCTTCGCGGCGAACCCGGCTCTGAAAGCCGCTCCGATCTCTCTGATGTCATTGTTTCTGTGGTTTTTTTGTCTTTCGGTTCTTCAATAGTAAGACAAAAAGCACATCGGTTCTGGATACGTATTTCCCTGTCAGACACGCGACGCGACATTATCGTCGCGTAGGGCCGATATATGTTATGAGCGGCTTCTTTGCAGAGTTGCAGCGGCGAAAGGTTTATCGCGTCGCCGTAGCTTATATCATCGCCTCGGGATTCTTGATTCAAATCGCCTCGGCGGCGTTTCCGGCGTGGGAATTGCCGAAGATCAGAGTCATTCTGAGAGATCTGGCAGAATGTACTGGCAATCAACGTGGCTCTTGAATAAGCACATGGCGCACCTGTAATGCTTTTCAATTCGCTCACGTTCGTCGTCTTTTTTGTAATCGTCGTCGCCGCCTATTGGAGCATAAGTTCCTGGAATGCGCGGAAGAATCTTCTAGTAATCGCTAGCTACATCTTTTACGGCGCGTGGAATCCGCCCTTCGCGGCGCTGCTCTTTTCCACCACGGCAATGGATTTTTGGCTTGGCAGGCAAATGAGCAGGGCAAAAGGACGGCATTCGCGTCGCATATGGTTGGTTGCCAGCATCTGCATGAACTTGAGCATGCTGGGATTCTTCAAATACGGGAACTTCCTGCTGCAAAATTTCCAGTGGCTGCTCGCTCGCATTGGCATCATTTATCAGCCACCGCATCTCGACATTCTTCTGCCCGTCGGCATCTCCTTCTACACTTTTCATTCTCTCTCTTACACGCTCGATATTTATCGCGGCGTCCTAAAGCCTACCAAATCGCTGCGCGATTTCGTCCTGGCCGTTTCATTTTTTCCTCAGCTAGTCGCCGGGCCAATTGTGCGGGCGGGCGATTTTCTGCCGCAACTTGTCAGGCCGCAGCCTTTGCGCGCGGGGCAATTTCTCTGGGGATTGTTACTGATGACGCTCGGCTTATTCCAAAAAATCGTGCTCGCTGATACGATGCTCTCTGGTTCAGCCGATCGCATTTTTAGTTACGCTGGCCCACTGATCGCACTGGATTCCTGGCTGGGTGTCATGGCATTCGCCGGCCAGATATTTTTTGATTTTGCCGGCTATTCGACCTGCGCTATCGGCGCCGCGTTGTGTCTTGGTTTTCATCTGAAAGATAATTTCCGTTTTCCGTACGCGGCCATTGGGTTTTCCGACTTCTGGCGACGCTGGCATATCTCGCTTTCCACATTCTTGCGCGATTACCTCTATATTCCGCTCGGCGGCAATCAGGTCCGTCCGGTCCGTGCCGGGGCGAATCTGGTCATCGTCATGTTTCTCGGCGGCCTTTGGCATGGCGCAGCGTGGACATTCGTAGTTTGGGGCTTGCTTCATGGTTCTTATCTCGTTGTGGAACGCGTCGTGCGCGGCTTGTTCGAACACAAGGAGTGGGCAAACACCCTCGCGACTCGGCTCCTTGCCTGGTTCGCCACTTATATTGCCGTCTGCATCGCGTGGGTTTTTTTTCGGGCATCCGATTTCACGATCGCTGCGCGAATGCTACTCGGCATGTTTGGCGGACATCCGCACGGCGACGCCATTCTTACCACGCGTGAGATGCTGCAGATCGCGCTTGTGACCGGTGGAATGATTCTCGTGCACTGGTCTCTGCGCGATACCAACATCGAAACGGCCGTGATGCGTGCGCCGTCCTGGATTGTGACAGCGGCGTGGGCCTTCATGGCCTGCGCCATCATCCTCACTCAAGGAAACAGTAATGCGTTCATCTACTTCCAATTTTAAACGCAAACTTCGCCTGCCGCGGCTGTTCTTTAGGAAGCCGCCAGAAATTGAAAGCATACATGGCGGCCCACCTCTCGAATATGTTCGGCCGATCCCACAGTTGCCCTGCCGCGGCATCACGGTAGCAGTTGTGCTGATCGTCATTGCTGCAGCGTCTGCATGGGAACTCTATTGTCGCTCCATCGGTTACGGTCCCACGCTCCACGATAACGAGGATCTCTGGACATCCGCTCGCTGGCGCGTGAAACCCGAGTCAATTGTCATCATCGGCGATTCGCGTGGCTGGTACGATCTCGATCTCGACGAACTTCAAAAGGGATTCGGCAAACGTCCCGTTCAGCTGGCAATGGGCGGCAGTTGCGCTTATCCGGTACTGGCCGATCTGGCCAATGACAAAAATTTTCACGGCACCGTCATTTGCAGTGTTGTCCCCCGTTTGTTTATCGCGCCGCCGGGCTCGCCGCCGATGGATCACGCTGAAAAAGCCGTTCGGCGGTCTCACACTCAAACACTCGCGCAACGTACAAGCCAATATCTCGACATGCCGCTGGAAGAACATGTCGCATTTCTAAAACCGGAAGAATTGACTCTCGACGGTCTGCTAAAACGCCTGCCCATTCCCAATCGTCCCTATGCCCTGATATCGCCACGACTTCCGCCGTACTTCGGAACTTTGGATCGCGAACGTCGCGCTTGCATGATCGAGAAATGTGCCCGGCCAGGCAGTGAACTGGCGAGAATGACTCAGCAAATCTGGCTGCCGCTTTTCACTCCACCACGGCCGCCCAGTTACATTCCGCAAGAGGAGTTCGCGAAAAGCATGGGACAGGCGATTGAACAACGCTTTCATGATGTTGCCGCAGCTGTGCAAAAGCTCCGGAGTCGCGGCGGCAAAATTGTTTTCGTGCGCCTTCCCAACAGTGGCGGCTTGAAGGCTCTTGAAGATCGCGAGACGCCGCGTGCGGCTGTCTGGAATCGAGTCATCAAGGACACGGCCGCCCCCGGAATTTACTATGAGGATTTTCCCGAGCTCGCAGGCTTCAATTGCCCCGAGTGGTCACATTTATCCGCAGGCGACTCTGTCGAATTCAGCAAACGTCTGATCCCACATCTTCGCGCTGCGCTCCAAATGTGACTCAATAATCTGTGCGCAATATGCAGCGCTGTCCCTGGGCTACTATTGAACCGAACATCACTTATCACGATGAGGAATGGGGCGTTCCTGTACACGACGACCGACTGCTCTTCGAATTTCTGATCCTTGAAGGCGCGCAAGCGGGCCTGAGCTGGACCATGATCTTAAAGAAACGAGATAACTATCGGAAGGCGTTTGATGGATTTCGTCCGGAAAAAATCGCACGTTACGGCGCACGCGATATCAAGCGGTTGCTCGGCGACGCCGGAATCGTGCGGAACCGATTAAAAATCGCGGCCGCAATCGGAAACGCCAGGACGTTCCTCGACGTTCGCAAAGAATTTGGCACTTTCGATGCCTACCTATGGAGCTTCGTCGCTGGCAAATCAACCCAGAATCACTGGCGACGCATGGCCGACGTGCCCGCGCGCACCGCCCAATCCGACGCGATGAGCCGCGATTTGCAGCGACGCGGATTCAAATTCGTTGGCACAACGATCTGCTACGCGTTGATGCAAGCCACTGGGATGGTCAACGATCATCTCGTGACATGTCCGCGACACGCCGAAGTCAGCGGCGTGCGTCGCGCAGGTGAAAGCAGCCGGAGAAAAAACGGAACAGAAGGCAACAAAGGGAACGAAGCATAACACTCCATTACTGACCATTGACTCGATTCTTCGCTACTTTCGCCTGTTCGCAAAAGCTTTCGGAATTTCCTTCTGTTAAAAATCCCGAGTTGGCGCGGCGACGCCGTCTCAGACTTGGACGTTGAGCGTTTTGTTTGCCAACGAATTCTTCAGACACCGTCGGGTCTGTTTTCCGGCGCCTGCGGCGTTGACCCCGGCGGGGCGGAATGCTGATTGTCGCTCGAGCCAGCTTTCGCGTTCGCCTGAGCGGCTCTCTTGGCAGCCCACCTGGCTTTCATCGCTGCCGCGAGTTGAGCGCGGCGTTCCGGTGAAAGATTCAGCTTTTTCTTCGCCTTGTTAATGGCGCCCGATTTCTTCGCTTCGACTGGCTCATGGGCCTTCGCAGCCGCGCGAGCGCGAGCAGCCGATCTCTTTTTTGCTTTCGCCGCCTTTGCTGTCTCCCCCGCCTGTAGTCTTTGTTTTAGCTTGGCTAGTTTCTTTGGGCCTTCCCGCAAACGTTTCTCCAATCGCTGGATCTTTTTCTTTAGATTTTTTAGCTTCATAATTCTTTCTGTGCGCTCTAGTTCGCGACCAAGGCGAACTAAATGATGGGATTTAGAGTTAATGACAAATCTCGCTGATGTCACGTTCTTCTTTAGTCGTTGGCCTTTGACTTCCGTCCTTCGCTACCTTCGTTTCCTTTCTTGCCAACAAATTTTCTGTCTATCGGAGCAAAGGAGGAAATTTGGCCTCTCAAGCAACCGTTTCGGATCTCGCGTGGCAGTCGAACTGAAGCTCGAGTGGTCGTCGTGACGGCCAGCGATGGCAAACACATCGGTCACGGCGAAGGCATTCCGCTCGCGCGCTACCATCAAAGCACCGCTTCAGTGTTGGCGCAGATCGAATCGATCACAGGCGAGAAGAATCTAGATCGCCAGGGTCTGCAAGAACTCTTGCCAGCGGGTGCTGCTCGCAATGCGTTGGACTGCGCATTATGGGACCTCGAAGCAAAAGCCTCCGGCAAACGCGTTTGGGAACTGGCAAATATCCCGATCGTTCCAGAAGTCGAAACATCGTTTACGATTAGTCTGGATACGCCGGTGAAAATGTCAGCGGCGGCGAGTGCCGCCGCCTTCGCACAAGGCTTCGGCGTGCCAAGGATCTTAAAGCTGAAGCTCGGCGGTGACGATCTTGACCTTTCGCGAGTTCAAGCGGTGCGCGAGACCGCGCCGGCGGCCCGTCTCCTGATCGACGCTAATGAATCATGGTCACCGTCGCATTACCGCGAGATTGTTCCCACACTAAAAGAATTACGCGTCGAGCTGATCGAACAACCCTTCCCAGCCCACGCCGATGAAGTTCTCGAAACGCTCGATCATCCGATTCCAGTCTGCGCCGATGAGAGTTGCCATATCACTGCCGATCTTCCTCGCCTAACGAATCGCTACGAAGTCATTAACGTGAAGCTCGATAAGACTGGCGGGCTCACCGAAGCGCTGCGCTTGTGCTCACGTGCGCGTGAAACCGACTTCAAACTACTGATCGGTTGTATGGTTTGCACATCTTTGGCAATCGCTCCTGCTCGACTGCTAGCCAGCACCGCGAACTGGGTCGATCTCGACGGCCCACTCCTCCTCGCCCGCGATCGCGATCATCCGGTGCCATACGCGAACGAAAAAATTGGAATTCCGCCGCGCGAATTATGGGCTTGAGATTCCCTGACGCAATCATCTTATCGAGTTTTATCTCGAAATGGCGAGCCCGCGCGTTCATTACTCGCCGATATACCGTTATGGCGTAAGAAAACTCTTTCCCGTGTAGGGATCTTTGACTTCGGTTCCGGGCGGAAAACTCCGGACGTCGATGTAACCACTGTCTGGCGAGAACGGACTGGTAACCAAGCCTTGTTTTCCAGGCACCGGAACTCCATAGGGAAGATCGCTCTTTCCGTTCTTCTTGACAGCGGTTGCCTTGGCGACGCGGATGTTATTCCGATTCGGAGGTGCAGGGGCCGGAATCGGACTTGGTGAAGTCTGACTATTCGAAGCATCTGAAGCATCGCTTGGCGGAGTCTCATTATTCTGCTTACGACTGGTCTGGCGCGATTGCGGCGGCCGCGGCTTTTGTGCAGGCGACCGCGCAAATGAGTTGCGTATCGATTTAAAAAAGTCGTCGAAAGGTCCCGCTTCCGCTACCTCAGTCGGAGCCATGAGGGTAAAGACCGACAGACAGACGACAATTGTTTGGAGCGATCGTTTCATAACGCGGAAGGATACTGCATGCATCTTTTGAAGAATGCTAGTCGTCCTTCAAACGTCACAATTCTTCGGCACGCCGCCGTGCTCGCGAATGGAGCCGCACGCGATGCGCGCGACATAGATGGGCTTAAGCCGCGGGGCCAAAATGAGCGGCAGCGAGTCAGTCGTTCAAAGTCTAAACGCGAGCCAATTTCCCCTCTTCCCGGTCCGACGCGTCCATAGCTTTTGTTTCTTGTAAATCCCGGGTACGCGCTTCCTTGGCGTGAATTGCTTCCTGCGGCACTCGGCGCAGACTGTTCGTTAGGCCCAGCTTCGACAAAGTCCAGATCAACCATTTTGTCGGATCCCACTGCCACGGCTTCACGCCGTTACGGTAGTCGTGCTGAAATTCGTGGTGATAATTGTGATAGCCCTCGCCAAACGTAAATAGCGCCATGAAAAACGAGTCGCGGGCGCTGCATCGCGTCGAATACGGCTGACGCCCGATGGTATGGCAGGCTGAGTTAATCAGGAATGTGCCGTGTTGAAGAACGACAACTTTTGCGATCCCACCAATTAGAAAACCACCAAGCGCGCCGATCCAGCCGTCCCACAGAAATCCGGCCAGTGTAGGCAGCCCAAAGCCGACGACAACCGCCAGGAGATGAATATGTCGATGTTGCCACATCACCAGCGGATCTTTCTTTAGATCGTTAACGTTATCGAAGGGCGGTTGTGGCAAGAGCTTGAACAACAGCCAGCCGATGTGGGCGTGGAAAAACCCTTTGGTGATGTCGTAAGGATCTTCGTCGTGATCCACATGTTTATGATGACGGCGATGTTCGCTGGCCCACATGAGGACCGAATTCTCGAACGCAGCGGCGCCAAAGATGAGTATGAACAGGCGCACCGGCAGTCTGGCCCGGAAAGTCATGTGCGAAAAGAGACGGTGATAACCGAGCGTGATGCTGAAGCCGGTCGCGGCCAGCATCACTGCAAATATAGCGAGTTGGAACCAATTAACGCCGAAATACCACAGGTATAACGGCACCGCGGTGAGTGTGAGAACAAATGTACCGATCAAGAACGAGCTGGTCGTCCAATTGATGCGGTCCGTCGGAATGCGGAAAATCAAGGGCAGAAATTTTGGGAAGGATCACCGGCTCACTGATATCGACCGAGAATGACGTCCTTCTTTGTCCAGGTATGAACGCCGCCGCAATGCGCGCAGGTGATCTTTTGTGTTTTTAACTTGGCCATCGGCCAGCGGTTCGCTTCGATGGTCCTTCCGGTATCAGTCAGCTTTGACGTGGAAGGACAGCGCACAAGCAGGCTTTTAATGTTGGGACCGGCCTTTAGTTTCGGCCGTCGTGGCGGATCAAAAAAGAATCGCGTCGCCATGTTAGAGTCGATAAACGATGCGGGCTTTGGCGGTGTCATAAGGCGACATCTCCATTTTCACCCGATCGCCAATTGTAAGCCGAATGAAACGTTTGCGCATCTTCCCGGAAATGTGCGCGAGAACGAGATGATCGTTCGCGAGCGCGACGCGAAACATGGTTCCGGGGAGCACCGACATGATCGTGCCCTCTAGTTCTATGGCTTTTTCAGAATTCATTCTGCAGTGGCAGGCGTGTCGCCGGTGAGTAACGTCGGCCCCGAAAATTTTTCAGGGCCGACATCTAAACCGCTTTACCGGCGAAAGCCCGCGAAGTGGCGCTTCCCGCCCCCGCCGCCGCCCTGAGGACGCGGACGCTCTTCGCGCGGACGCGCTTCGTTAACAGTTAACGCGCGGCCGTTAAGTTCGTGGCCGTTAAGCGCGGCCACCGCGGCGTTGGCTTGTGCGCCGTCGTTCATGGTGACGAACGCAAACCCGCGCGACTTGCCCGTGAACCGGTCCATCATCAGATGGACTTCGCTGACGGTGCCGTGTTGTTCGAACAGATCCTGAAGATCGTTCTCGGTGGTCTCAAAAGAGAGATTACCTACGTACATTTTCATTGTGTTTGAATTTTGGAAAAACTACCGACCTACAGAGCCGTTCCCGTGAATCGGGTTTCAAACCACCAATGAGCGACGCTCACCTGACGATCTACCGCGCAGTGAAGTTAACAGAGTAATCCAATAAGGGCGCATTATCGTTCGGATTAGGTGAAATTCAAACGATCATTTCAGTTCAGCCCGTGGTCGAGGGCACGAGGACTCACAGCGATAGACTCGTTAGATCGCCTCCGTGTCAAAGTGTCGAGCAGCTCCATGAGGCGCGCTTTGCAAGAATCAGAACGGGGCCTTTGCCATTTGGGTTGACCCATTCGGGAAGCTGGATGCGGAGGTTGTCGTGAATTTGTCGCCGAAGCTCGGTGCAGGTGCGGATTTCCTGAGAAATGGCAATTCGCTCTGGTAAACGATTCATGTGTGATGCGCAACGGTTCTCACAAAGGGTTTGGCGGGACCCTCTGGTGCTAACAATTGAGCGGCGCGTGAAATGTTAAGCGTTTAGACGCGACCCTATTTCTTCCCCGCATTTTCGCTTTCCTATGCCGCTCGTCCCACTCAAACCAATCGCCGGAGCGGACGCGATTCTTTAGGCAGGAACGAAGCGCTCCCGCGACGGGCCAAATCATATGTCCAAAGCCCAAGATGTCATGACGAACCTTCTTGCATTCGCCGACGTCCGCATCAACGGCGCACGCCCCTGGGACATACAGGTGCATGACCAGCGCTTCTTTAGTAGAGTCCTTGCTTCCGGGACACTCGGTTTCGGGGAATCCTATATGGATGACTGGTGGAACTGCGACGCGCTGGATGAGATGTGTTGCCGCGCCATTCGTGCCGAACTCGATAAGCGTTTTGCATTTCGACTTCCCAATGTCTGGGCGCTGCTCACCGCGCTTCTCGTGAACCAGCAAACTGCCCGGCGCTCCCGAAAAGTCAGCCGGCTGCATTACGATCTGAGCAACGATTTTTTCGAAGCCATGCTCGATCCGAATATGCAATATTCCTGTGCGGTCTTCGCCGAGGGCGACGATCTCGCCTCGGCGCAACTGCGGAAGCTGGATTGGATTTGCGAGAGGCTGCGCCTGCGACCCGGCCTCCGTTTGCTGGACATCGGCTGCGGTTGGGGTGGATTGGCTCGTTATGCCGCTCGCCATTACGCTTGCAACGTGGTCGGGATAACAATTTCTCGGGAGCAATTCCAGTACGCGCAACGTTGGTGTAGCGGATTGGACGTAGAAATCCAGCTGCGCGACTACCGCGAAGTCAGCGAGCGATTTGATCGGGTGGTAAGTGTGGGCATGATCGAGCATGTCGGGCAGAAAAATTATCGCACATATATGCGAGCGGTCGCTCGTTCGTTAGCCGAGGATGGATTGTTCCTTTGCCAGGGAATTTGCGGAAACTTTTCGCGCTTCCACACCGATCCCTGGATCAAACGCTACATTTTCCCAAACTCCATGCTTCCTTCCGTCGCTCAACTGACGCGCGCTGCGGAAGGCGTTTTCATCGTTGAAGACGTCAAGAACATTGGGCCGAATTACGACCCGACACTCCTCGCCTGGGAGGAAAACTTCCGCCGCGCCTGGCCCCGCTTTGCAGATCGCTACGGTGAACGTTTCCGGCGAATGTGGCGATTTTACCTACTCAGCTGCGCGGGCGCATTTCGGGCGCGCAGCCTGCAAGTCTTTTCGATTCTCTTTTCGAAAGAAGGTAAGCCTGTTGGCCGTGATGTCCCCGACCAGAGACAGGCTGCGTCCGCATCGCACAAGACAGTTCTCCAGCCGAGCGCACTCCTCTGACCAGCGACTTTTGATCTGAAGGCCGTAAGCCCCCTATGAAAGGTCAAATGGCCGGCTCGGCCTGCCCAAAGCCTGCTCGCCGCGGCGAGTGGCGGGCGAAGACTTTCGGAGTTCAGACGCGACCCCAGTTCACTTCTATACGCCTGCTTGATCACGTCGGCCTACTATGTTAACGCTCTCTTCAAATTAGGGACGTGAAAAGTGGCTGACAAATGTGATCCCATTCGTTCTAAGCTGCATGATTTGGAAGTGGAGCTTAAGAACACCGACAGATTTCTTGCGGAACCAGAACCCGGTGAAAAAAACCCGCCGAAACCTCGGCCCAACCCTAAATGGAGTGACCTAGTCAGCCGTATTGCGAAGACTCGCCTGGCCTTGCAGGTATGTGCTGAGTCTCTACTGGTCCGACGCTGGACAGTGACCGGAGACTCATTCATAGGATCAATTGAGATCGATGCCGTGGTCTTGAAGTTCATGAAGACCCATGCCATCCGTGCGATGAGTGTCGCGATCGCCCGTGAAGGAACCTTGATCGCGAACCGGGGCTATACCTGGGCGGAACCCAATTACCCCATCACTCAACCGAACACGCTGTTCCGAGTGGCCAGCATCTCGAAGATATTCACGTGCGCTGCGATCGACCGGTTAGTGACGAGTGGCGCTCTCAGTTTTGATACCCAAGCCTTTCCGTTTCTTGGGGTCACTCGCATACCTCTGCAGGTCACCGATCGTGATATCGACAACATCACCGTCAAGCAACTCGCTACGCGTCGCAGCGGGCTCCAGCGTGATTTTGGGGCTGATTTCCGCATGATCGCGAGCCTGCTCGGACAGAGCGTCATGCCGACGCGCGACCAACTAGTCAGGTACATATTCGGCGTAAATCCACTCGATGCGCGTCCAGGAACTTTCGACTCTTACTCGAACAGCGCCTTCACGGTGTTGACCTCGATTGTTGAAAAAGCGTCTGGACGCCGCTTCATCGACTATTTACGCGACGAACTGTTAGCACCACTCGGCATCAACGGCGTCCAACTCGGCGCCACCGCAGCGAACATGCGAAAGCCGAATGAAGTGTCTTCGTACGATGACCCTGGCTTCAGCCCGTCGCAGACTGACATGGCCGTCGATGCCATTGCTCCAAACGCCTATGGTGGCACGTTCGCGCTCGAAAACGGCGAAGGCGCCGGCGGTTTGATCATGTCAACCGGTACCGTAGCACGGTTCCTAGCCACCCACGCAGTCTGGAACATCGGCCCACGCGAACCGGGTTTTGCACGATACGGCAAATTCTCCGGAACAGGGGCGGTGGCCGTGAGCCGTCCTGACGGGTTGGACTTTGCCTACGCACTCAATTATCAAGTCGACGATCCTGACCACGATGCCCGGGTCAAACAGATAAATACGATCCTTGATCGACACCTCGTGGTACAGCCCGGTGGAGTGCTCGCGTCAATCTCCAGGTTCATAATCAGGCTCGTGGACCGCGTCCTCCGCGTAGTTGGTCTTCGTCTCGATCCTTGAGCCAGTGACAGTGCAAACTCAGCATGTGATGAGCCCTGTGCCAGCAATGATATGAATCCAGCCTTACGCTCGCACGACGTATACCGACACCAGCCTTGCCGCTTAATCCGCCCATAGCGCCTTTATTCTTCAGGCAGAAACTTGCGCGTTTCTCGAACGACCAGCGCTTCGTCTACTATGAAGACGTAGTGGTTAGTGTCATGCAGTTCGATGACTCGCGAGTTCTTCACGCCTGAGCGAAAGCGCTGGATTGCGCCTTCTATCCACTTGGCCAGCGACTCGATTTCGCGATTGAACTCCTCTTGGGTGGCAGTGTCCAAATACCCGTAGTAGGATAAACGGTATTGAGGTGTGATTTTGTTGAAAATGCCGAGCGCAGGCGCCTGGATACGATCGTAATCAGCCGGTTGTAAGCCTTCATATATCTTGCTGGAAATTTCTGGAGGCGTAATCGCTCCAATAACTCTGCCTGAGGGGTCGGTCCGGATCATATTACATATCGCTGCGAGCGGCTTTCGGTATCCATCGTCACGTGCACTGGCTGCGGCAAAACGTTGCACCGATTCAAGGTCCGCTGCAGTACCCGCTGGGGGAGGCGGCGGTTGAGGGAGAGTTGCCCATCCACCCGACCCGATATCTAAAGCATCCAGGTAAACGAGTTTCTTGACGCGATCCGGATAGACTGCACCAATCTTGTTCAATTCCGTTCCGGAAACGGAGTGCCCAACAAATACGGCCTCGTGTATGTTCAGCTTGTCGAGGACTGTGATGTCGTCGCGCGCTCTCGTGTCAATGTCTTAGCCGTGTGCAGGCTGGCTTGAGCGCCCGAAACCTCGACGCGTAATGCCTATAACATGGAAACGATCGTTGAACTGGTAGGCAAACCCATCGAACACGTGTGCGTTGTCTCCAATCCCGGTGAGCAAAACCAAAGTCTCGCCTGTGCCGCCCCAATCCAGGACCTCAAGCTCGACCCCCGGCTCGACCGTGACGAAACTGACTTTATGTCCCGAAGTATCGCACCCGCAGACATGGTTCATCGCGCGTTCTTGTGTTGTCGAACCAGGTGGAGCTGACCCAGCTGGCGCGGTTGTAGCGTTCCAACTATTTCTGCCAAGCAGCGCCCAAACGACAAGGCTACCCAAAATGCTCAGCGCCAACAAAAGCCAAACCTTCCATTTTGCCATGAGTAAACTCCTCGCCTTTAAGGGGCCTAACGAGAAAGATCTGAGCTACGTGCGGGGGCGGCGGCAGACACGCTCGCAGTCATTCCGTCAGGGGCCGTTGGCTTCATCGATTTGGTTAGACGCTGTTTTCGGACACTTCTATCTCAACAATATCCCCATCCTTCAGCTTGTACGTATCGCGAAGATTAACGTCTGTGGCTATCTCAAGGATCCTTTCAGGCGGATCTCCATGTTTGCCGGTGTCGGTGTCAGGCCGAAGGATGAATGCTTTCCGACCGAGGATCTTGCAGGGCACGATGCTGACAGAAACTCGACCACCGTACTCTTCCCTCTCCAGTCGCAGTGCGTTGGTAGGCGTCGGATAGCTCCCACTGGTCAAGTGGACGTTCAATGTGCCTGGAAACAGACGCATGCCGGTCTTCCGAGTGTAATATGGTTCCAATTTGTCGAGCCAATGAGAGAAGTTGCCCATCCCCGTCCGAATCTCACCCTGAAGTATCAGATGCATTTTGCCTCGCCACGCCTAACGAGACAGAGATAAGCCACGGCAAGGTGTCGTGGCAAGCACGCTGAAGTTGCTTCGCAATGGGGCCAGCCTGCTCGCGAAAACTTTCGGAGTTAGCTGCATCGTCTGGTTGGGTCTTGACCCGGCCTCATCACGAGCGTGCAACTCGTCCCGCCGTCTGCGGCGCACTATTTCGAACCCCGACAATCTCATGAAGGGTATATGTGCCAGTCTTACCTGGGAGATTTACGTCGATAGATCTTCCAACATGCACATGATCCCGAACTTCACGGAGTGCAGCCTCTGTTACCAAAAACTCTGTCTTGGCTTTCTTATTCGCCCGCTCAACCCTGCTCGCAATGTTCACCGCGTCTCCAATAGCAGTGATTCGCTCTTGCAGGCCACCTCCCACAGTGCCAACGACGGCTTGGCCAAAGTGTAAACCGATCCCAATTCTAAAAGCGCGTTTGAACAATCGCTTGACATAGGGCTGTACATCCTGTTTCACGCATCGGAGCATATCAAGACCAGCGAGAACGGCCTGGAGGCATGCACATTTCGAAGTCTCAACGCCAAAGAGCGCCAGTAATCCGTCGCCGGTGTAACAGGCCACATGGCCGCCGTGATCAATGACAGCCTTATCCATATGGTGATAGAAGCGCCTGAGAACGTGAATCACATCGAACGCAGGAACGGAATCGGCAAACCTTGTTGAATTTCGTACATCGACGAAGAGAATGGCGATTTCCCGCTCTTCACCTACTGCCCCATGGGTTGTTGTGTCCTTCCTTTGGTCCGTTAGTCCGGCGTCGTTCGCGTCCAGGATGAGTCGTCGCACCGCCACGTTCCCTAGGATAGTGGTCTGGCAAGCTAGACGGACTCTTTCGGCGAAATGTAGCTGCGCCGCAAGCGCCTGTTCTTTCTCATTGCGCGGGCAACAGAACTCCAGACCGTTAAGAATGAGTACACGGCACGTCGAACACCGCGCGTTTCCACGGCATTCGTTTGTATGAGGAATCCCTGCTCGTAAGGATGCGGAGAGGATACTCTCTGAGATGGAAGCCTCAACCGTTCGCCCGTCGGGTAGGAATAGGATTTGAGGCATGGCTTGATGCTAGAACGCAATGCGCGCTGCTATCGAGCGAAAACATATGAAATCGCGTCGCAGATACGACTCTCCTGTGACCTAACGAGAAATTGGTGGAATTTTTCCGTAATATCTTACGGCCATAACGAACCCTATTTGAGCGCGGCGGAGGCAACCAGTTTCTGGAAGCGCGGATCGTTTCCCGCCGCGGCGGGTAAACTTCGTTTGCGGACGGGCGACCTCGTTGGATTCATGGCTGCGCGTTTGCCAGTTTCTGGAAGCGCGGGTCCTTGCGCAGCGGTTCAAACATTGGATCCAGCCGGAGCAATGCAGGAGTGAGCGGCGGATTTGCAGCCAGTGGCGCCTGGTATGGGATTGAAAGCAGTTTGGTCAGAGTAGAGATAGAGCGATCAGAATCGCCGGCTCGGGCCGCGACTCGGGCGAGAATATCGAGCGGCCGGGGACCGGTCAGCGCGTCTTTATCGACCGGCATCATGGCAATCGCGCGCTCGGCGAGAGTCAGCGCAGTGGCGTTATCACCTAGACCCATATTTGTAAGCGCGAGGTCTCCGAGTACAACAAAATTCTCGGGTTGTTCCTTAAGAAAAGGTTCCAGTTCGCTGCGAGCCTGGCTCCAACTTTCGCGGGCGCCATCATGGTCGCCGGCAACTTCCTGTGCCCAGCCTAACCAAAAGCGCAGCTCGCCATTGTAATAACCCAATGCTTGATCAGGCTTGGCCAATATTTCCTTTAACTGCGCAATGACCGCTGCAGGACGCGACTCCAGGATCGCCTGATAAACTTGTGTTTCCAACGCGTTGACGTAACCGACCCCCAGCCGCAGAGGGGCCAAAAGCGCCGACGCACGCGGCAGATCGCCATCGGCCTGTGCTATTCGTGCCTTTAACACAAGCGTATCGATGTCATCGGGTGTTATGTTGAGAATCTGCTCAAGCTTAGCCAGGGCTTCTGGAAACCGGCGAAGACAGACGTAGGAACGCGCGTGTTGAGAAAGCAGGTTCACGTTGCGTGGGTCGAGCTTCTCCGCCTCGTTAAAGTAGGCCTCACTCCTGTCCCAATTGCCTCGGCGTCGCTCGACATAGGCGAGAGCCTGAGGAATCCGACTGTTATTAGGCAGTAGCTGGTATGCCTGCGCAAGGTATTTCACCGCGGTGTCGTAATCCTTCAGGCAGGCGTAGTAGTAAAAGCCCTGTGCGAATACAGCCTCGCCAAGATTGGGCTGTAGAGTAAAAGCTGTATCGGCCGCCTGCCGTGCTTCTTCGCGAAGAGCGACGGTTGGTTGAAGACTCTGCGTGAGGTAGCCACTCGCATCGACGTAAGAGAGCAGCGCCCAGCCAAGAGCGAACTTCGGGTCTAATTGCACTGCTTCTTTGAGGTATTTCTGCGCGGCGAGTGAGTTCGCCGGTGTAAATGCAGTCTTTAGCGTGAAAGCAAGGCCGCGCAGGTAAGCATCGTATGCCTGAGGATTGTTGGTAGGCTTGGCTGCGATAATTTCCTGTTCCTGTCCAGTGAGTTTGGCTCGCAACTGATCAGCGATGGCCTTGGACACCTCGCTTTCCACTGAAAAAATGTCGGTCAGTTTGCGATCAAACGTATCCGACCACAGGTGGGAATCAGTGGCTGCCTTGATCAGCTTCACGTTCACCCGTACGGCGTCGGCGCTCTTTTGCACACTGCCTTCCAGAATATGAGCGACACCGAGTTGCTTTGCGATCTCAGGCAGATTCTCCGGAGTGCTCTTGTAATGCTGCGTCGAAGTGCGCGAGATCACTTTTAGATCCGCAATCTTGGATAACCTTGTGAGGATTTCGTCCTGTATTCCCTCGGCAAAATAGGCGTTCTCCTTATCGCTGCTAAGGTTTTCGAAGGGCAGGACCGCAATCGATCGCTCCATCGGCGTAAATGACCGCGTTCGCTGGTACAGCCAGGTCCCAAACGCAATCGCTACGATTGCCAATGTCGCTGCTGCCGCCACCAGCATAACTCGCCTGCGGTGAGAGCGCGCTTGTGGATTAAAGCGCTCATAACAATTGTGGACAGCAGAAAGTAACTCGCGCGCCGTTTGCGGCCTGTTCTTCGGATCCGGCGCCACCATCGATTTCAACAGCGCAATAACCTGCGCGGGCAGGTGGAGGTTTCTTAGCTGCTCCAAGGGTAACTCATCAGTTTGTCGCGCGCGGATTTCTTCCATCGTACGTCCCAGAAAGGGGGTCCGACCGGTAAGCAGATACCAAAAAGTAACACCTAACGAGTAGATGTCGGCACGCGTATCAATCGGTAATTGCTGAACGCCGGCGAACTGCTCTGGACTGGCAAAAGCCGGGGTGCCGATGAAGCCTGCCTGGGTTTGCTCGATGCCAGGTTCTGCCTGAGGTCCCATCACTTTCGCCACTCCGTAATCAATCAGTTTTACTGTGAGCGCCCCGCTCGCATCGGATTCGAGCATGATGTTCGATGGCTTGATGTCCCGATGCACCACGCCGCACGCCTCCGCGGCAGCCAAGGCGCGCGCGGTTTGCTCAATTACTTGCAAGGCGATGGCGAGCGGCATTGGCGCATCACGGCGCACACGCGCTTCCAGTGTTTCGCCTTTGATTAGTTCCATGGCGTAGAAACACTCGCCATCTTGCTCCCCGTAATAGGCCACCCGGGCAATGTTTGGATGATGAATGTTCGCAGCCGCGCGCGCCTCTCGCAGAAAACGCGACCGCGCGCCAGGATTCTGCGCCACTCTGCGGTCGATAACCTTGAGCGCAACCTCCGAGTTCAACACCGTATCGCGAGCACGATAAGTGACGGCCATTGCTCCCGCACCGAGCTCGACCGGAAAACCATCCGCACCCACTTCCACCTCGAAGTGTGCGTATCTCAATGGTCCGGGCGTTAGCCGGCCTCGCGCCGCTGGTCTTTCCGGTTCTTCGCCGTCCGCTAGAAAGCCAAGGCCGACCAGACAACGCAAGCATTCGCCTTTAGGACCAACTTGAGTCAGCGGTCGCCCACATGTCGCGCACGTCCCGCCAGCTTGAAGATGGGCGTTCGCAGTTCCAAGACCAATGCCTTTGTCGTCCATGCCTGAAATCAACTCACGCCATCAATATTTGATAGAGGTGATGTAGCTCCTGATCGACATCCGCCGGATCCGAGACGGTACTAGCCACTTCCATTCTTAGCGAGTCGCGATAACGCTGGCGAAGACGCGAAAGCCAGGTGCGCAAAGTGGCGATGGGCACGCCGAGACGATGTGCGGCCTCCTCCTGGTTCAGCGGCTTAACGCTTCCACCCGCGACGAAGGGTCGTAGTTCTTCAAGCCACTCCGCCTTGCCTTCCGCCACAAAGTCGTTTTGCAAACTCTGCCAGGCTCGCGAAACGATCGTCGACGCCCAGACAAGATCGTAGCAACCGGCGTCGCTGAGATGAGCGGTCGCCAGCATT
>DATIOX010000031.1:0-4723 GCA_035472675.1 Candidatus Dormiibacterota bacterium
CGCCATCGCGCCAAAAAGTGCGACGAGCGTCACCGCTAGCCGCTCGGTGTAGCCCATTCGATCGATCTGCTCTCCCAATCGATAGGCGCGCAACGGCGCCAGATTTGCGTCTAAAGCCTGCACCGCGGGTACCAGAGCATTCAGAACCGCGCCGGGTGTTTGGCGGGTCCGAATCACCAGGTTATTCTGGATGGCAAAATTCTGTCGCAGCGGCACGTAAAAGAACGGCTTCGCAGGCTCGCGTTTTGTCTCGTAATTTGCATTTTTCGCGATGCCGACGATCTCGAGCCAGCGGTCTTTGACTTTCACTCGTTGTCCAAGCACGTTTTTGCCCGGCCAATACTTTGCGACCATCGTCTCGTTGATGATTGCTACCGGCGGCGCGTTTTCATCGTCCGTGCGAAGGAATTCGCGGCCGGAGACAATCGCGATGCCGATCGTCCCAAAGTAATCCTCGGCTACTTCATTGTAATCGACGGTCGGTTGCTCGTTAGGCAGAGGTTGGTAGCCATCGACTTCGATCGGCGACGACGAGTAAGGCGTGTAGGTGAATGGAATCACACGCGTGAGGCTGGCCGATTCTACGCCGGGCAGCGTGCGCACGCGGTCCAACAACTGGGTGTGAAAAATCTTCGCGCGCTCAAGATTGTATCCAGCTGAAAACAGATCCACTCCGGTCGCGACAGCGTCAGTGGAAAAGCCCGGACTGGCGTTTCGCATCTTATTCAGGCTTTGCAAAAGCAAGCCGGTGCCGGCGAGCAAAACGAAGCTGAGTGAGACCTGCACGAGCACGAGCCCAGAACGCAGGCGCGATCGACTGCTTCCGCTGAGAACGCCGCCGGCCTCGCTCTTCAGTGCGCCTGAAAGATCGACATGGCTCGCTTGGATTGCCGGCACAAGCGCGAACACTAAAGTCGCGAGAACGCAAATTGCCGCGCTTACCGCAAGCACGCGCCAATCGATTTGACCAGAATAGTCGATTACGATTCCCGGCGAAGGCTTGGGGAATGTGAGCAGGAGCGCGTTTCGACACCAGTATGCAACTACGATTCCGCCTATCGTAGCGATCAGAGATAGCAACACGCCTTCGGTAAGAAGTTGCCCGATCAATCGTCGTCGACCGGCGCCAAGCGCCAGGCGCATCGTCATTTCATGTCGGCGCAACAACGATCGCGCGAGCAAAAGGTTGCTGACGTTCGCGCACGCAATGAGCAACACCAGGAAAACGACGGCCATCGTAATTCCGAGCGTCTGATTCATGGCGCTCACCCCGTTGAACGGTGTTTTCCACAACGGCAGGAGTTGAATGCCGTGGCCGCGGTTCGTTTCCGGAAAATCGTTTTCCAATCGCTGCGCGATGGAGTTCAGTTCGGCTTGCGCCTGTTCGCGACTGACGCCAGGTTTCAAAAACGCGTAACCTTCGATCCAGCGCGCGCCGCGGTCTTCCAAATGGTAGCCGGTCGAATCGAATGTCTCCTGCATGGAGATCGGTGCCCAGAAATTGAACGAAATCCCTACAAACGTGCCGTGGAATTTTTCCGGGGCGACACCGACGATCGTGTGCTGAACACCGTTGAGGTATTGCGTTCTGCCGATGATGTTCAGATCGAAGCCATATCGATCCTTCCACGTTCGATAGCTGATCACCACCACCGGATGCGCGTTACGGCCAACTCCTTCCTCCGGTCTGAAGCCGCGCCCCAGAATCGGTTTTACACCGAGCGCGTCGAAATAGTTCGCCGACACAATTCCTGCAGATGCGCGCTCCGCTCGATCCCCCACGCTGAGCGATGTGCCCGTGATTTTATCGACGATGAACGATTCAAACAGGGTTGAATTTTTTTCGAAATCGACAAAGTCAGGATAGGAAAGTGAGTTGCCTCCATTGACCCCGCGTGTGGTGCCGCCAAGCGCAAACATCCGGTCCTGATGCGCGACCAGCGGGTAAGGACGGATCAAAATTCCTTCGATCCAACTCAAAACGGCCGCATTGGTACCGATACCCAACGTCAGGCAAAGGATAGCCAGTATAGAAAAGCCAGGACTCCGTCGAAGCATTCGGAAGCCGAAGCGAAGGTCCTGGAGAAAGGTTTGCATTTAGTTCGTCATTCTGCCCGAAGCGCCTCAATGGGATTCACGAATGTTGCGCGCCGAGCGGGCAAGAAACATGCAAGCAACGCTACCACCCCGAGAGTAAGCGCCGTGGTAGCAAGAAGCACCGGATTATGGGGCGAAACCTGGTAAAGCTGCGTAGTGAGTAAACGACCCAACGCAAGAGCAGCCACCATTCCGATGACGAGTCCCAACACGACAGGAGCCATTCCCTGACGAACAACAAGCCGCAGTACATCCGCGGTTTGCGCGCCAAGTGCCATGCGGACGCCGATTTCGCCTGTGCGTTGTTCAACACTGTACGCCACTGCTCCGTAAATGCCGATGCTCGCCAGCAATAATGCGACGCCGGCGAAAATTCCAAGCAACCACATCATCAATCGCGCCTGCCCGCGCGCTTGGGCGACGACCGTGTCCATCATCAGCGGGATCGCAATCGCGATACCGGGATCTACCTTAGTGACCGCGGACTGCACCAGCCTCGTGATCGCATCGAGCTTAAAATTGCTGCGGACCGCGACGCTTAGGAACGGAAAGTTTTCCTGGGCCCACGGTCGATAAAATTCCATTTCGGGCAGTTCAGCGATTCGTTGCGACCGCACATCTCCGACGATGCCGACAATTTCCACGGGCGTGCTGTTGCTGGTGACCAGCAACGTTTTGCCGATGGGATTTTCATTCGGAAAAACTTTTTTTGCGCCCGTCTGGCTAATGAGACAGACGTTTTGGCCTTCCATGAGATCGTGTTCATCGAAATCACGTCCGGCGATCAGCGGGATTTTCCAGGTCTTGAGGTAGCCCGGCACAACGTCGTGACTTGGCGCATTCGCTCGCTTTTCCATTGGCGGCACATCGCGATCCGCGCGCGCGTAAAGCGTGCGATTTCCACCAGCGAGGGGAATATCGCCGCTGACAGTCGCGCTTTCGATGCCTCGTGTGTCGCGCAACGTGGCGAGGATTTGCTCGGCAAAACGCTGACGCGACGGCCCGTCTGGATATTGCGCCGCCGGCACAGCGAGCACCCCGGTCCACAGATTATGCGGTTGGAACCCGAGATTCTGCTGGCTCAGCCGAATAAAACTCGTGATGAGCAACGCCGCGCCGGCGAACAATGTCACTGAGAGCGCGACTTGCGCACCGACGAGAATTTTGCGGAATCGCTGCTGACGAATGCTTCCACTCGTTCCGCGGCCGCCTTCCTTTAAACCACCGATCAAATCCGCGTGGGAGCCCTGAAGCGCGGGATAAATTCCCATCAGCAAACCGGTCAACACAGACAATGCAATAGTGAATCCGAGCACCGGCAGGGAGAGACTGCTGGCTGCATTTCCCTCAAGCGGAAGAAAATTGGAGGCCATTTTCGGGATAAGGGGCACAAGTCGCCAGGCCACGAACGCGCCGAGCGCGCCCGCAAAGAGGCTCACCAGCAAGCTTTCCCAAACGAAGAGCCGCACGATACTGCTGCGCGCTGCACCGACCGCCATTCGGAGTGCGATTTCTCGACGCCGGCCGCTGAAGCGGACTAGCAAAAGATTCGCGACGTTGCTGCATGCGATCAGCAACACAAAGCAAACCGCAGCAAAAAGCGTCGCGAAGCCGGCGCGAACGTTTTCCGTCACATCCTGTGGAAGCGTTTTGACCGATGTGCTGGCCGTGCTGTCGATCTTGTTCGCGTAATGCGCACGGTAATCCTGCTCGAGCGACGGCAGCGCGGCGCGCACCTGTTCGAGCGTGATCCCCGGCTTTATTCGGCCAATTACGCGCAGAAACCCGGTCCCCCGCATCATGCGTTCGTAAGAAAATCCCGGAAGCTGAAATGGTTTCGTCGTCCAAACTTCCGCGATAGGATTCGCTCCAAACCATTGCATCGGCGCGTTCGGCAAGACGCCAACAATGGTGTGTGGCATCCCGTCGAGCGTGATGCTACGTCCGATCACGTTTGCGTCGCCGCCGAGTCGCTTCTGCCAAAAGCTTTTTGTGATCAGCGCGACATCCGCGCCCTCCTCTTCATCAGGCCGAAAATTCCGGCCGAGTATTGGCCGGACACCAAGCACATCGAAGTAGTTCGGAGTTATTCTACCCCCAAAAACCTGAACGGGATCGCCGACTCCAGTGAGTGTGAAGAGAAATCCATTCTCGGCGGCAAAACCGTCAAAAAGCGTTTGTCCTTCCCGGTAATGTTGAAAGCGCGGCGCGGAGATCGCGATATCGACAAGATTGCGCGACTTGTCGCCGGCGAACATGTGGACAACGCGTGACGGCTCTTTGAATGGCAGGCCGCGCAAAAAAAGATCGTTGATCAAGCTGAAGATCGTGGTGTTCAACCCGATCCCGAGCGCCAATGTGATGATAGCAATCGACGTAAACGCGGGCGATTTGCGGAGCTGGCGCAAGGCAAACTTTAAATCGTTCATATTATTCGGCGCGAAGTGCAATGACAGGATCAACAGACGCAGCCCGGCGTGCCGGCAACCAGCACGCGATCATCACGGCGGTGCCGAGCACCATCGCGGCGCAAATGCACGCGATCAGATTCGGCGTGGGCATTTCAGTCCATTGATTTCGTAACAAACGCACGACTCCGTACGTCGTGAGCGCACCGGCAGTGAAG
>DATIOX010000032.1:0-4211 GCA_035472675.1 Candidatus Dormiibacterota bacterium
ATTCGCGTAAAATACAAGCGCCATCCCATCGCCGGTTGGGATCCTGATCAAACGGCTCGCAGCTTCCGCTCGTTGAAATTGCTCGGTCCCGCGGACGATCTGCGTTAGTTCCTCGATCGCCGCGTGCTGGCCGCTAATCGAGAGCTTCGAGTAGCCAACAATATCGATGAACAAGACATGTGCGATTTCCAACTGGATTTCCTTTTTATTGGACATAAAGCACAAGGAAGTCGCGCAAGGAGAGAATCACCGATCGACAATCGAACGTCGAGCAAACAACAATTCTACCCGGGTGTTAAACCGAGTTCGGCACTCGTTATTTAATAACAAACCCCGCGTCCCAGGCAGGATCCACAGGCGTTGCTTGAGAAGCAACGACCCGTCAACTCCCGTTATCTTTCAGCCACAGCGTTACTCGCTGTTCCGTAAAAAATTAATATAGTGCCCAATGGCGAAACGGTCGGCGATCTTCGGATCGATCCGCTCTGGGACCCGTTGCGCAAAGATCCGCGCTTCGAAAAGCTCTGCCAAAATCCTAACAAATGAGTGAAATTCTTGGCCCTCGTCTGCCACGCCAAACAAGGACCTACATGAAAACCGCCGTTTTGTTTGGTGTTGCAGCGCTGTGGTGCGTCCCGTGTCTAGCCAAGGCGCAAAGCGCAGATGAGCGGCTGCGATCTATCTACACAGAAGAATGGAAATGGCGGCTGGAGCAGTTTCCCGGGCTCGAAGGAGTCGCAAAACCGGTTCCCGATCGCCTGCCAAGGGTAGATCCGGCGACGCAGGAGATGCGGCTACGTTACTGGCAGGATGTACTGCACAAGCTCGATGATGTTCTGCGCGCGCAACTCTCGCCGGAGGAGCAGATCAACTACGATGTTTATCGGCCGGAAATCGAGAATTTCGTCGCGGATCAGAAATTCCGTGACCACGAAATGCCGGCGAACTCGGATTCTGCTTTCTGGACCGATTTGGGCTACACGGCGCGGCGACCTTTCAAGACGCTGACGGATTACAAAAACTGGATCGCGCAGATGCGCGACATCCCGCGCTATTTCCGCGAACAAATCGCGAACATGCGGGCGGGGCTTGCGCGCGGCTTCACGCCACCACGCCTCACTTTGCAAGGACGCGAGAAGTCCATCGCGACCATTGCGGAGGGCAAACCCGAAGACAATCTGCTCTACACACCGTTCCGGGAACCGATGGTGGGAGTTCAGCCGTCCGACCAGGACAAGCTCAAATCGGAAGCCGCACAGGTGATTCGTGAGATCGTGCAGCCGGCTTATGCGGACCTGCTCAAATTCTTCCGCGACGAATATGTGCCGCACACCCGCACCACGCTTGCGGCCGAAGCAATGCCGAACGGGAAAACGTACTATCGCCAGAAAATTCGCGAGTTTACCACGCTCGATCTCTCGCCCGACGAGATTCACCAGATCGGCTTGTCGGAGGTTGCCAAATTACATCAGCAGATGGTCGACGCGATGCACGAATCCGGGTTCAAGGGCGAGTTTTCGGAATTCCTGAAATTCCTCCGTGACGATCCGCAGTTCTACGCCAAAACACCGCAGGAGCTGCTTAATCGCGCCGCCTGGATTGCGAAAGTGTTCGACGGCAAATCGTCGCAATACTTTGGCTATCTGCCGCGGATGCGCTTCACCATCAAACCGGTCCCGCCCGATCTCGCGCCCTTTTATACTTCGGGCCGTGGCGGTCCGGGCATTTATCTCCTGAACACATACGATCTGCCGCACCGCCCGCTGTACAATCTGCCCGCGCTGACCCTGCACGAATCCGCGCCCGGACATGCATTCCAGATTCCGATCGCGCTCGAGCACAAGAATCAGCCGGACTTTCGGCGATTCGATTACATTTCCGCGTACGGCGAAGGTTGGGCGCTTTATTGTGAAAAGCTGGGTCAGGAAATGGGGATGTACGAAACGCCATACGAGCGCTTCGGCATGCTCGGTTATCAGATCTGGCGCGCGGCGCGGCTGGTTGTCGACACCGGCGTTCATTCGAAAGGTTGGACACGCGAACACGCGCTTAAGTACATGCACGATTACACCGCGCTACCCGAGCATGAGATCGAAACCGAGGTGGACCGTTACATCGCCTGGCCCGGGCAGGCTCTCTCTTATTATATGGGCGAGCTCGCGATCGTGCGTGCCCGCGAAAAAGCGGAGAAAACGCTCGGAGCGAAATTCAACGTCCGCGCTTTCCACGATGCGGTGCTCGAGCTTGGCTCAGTGCCGCTGCCGGTTGTCACCGCGCGGATCGACCGTTTCATCGCCGAAGGCGGTAAAGGCCCTTACCCGGATATGGAGTGAGTAGGTCTCCGATTTTCCGCTTCAACGAATCGCGAAGCAAACGATCCGGACGTCCGCTCAAAGTTGCGAACCAGAAAAATGAATCAGCAAACCAGGAATGGAGTAACCTAGGCAGAAGCCGGCAGCGATCTCCTCACCCGTCGCAAATCGTCGAGGAGAATCTCCATGTCGCGCAAAGTAGTCCGATAGTTCAGCACACAACCGCGTAAGGCGAAGCGGCCGCCTGGCGTCGCGTTCGACACATACGAACTGCCATCTCGTTGCAGAGCAACCAGGAGGCGTTCATTAAAGGCGTCGATTGCGTGGGGCGATTCGTTTCTGAGCTGCACCGGTATATGGCGAAAGCAGAAGATCGACAACTCGACCGGCGCGACCATCTCGAAGTCATCGCTGGCCCGGACCATCGACTCAAGATACCGCGCACAGGCTAGATTGTTTTCAATCGCCTTGCCTAACGAACCCAAGCCAACTCCTTTTAGCACCATCCACACCTTAAGAGCCCGGAAACGCCGCGACAGCTCCGGCCCGTAATCCCAGAACGCAAAGGCTTCGTCTGCTTGCTCGCCAATGATGCGAGTGTATTCGGCCTCGTGCGCAAAAGCGGCTCGCGCGATCTCTGGATCACGATAAATCACGCAGCCAACATCCACTGGCAGGTAAAGCCATTTGTGAGGATCGAGCGCGATCGAATCCGCCCGCTCAATGCCCGCAAACAATTTTCTCGCCGATTCCGCGAGAACGGCAAACGCGCCGTAACTTCCATCGACGTGCATCCAAAGTTTGAATCGGTCCGCAACCTCTCGAATCTCCGCTAACGGATCGACTGCGCCGGTGTTCACCGTCCCGGCATTCGCAACGACGCAGAGTGGAACGTCGCCCGCTTCCAGGTCAGCCGTGATTTTTGCAACGAGATCGTCCACCCGGATTTTGAAGCGCTCATCGACTGTGACCTGGCGCACGTTCTCCCGTCCGATTCCCAAAAGCGCTGCGGCCTTGGCAATGGAAAAATGCGTTTCGCTGGACGCATAGATGCGCAAGCGACCTGATGAATGATCTTTCGCATGCCGCGCCGCTGCGAGCGCGGAGAGGTTGGCCATCGATCCACCGCTGACAAACAGTCCTCCAGCTTTTTCATCGAATCCGAGAATTTGCCGGATCCAATCGATTGTCAGGCGCTCTAGTTCCACTGGCGCCGGCGCGGAACGCCAGACCGTGAGATTCGCGTTTAAGGTCGAAGCCAGCAGGTCGGCGAACGCCGCGAGGGGAGTCCCAGGCGATTGCACGTAGCCAAACATGCGCGGATGCGCGTTCTGCCGGCTAAACGGGACAATGGCCTCGCGAAAAATCTTCAATAGTTCGTCGAAATCGATTCCTTTCGTCGGGAGCGCGGAATCGAATCGGCCGCGAATCCTGCGTGAAGACATGTGACGATACACGCCGCGCTGGCTGAGACCGCCGAGGTAATCGGCCATAAATTGGATGACGGAATTGCCCCAATCGCGTATTTCGTCGGCAGAAGGATCAAGCATTTCGACGTAGTATGCGTCGCGCCGCTGGCCTTGTCAGCCTTTGCTAACCGTCCGAGCATCGCATCAATATGGATAATCTTTCAGTGTTCTTTCTCGCGGAAGGCGAACAAGCCGCCGACGAGGTCATGGCGCGGCTGACCACGTTCATACGCGCAGCCACGCAGACGCTCGATTTTGCGATTTACGACATGCGATTCAGTGATCCGCTGAAAGCGTCACTGAGTTCCGTTTTACGGGAGCGCGCGGAAGCAGGCGTAAAAATCCGTTTTTGTTACGACGCCGACAAACCGTCCCCGCCAAATGTCGCCGCTGGTCAGGACCCGGCCCCGTCCGGCACTGGCGCATTTGT
>DATIOX010000033.1:0-8302 GCA_035472675.1 Candidatus Dormiibacterota bacterium
CGTCCTGCCGCCGTCTTGGAACTCTATCCCTGTGATTCTGGTCTGTTGCGAGGCGACAAGCGAGCCAGCGATCAGCTTAACGTTGCTGGCATGGTCCTTAATGATGGTCGCGCCTATTCCTGCGCCTTGCAGCGTGATCGCCTTGTTGATTGTCAAGGTCGTTGACCACGTGAACGTGCCAGCCGGTAGCGTGATCGTGTCGCCGTTTATCGCCGCGTTGTGCAAACCTTGCACACTCGCCACCGAACCGTTGGAGTGGTAAACCGTGGCCCCGCAGCGTACAGGAGGAAATCCACTGAAAATAAGGATAAACAGAAGAATTTTTCCCGACACCTTCATAAGTGCGGCTTACCGTTCCTGGCGGTACGCCGCAGTCACTGCTATCAAGATCAATTCTCATGGCAAGCGAAATTTTTGTGTTGGGCAATTTATTTCGGCCTCAGTGGAACCATCCGCGAAATCCGCGGTTCGCTGGATTATGCTTTCCAAACTTTTCCCGGCGCAAGCGGTACACCAGCCATCGCATTCCGGGTATCCACTACACATCGCGCCCAGGCGCCGAGCTCGCGGTAGTTCACTGCTGAATGGTTTGTCGCGATAAGCACCACATCGAAGTTTTCTATCGTGGAGCGGTTCCAGTCGATCGATTTTCTTCCGGCAAATTGCGGGTGCTCACGGGTTGGTTTGATCACTGGCACATAGGGATCGTAGTACGCCACTTCTGCGCCTCGTTCCGCTAATAATTCCATCAGTACGTAACTGGGCGACTCGCGCTCATCATCTACATTTGCTTTATACGCCAGGCCTAGAACCAGGATGTTAGATCCCTTGACGGCCTTGCTTTGGGCGTTGAGCGCATCTGCGACCCGGTGCACAACATGCTCTGGCATCCGCGTATTGATCTCGCCGGCCAGCTCAATGAAACGTGTGTGTTGACCGTATTCGCGAGCCTTCCATGTGAGATAAAATGGATCGATCGGGATACAGTGCCCGCCGAGCCCAGGTCCCGGATAAAACGGCATAAAACCAAACGGCTTTGTCTTGGCGGCTTCAATAACTTCCCAGATGTCAATTCCCATGGCGCCGTAGATGATTTTGAGCTCATTGACCAGCGCGATATTTACGCTGCGGAAAATGTTCTCCAGAAGCTTGGTCGCCTCAGCTACGCGACACGAAGAGACAGGCACAACTTTGTCGATCGTTTTACTATAAAGCGTCACCGCCCGTCCAAGGCACGCAGGAGTATAACCGCCCACCACTTTCGGAATTAGTTTCACCTTACTCTGTTCGTTGGCCGGATCCTCTCGTTCCGGCGAAAAAGCCAGGTGAAAATCTACGCCGGCTTGCATATTCGAGCCTTTTTCCAAGACAGCCCGCAAATCCTCATCTGTTGTGCCGGGATAGGTTGTCGATTCGAGAACGATCAAAGCCCCGTTCGAGAGATGCGGCGCTATCGTTCGCCCCGTTTCAAGAATAAACGAGATATCGGGCTCCCGGTTCTTATTTAAAGGGGTCGGCACGCAAATAATCACCGCTTCCACTTCCCTGACCCGATTGAAATCGGTGGATGCACAGAGCCTGTCTCGCTTGACGACTTCCTTGATGGTCTCTGACGAAATGTGCTTGATATAACTGCGCCCCTGATTGATCGAATCCACCTTCGCGGCATCAATGTCGAGCCCCAGAACCGTCACATCCGAACGCGCAAATTGGATTGCCAGTGGTAATCCAACATAACCGAGACCGACTACAGCTATTTTCATTTTGAATAGTTAAAGACCGTTATTAAAACAGCAAGCGACGCCGGGCGATCGATTTGCCATGCCTGAAGCTGAGAAGCTCGCCATCCGAGCCAGCGTGATGTTGGGAAGTTGATTCGCGATGAAGCGCCCGATTTCAAGTGACGCCGTCGCCGCCGGCGAGGGGGCGTTGCAGACGTGAATAGAATTTTTTCCCTTCACAATAAGGAAATCGTCCACCAGTTTCCCATCAGGCATTAACGCTTGCGCACGGACTCCGGAACGTGTTGGGACCAAGTCATCTTTTGTTACTTCAGGGATGAGTTGTTGAAGACTCTTCACGAACCTCCGTTTGCTCACGGAGCGCGCCATCTCCATCATCCCTTCTTGGTAATACTTCCGCGCCAACTTCCAGAAACCCGAGAAGGTGAGGATCTCAAACAAATCCGCAAAGTTGATGTCCGTCCTGCGATAGCCCTCCCGCTTAAAAGCGAGCACGGCATTGGGTCCGGCGTGGATGGAGTGATCAATCATGCGCGTAAAATGAACACCCAGGAATGGAAAATCGGGATTGGGCACTGGGTAAACTAAACTCTTTACGAGATACCGCCTTTCCGGTAGCAACTCGTAATACTCGCCGCGGAACGGGACGATTTTCGCACTCGGCTTCAGGCCACTCAAGCGGGTCACGCGATCGCTAAACAGGCCGGCGCAATTAATGACGAACCCGGCCTGAAACTCTCCGTGGGATGTTTCGATGACTTGGATCCCATTCACTTCACGCAAGCGGTCAACGCGCGTTCCGTTTCGCACCATTCCACCGTTTGATTTGATGAGTTCAACGTATTTCGCGGAAACCTCCCGGTAATCGACGATTCCCGTTGACGGAACTTTGATGCCAGCAACGCAGCGCACGTGCGGCTCAATCTCGTTCACTTGTTCGGGCGAGAGCCGGTCAATGGCGAGCCCGTGAGTCAGGCCGCGTTGAAACAAGCTGTCGAGGAGCGGAAGTTCCGATGCTTCGGTGGCAACGATCACTTTTCCGCAGACTTCATGTTTGATGCCGTGCTCGCGGCAAAACGCGACCATTAAGCGGTTGCCTTCCACGGCGAACCTGGCTTTCAGGCTTCCGGGCTTATAATAGATACCTGAATGGATGACACCGCTGTTTCGGCCACTCTGGTGTTGCGCAACATCCTGCTCCTTTTCCAGGACGACGATCCTCGCCTTGGGATACTTTTTGCCCACCGCCACAGCCGTCGCCAATCCGACGATTCCCCCTCCAATGATTACATACTCATGCATGGGTAGAATTCGGGTAGACAAACTTATCGCAGAGCCATTACAAGGCTCAATTCACCGTTCCGAGGAGCATTTTCCGGCAACAAAAAGCCTCCGCGTAACGGGCGGGCGAGGCGGCCTCAGTGGCTCGCAGCCGCATCAAACCGTAAAACAATTCTTCAGAGAACCACTGCTTATTCTGTTGCGTTGTAAAGTACTGGCTCAGGTTCGTCACTTTCCTACGCGCGTGGGCGTCGCTCAACGCCACGAAAAAATTAGGTGAGCGCAGATCAGCGTCGTATTTCGGGATCTCGTATTCGAGGATGACGTGATCGCGAAACGTGTTCCACGTTAACTCGCACACCAGACGGTGGTCCTGGTGAAGATCGTGCCGGCAATGCGTGAAGATTACATCGGGCGTGAACACTTTCTTAAGTTCCTCGAAGCATTCTTTGACCGGGGGGCCGAGGTAGGGAAGAAATCCATCTCGAAAGGATTTCACAACAACCGTTTTGTCCCGTGCGCCGCTCAGGAAGGCATTCGCGCTGCGCTTGGCTTCTTTGGCTCGCGTCGGATTGGAACTAAGCACGAGCCAGTAAAATTCGATCCTGTCCGACTGCTCAATCATCCGCAGCAGTGTGCCGCCGCAGCCGATCTCGATGTCGTCGCTGTGCGCACCCAGGCACAGCACGCGCTTCACACCATTCAGATTGCACGAAATCATTTCTTGATTTCGTGCTGATGATTCCACACTGCCCAAGGCGCACTGCCTCGGCCGAAAAGATCTTCAAGGTCCTGCTTTTCTTTGAAAGTATCCATGCAGGCCCAATAGCCGTCATGTGGATAAACCATCAGCCGCCCGGCGCCAATGAGCCGCCGGAACGGTTCTTCTACGAGCTCCTCGCCATCATTCATGTAGCTGAAGATCTCCCGCCGCAACACCATGAACCCTCCGTTCATCCGCGCCCCTGATTTAGCGATGTGCTCGATGCTCGTGACGGCGCCACCGGACTCCATCGTGACCAGATGAAAGCTGGCCCGCGGCTTCACACCCACAAAGCAGGCGACATTACCGCTATCCCTGAAAGATTCAATGACTGCAGGAAGCGGTACGTCCGAAAGGCCATCGGTGTAGTTGGCAAGGAACATCTCCTCTCCTTCAAGCTGCCTTCGGACAGCTTTCAGACGCTGACCAACGTTCGACGTAAGCCCTGTGTCGACAAAAGTGATGTTCCAGTCATCGATGTCGCTACTCAGCAATTCAACATTCTTGCCTCCGCTGGAAAGGACAAAGTCATTTGACACACACTCGTCGTATTCGAGGAAGTACTTTTTTATAACGTCAGCCTTGTAACCTAAACACAAGATAAAATCTTTGTGTCCGTAGTGGGCGTAATACTTCATTATATGCCAAAGGATGGGACGATACCCAATCGGCACCATTGGCTTGGGCAAAGCTTCGGAATATTCCCGCATACGCATGCCGAAACCACCGCAAAATAAAACCACCTTCACAGTCTCTTCTCCGGTTTTTGAGGCATAGAGTTCCTTTGAAACAAGCCGCCGACTCAGTTGCGACTCTTGATCTTTTCCTCCAGCCAGGTTTCGCCGCGAAAGTGGCGATATTGTTGGGCGCGCAACTGATCCGCAAGCCGACCCTGCGGCAATTCCACGTCGTCGTACGTGAGGACGGCATCCTTCGCAATGTTGCGATTGAGCTTGCAGCCTTCGACCAATCCTTCCGGCAGGTAGCGGCCATTACTCATCTCGTCCGTGTTCACGGCCTCACCATAGGTCATGTACATTCCGTAATCGTCGAGCACTTCGCCCGCTTTCAAATCGCGTTTAGCAACCGCACAAACCTCAACGACTGGCCCACCGAGCGGCCTGGCAACTGAATCCCGCAGGAGCGCAACCCGAGCGATAGCATTCGGTACCTCGAAATGGACCAGATGATACGGGAGAAAGAACGAGTAGAGCGGCCCTTCGCCCATCTTATAAAGATTCAGGTAATGCTGCTGCTTTGGATCGGGATGCTCGGCCAGGCAATAGACTTTTGTAAAAGGCGTGCCGACGACATAATCCACAATCCCTCCGAGCCTGCGAAGCTCTTCGATATGGTAGAGCTTTCCGATCTTCATCACGTCGTCTTTGTATTCTGCGCCCCGCGACATGCCGCGTGATTTCACAACCATTCCGGTCGCATTTGCCACGATCGCCTGCTCGAAGCTGATTTTTGACCCGTCGGCAAAGCTGGTAACCATCACTGGATTCTGGCCCCACTTCTCGGCGAAATCTTTTTGCGTACTCGGATTTCGGTAGGGATCCTGCAGCCCCTTGATGTTACCCATGACGCGCGGCGTAAGGCCGAGCCCCTTCACCCAGCGATAAAGATTCATCTGCAAGCCCGGTTCGTCGCCGTCGCACGCTGAGAGAATCACTCCGTATTTATCAGCGTAGGTCTGAAGAATCGGGCCGATTGTCCCATCTAGTTCTGCATTGAGCAGCACAACGTCTTTGCCGTGTTTGAATGCCTCGAGTACGACATGCGCTCCAAACTCGACAGAGCCAGTCGTGTCCACTATTAGATCCACATGCTCCGAGCGCGCGAGTAACATGACATCCTGTGTAAAGACCGGCTTCCCTGCACAGATAGCATCGTCCAAGTGGGTCTGCGTGATGGCTTCGATCGGATCCTCCAGCCCGGAATAATTCAGGACGTGCATTGCCTTCTGCGGTTTACGGCTGTAGATGGCAACCATCCTCATTGCGGGGACACTGTTCACAATCTGGTTTGTCAGCCCCTGAGCCATGAAGCCGCCGCCCAGAATCGCAACCTTGATCGGGTTGCCTTGCTCCGCCCGTGTTTGCAACGCTTTATCGACGATAATCATGAATCGTTTGGATGTTTTATCTTCAAATGGCCATGCGCCGCCTGAGCTCTGGCTCGATGTCATCCAGCAGCTTGAACTTTTGATCTTTGTCCGAAATTACCGCCACCGGCAGCGGCCACTCGAGGCCAAGGCGCGGATCGTCATGCATGAGTCCGTCTTCGTAATCGGGCGCATAAAACTCGCCCACTTGGTAACTAGTCTCCGTGTTATCGTTCAATGTCTGATAACCGTGCGCAAAGCGCTCTGGCACGTAAAGCGCGCGGCCATTCTCCTCGTTTAGCTCGACGGCAATGTGTTGGAGGTAAGACGAGCTTTCCGGGCGAAGATCGACGATGATATCGAGAATCGCGCCGCGTGTGCAACGCACCAGTTTGGTCTCGGCGGCTGGCGGAAATTGGAAATGCATTCCGCGCAGCGTGCCCTTCTTAAAGTTGTAGGCGACATTTGCCTGCGCAATGATCGCCTTCAGGCCGTGAGCGGCGAACTCTTTTTGACAGAAAGCGCGCGCGAAAAAACCTCGTGAGTCCTCCCTCCGTTCAAGCTCAATAATATAGGCTCCCTGGAGTTTTGTTTCAGTGAATTGCATGAGGTATTCTAATCTTGCTGCTTGATGATTGGTTGCCTTCGAGCTTCTATTAAGTGAACCGTTAGCGACGATTTGTGCGTCGCGCACTGCGTTACCTCCCCACCGGGTCATTCCTCTAGTTACGGTGCGGTGCGACGATCGATTGTTGGCGAACCGGTTGTCACGCTCACCACACCTGAATAGTCTTTGAGCCTCCCCCTCGCGTCCCTCGCCAGAACGCGATAACTGTAGTTGCCACCTGCTGCCAATCCCGTGTCAGTGTAGCTCGTTCCCGTAGTCGTACCCAAATGCACAAACCGCGTGCCTCCCAGGTCCTTCCGCTCTACTTCATACTTGCTCGCCCGGAAGTTGTCGGATGCTGCCACCCAAGTCAGCTTGACTTGACTTACTCCTAATGCCGTGGCCACAAGATTCCCGGGCACGCCTGGCCCCCGCGGCGTATATGGCATCAGAGGTCCCATGGGTCCCAGATTGCCGCCCTCCCAATTATCGATCGTGAGATTAGCATCGGTTCGCGCAAAGATCCCTATACCGGGGCTGCCTCCAACGAGGTTCTCTGTTGCGTCGGTATAGGTCAGCACCGGATTCCCGTTTCTCAGCAATGTCAACTGCACGGGGTTGGACCCCACCGCCTCCAGCCTGACAATATCGCCAGGCACCCATGTCTCGGTACTGCCCGTAGCCAAGGAATAATAAAGCCCGTCCTTTCGCAGATAAAGACGGTAGTCATTAACGTCAAATACAAAGGCCATATAGAATCGATCGATTCCGGGCTGTGCCCGAGCAATCACTCCATTCCATGGTCCCACGTTTCTCATCTGCACCTGGGAATACTGATCCTGGTTAAACGTGCTCCCCACCCAATACGCGTAACAGTGTGCGTTGTCCGTGTCGGGCGTCACTGCGTTGTTGACGATGATCAACGTCTGTTCCGACGCCGGTACCGGTTTGACCCAATTCACACCCAGCCCTCCGTCCACCCGATCAAAATCATCACTGGCCGCAATACCCGCCAGCGTTGTCGCGCTCGCCGCGCCCGAATACTGACTCAGGTTCTGCGCGGCATCGACTGCGCGGACCCGGTAATTGTAGGTGCTGCCAGCTGCTAATCCTGTGTCATTATAGCCAGTGGTGGTTGTTGTCCCTACCTGCGCAAAACCCGGGCTCCCAGGATCCTGCCGCTCAACGAGATAGCCCGTAACCCTTACATTATCCGTTGACGCGGTCCAACTCAGGTTGACCTGACTCACACCTAATGTCGTCGCGACCAGATTCGTCGGTGCACTTGGCGGTTGCGTGTCCGCCGGCAGATTCCCACCCTGCCAGTTATCCAGCGTTAAATCCTGGCCGGTGGGCGAATAAATTCCAATCCCTGGGCTTCCGCCCGTTTTTACCTCTGCGTTCGAACTGCTCGTCCAATTCAATACCGCACTTCCGTTGTGGTAAAGCGTCACAGTCACAGGATTGACGCTTCCCGTTACCCCCAGCATTAACGCATCGCCCACTTGCCACGTCTCCGTCGTTCCAGTGGCCAGCAGAAAATAACCACCGTCCCATCTTCGATAGATCCGATAGTCGTTCGGCCCCGCAACAACCCCGAGGTAAAAGCGGTCCAAAATCCCATCCGCCCGCGCGATTACGCCAGGCCACGACCCTATCTTCGTGATTGCAATTTGCGAGTACTGATCGTCGGAGAAGTTGTTGGCTGACCAAAAGGCGAAATTGTTGCTGTTCTCGACATCCACTTCTACTTGGCTGCTAAAAATAACCAGGTTGTTTTCCGACGCGGCAGGCTTTGTCCA
>DATIOX010000034.1:0-13529 GCA_035472675.1 Candidatus Dormiibacterota bacterium
CGCTGGCAAGCTCGTGCTCATCGGACGATAAGGGTTACTGTGCCAGAGTGCTGCTGGCTAAACTGCGTCCGGCAAGCCCGCCGTGGTTTGCGCACGGCGAATCGTTTGTTCGCGCCGACTCTCCCACCATTCCCGCAGACGGTCGAAGTAGAGGTAAACGACTGGAGTGGTATAGAGCGTGAGCGCCTGACTGAAGATCAGTCCACCCGCAATGGCGATGCCGAGTGGGCGGCGCAGTTCGGAGCCCATGCCGCTTGAAATCACCAATGGCAATGCGCCAAACAGCGCTGCCATTGTCGTCATTATTATGGGCCGGAAACGCAGAAGGCACGCTTGATAAATCGCTTCGCTCGAGCGCATGCCTTGAGCGCGCTCCGCTTCGAGCGCGAAATCCACCATCAGAATGGCATTCTTTTTAACGATTCCGATAAGCAGCAGGAGCCCGATCATTGCGATCACGCTGAGATCTGTGCGGAATAGCATTAGAGCTAACAGCGCGCCCACGCCGGCCGATGGCAGCGTTGATAAGATCGTGATCGGATGAATGTAGCTCTCGTAAAGAATCCCAAGCACGATGTAAACGGCCACAAGCGCTGCGAGAATGAGAAACGGCTCGCTCGCAAGCGATGCCTGGAATGCCTGCGCCGTTCCTGAAAAATTCCCATGAATCGTGCCGGCGATCGCAATCCTTTGCTGCATCTGTTGAATTTCGCTCACCGCATCGCTCAAGGCCATGCCTCCGGCGAGATTAAACGAGATGGTAACTGATGGGAATTGGCCCTGGTGGTTGACTGCGATTGGCGCGGTAGTCGGCTGGAAGCTGGCAACCGCGCTTAACGGCACAACAGGCGTTGGTGAAGGACTAGGTGAAGGACTGGCACCTGCGCCGGACGACGAAGCAGTGGCGTTCGATACAGGAGTCGAAGTGACAACTGCACTCGCCGGTGTAGCAAACGGCGTCGGGGTAGGAAGCAACTGAAGAGTAGCGGGTGTGCCCGCAGGTGTGGCAAAAGTAATCGATGAAGCCGCCGATGAAGAACTAGCGAGTGCAATAGACGGTGTAGCAGTGGCTATCGATGCAACCGCGTTCGGCGTCGAGCTAGCCTGAGAGATGGCAAACGGAAACGCCGGCGTAAGGACTGCGATCGGTCCATCCGTAGGTTGCGGACTGGCAACTGGAGGTGGACTAGGCGCCACTGGCGCGGGAACAAGCTGAGGAGTTGAAATTGTGCTGGCCGAGGTACCACCCCTCGTCGAGGCAGATGCCACCTGAGAACTCAATGGTGTCGGTACAGGCGTGGGCTGAGAACTCGCCAGTGAGCTCGTCGCAAGTGACCCCGGCGACGAAACGGTAGCTCCGTGTGTCGGCCGAACATAAATCATATCCAAGCCTTTCGGGTTTTGCCAGAACTGCGGATCAACTTCCACCACCACATGGTATTGGTTAAGCGAAGTAAACATGGTCGACACCTGCCGCTGCCCGAACGCATCGTAAAGCGTGTCATCGATCAGTTGCGCAGAGATGCCCAGGCGCGCCGCAGTCGCGCGGTCATAGGTAAGCCAGGCTTGCAGCCCGGCATTCAGTTGGTCGCTGTTCACGTCGGTGAAACCATGTAGCTTCCGCATTTCGGCGAGCATGATCGGTCCCCATTTTACGAGGTCACTCAGATTCTCGCTTTGAATCGTATATTGATACTGCGCATTGCTCTGTCGGCCGCCAATGCGCAAGTCCTGTCCGGCTTGGAGAAATGTCATCGCGCCAGGAACAGCGGCAAGTTTCGGTCGTAAGCGATTGATGACCTGGCTTGAGCTGATTTTTCGTTCCTCCAGCGGCTTCAGCGCCGCGTAAACAAACCCCTGGACGCCCACAACCAGCATGGCCGATGGGCGTAAAGCCGAATCTTCATTTGCTGCGCGGGTCGATAAGTGCAAGACCGCTTTCGGGATCGCGCTTTCTCTCCAACGGGACAGGATCTACGGCGACGAAGACCTCGAGCGTAGGGGACGCAATCGCTTCGATCACGTGGCCCCTGCTGGCCCGACCGTCTCGATGTCCGAGTGACATATGCATGTGGAGAGCGGGCTTGCCTTCATACAGCGCGAAATCACCAATCATCGACAAGACCTCGACTTGCTCGTTGATCGGGATCTTCCGGTACATTTTCTTTCGCAGATCAAACCACCCCAGGGTCGCTCTGCTCAGCGCTCCAATGGCAGTAAAGTGGCCACTGGTCACGTGATACTTTTCGGCGAATTCCATTAGGCCGGAAAATGCTTCGTCGCCTTTGGCAAAAATAACCGCGTACTCTTTCGCATCACCGTCGCAGATCAATTGCACTTTCATCCCTGGAGCTTTGCCGCGTTCAATGGGATGTGATGGTGATATGTACTTAGATTGCTCCTCTCGAGATGCAGACTTTCCCGTCATGATGTAATCCTCCGATACGTTTTAGCCGGACGGTTTGGTTCGAACAGGGCGTCACTAACTTTGATGCCATTCTTCCAAACAGCCCGAATGGTTTGAGTGTTACTGATCTCTTGTGATGGATCTTTCGCCAGCACAATGAAGTTAGCTTTTTTGCCCGACTTGAGCGTGCCGTACTGATCTGAAATGCGAAGCAATTGCGCGCCGTTCTTGGTCGCCACGCTGATCGCCTCCAAAGGCGTGAGCCCGGCTTTCACCATCAGCCCAAGCTCAACGTGTTCGGCAAAGCCTTGCACGCGAATCGGAGTTGCGCCCGAATCGGTTCCCAGCGCTACGAGAATACCGGCATCGTAAATCCTTTTCAGATTTCGCATCGCAATGGGAAGAGCTTCCTCTTCGATCTTAGCCATTTTGCTCTCACGCGTTTTTGCTTTGTAATCGGCGCTGGTAATCATCTCGAACACGCCCGGATCCAAGGCCGCGCGGAAGAACGGCTCGTTGACCCAGACGGGTGAATCGGCATAGGCGAAGGCGAAATCGTCCAGGGAAAGCGTCGGGATGTAGGCCGTGTTATGCTTCTTCATATCGGCGAGTAGCGCGTCATCCACTTCGCCGTCGCGCACACTGTGTGCGAGAACATCGACGCCATCAGCGACGAGCGAGCGCGCATCCTTCAAGTGATATAAGTGTGCGGCGACTCGCAACCCGTGCTTATGAGCTTCGTCGATGATCGCCCCGTAAACTTCAGGCGCGATCAAGGTCGGGTATTCGCCATAGAAATCGTCCAGCCATAACTTGTAGAAATCAGGTTTCATCGGCGCCTGGGCTGCGACCTCCTTGCGCGCTTCTTCCGGAGTGTCGGGTCGCAGGATATTAGTGAAACCCATGGCCGCGGGCGGTGCGCCATCCTTAACGCCGAAGCCGTTACCGGCGGAGTAGACATCCGCTCCTTGCCATTTTCCACTTCGAGAGGCCTCGCGGATTTCTGCGAACTTCGGCCCATCAGTGCCCATCGATAGGATGGCGCCGATTCCGTAGTCTTGATAACGCAGAAGCTGGTGACGGAAGTTGTCCTCGGTTTGATTGGAGACGCCAGAGGCAGTGCCTTTCACCATTCCTAGATGCCCGTGCGTGTTGATAATCAACGGCATGATTGTCTGGCCGTGCAGATCGATAGTTTTGGCATCGTTAGGCATACCTGCCCCGTCGCCGCTAATGGACCGAATCCGATCGCCTTCGATAACTACTGTTTTGTTAGGCTGCACGGGCGCACCCGTGCCGTCTATCACCTTCACGTCTGTGAGGACGGTGACTTGCTGCGCGGCGGTTAACTCGCGCGCGAATGCCAGGCCTAAGAGAATGACGGCCGGTTGGAGAATGCTATGGAATACTTGTGTTTTCATTGTCCGTTAGTGATACGAAACTTCCGCACACGACGGCCCCAGTCTGTTTTCGCCACAAAATGTTGCCTTTCGAATCCACAGCAAGGGTATGACAATGAGAGCCGGATGCTCATTTCGTCTTTGGATCACTAAGCACAAGACCGGTCTCAGGATTAGGCTTCTTGTTCAGCGTGTGACAAACGATTTAGGCTGTCCATTTAGCGCTTTCCCCGGCTACCGCGTCGAGGCATGCGCCAGTCACGCTCTTGGCTGCGTCGGTGCAAAGGAAGACAACGGAGGGTGCTACTTCGTCGGGCTGCATCCATGGTATGCCCATAACAGAGCCAGGGGCGCTTGCTGCAATGGCTTCTCGCTCGGTTGGGTTCTCGGGTGCTTCCTTACCCGCCGTGCGAATCAGCTCACGCCAGCGGCCAGGGTTCCGCGTCAAAGGTGTATCTACTAACCCTGGCTCGACGCAGTTTACGGTGATCCCATTTTTGCCAACTTCCCAGGCGACCGACTTCATCAACCCAATAAGACCCCACTTTGAAGCAGAATAAGCAGAGCCATCCTTAAAGCCATGCCGGCCTTGACCTGAAGAAATGATAACAATGCGGCCATACTTTCGCGTAAGCATATGCGGCAGCACGGCGCGGACAGTGTTCGCCGACCCCTTGACGTTAATGTCGATTACGTTGTTCCAATCTTCTTCCGACTGATCCGCCAACGATCCGTAGGCTTGAATCCCAGCGTTGGCCACAACAATGTCCAGTTTGCCGAATTCCTTTACTGCGCGATCGACTGCCGTCTTGATGGCTTTCGCATCGCGAATGTCGGCCTGCACCGGAATCCAACGCCGCTTCGCTCCTTCGACCATCCTCCCTGTTTCTGCGAGTTGTTCCGGTGTTGCCGGCGGATAGGTGAGATTTGGCGCGGCGACCGCACAGATGTCGAGTCCCATCACGTCCGCCCCCGCGGCAGCGAGTGCTGCGCAGATGGCCTGGCCGATGCCACGCGCCGCGCCCGTGACCAGTGCGGATTTACCTTGAAGGCCGAAATTCACATGTGGAGTCTTGTCACCAATATCGTCTGAGGAAGTGGCCGTTTTCATATGTTGTAGGATGGAAATACCAGCTAGTGCCCCCGCCGAAGTAGCAAGCATCCTGCCGCGACACGATTGGTACTCTCCGTCGCCTTCGTTCTCCCGCGCGTTAGCATCAGGTGCAGTGGTTTCATTACGCAAACATGCTATCTATTCCCGACGCCGAGCAACTACTGCACCTTTGTAGGATTGTTCAGTCACTCATTTGGGAGAGCCAGACTGATCGCGGCTTGATGACAGCTGCTGGGTCAGCGGCCACCTGATGTGTGTTGGCGGCAATTTCGTGTACCTGCGGAGTTGCATCAGGCGTGCAAGCAACAAGAAAAGCAGCTAATGCGGAAGCGCGGATGGCTTTTCGGTGTGGGTTAGATTGTTATTGGCAGCCGCACCTTTCTAACAGGCGGCGACGCGTGTTTGAGGCTTCGGGTATATCTTTCCCATCCTCTGTCAGTGAAGGCGCTATGTAGCGCGCTTTCGGGGAGCGTTTACGTTCGGAACCTCTTCACCAAGGGCAGTCGCCAAATCGATCTGATGGTCCTGTTCTTCGACGAGGATCTTACGTATCTGCTCCGCCATTGCGTATTCGCCGATTGCTTCACATTGCCGAACGCGCTCCTGGTAGTTGCGGACAGTTTCATTTTCGTTATCGAGATCAAATCTAAGCATCTCTTTTGCCTTTTCCGATGTCCGCACCGGCTTTGGATTCACGGTGGGCATTTTGCCCAGATAATCGATCTGGCGCGAGATCGTCAACGCATGCTTCAGCTCCTGGTGGGCGTGAAGCTCAAGTTGATCAGCGATATCCATGAACTCCGCCCCCTTCAGCACCTGCGAATACACGACGTAGGCGATGATGGCCTGGTATTCTCTTGAAAGGTCTTCGTTCAAGAGCTCTGCAAGTCGGTCGCGAGAAATAGTCGCTTCTGGCATGGTTTCCCGTCCTTTCTTTGTATTCATTCGTAGTACACGCTAACCAAATCTTCCACTCGCGGCTATCGCAATCCGACACAGTTTCGCCAGCACATGGCGGTAACTTCGTGAGAGTTATTCTCCGCCGCTTTGCTCATCTTCCTCGGCTGCCCGAAGCATTTGATCGTGCTCCGCTTCATCGATGCCTTCTTCGTACATTTGTGCTGCCTCGCTTCGTCCCTCGGCATCTTCATCTTCCCCGAGAGAATCGGCTGCCTGGCGTCCAGTCGAGCCCGGGAGAGGATCCCAAGCTTCGGATTCAGGCATGGATTCAAGGTTCTCTTCCTGTGGATCGATTTCCTCTTCTCCGGTCAGCTCACGTTTGGCCTGTTGATAATCGGCCTCGGTCGGCTTCAAAGAATCATGACCGTTGATGCGGGCCAATTCGCGCGCACGCGCTTCAATCATTGCTGGCGTCACCGTTCCGATGCCATCAGCGTTCTCCATTATGATGCCTTTGTTCAGCGGATTTCTTCTCATATTTTAATTATATGTATCGATTCTCAGTCGCGCGACGAGCGTTTAGATGAGCGTGATTCCGAATTTTGTAGTTACTTGAGAGTTATGATAGCTGCACAGTCAGAACACTGAGCAGGTGTTTTACATCCGGCACCCCGTCGTAACGCTCGCCGTTGATAAAGAATGTCGGTGTGCCGTTCACGCCACCTCTCACCCCGCTCTTGAAATCCTCATGAATCCGCGGCGCGTAAATCTTCCAAGCGACTTGTCGGATTAATCGCGTCGCATCGAGACCGAGTTCGGCGGCGTAGGCCGCAAGATCTTCGTCCTCAAGCGCGCTCTGATTTTCAAACAGCAGGTCGTGCATACCCCAGAAATTTCCCTGCTCACCGGCCGCCTCAGCGGCCTCAGCCGCATGCTCGGCGTGCGGGTGAACATTTGTGAGCGGAAAATTGCGAAAGGCGAAAAGTAAATCGTCGCCTAACCGACGCTGGATCTCCTGGACCATGGCGTGAGCGTCGCCACAGAATGGGCATTCGTAGTCGCCGTATTCCAATAGTTTGATCGGTGCATCAGCCGAACCCTGAAAATGGTCGCGTTCAGGATCAGGCACGGTCAACGGGATGCGCGCAGTCATTTTGCCACGGCGGTCGTTTCGCTTTTGGTTTTAAGATCTTCGAGTGCGGACAGAATTCCATTTGCTCCGGGATTGATGCCAATCGGCGAGAGATAGCTCCAATGTATGATCCCATCTGGATCGATGACGAAGAGGGCGCGCTCGGACATGCCATTTTCTTGGTCGTAAACGCCGTAAGCACGCGCCACCGCGCCTTTTGGTTCGAAATCGGCCAGAAGCGGAAAGTGCAACTTGTTCTGTTTGGCAAAGGCCGAGTGGCACCACGCGCCGTCCACCGAAATACCGAGGAGTTCAGCATCGAACTCTTGAAACTCATTCAGCACTTCGTTATACAGCGCCATCTGATCGCCGCAGACAGGACTCCAATCGGCCGGATAAAACGCCAGGATCACTGTTCGCCCGCGGAACTCATTCAGCGACACCGACTGATCCGGTGTGCATCGTAGCGTGAAATCGGGCGCTTGGACGCCAGGACCAAGCGCGGTCCGGCGACCATTTGAGCCGGTTTGGGAATTCGTAATCACTATGCTCATGTAATAAAGAGTTCGTGTTGTCCGGGCTGGCCATGTGGAGTCGCCGCGGTCACGCCGCCGGCTCGCGCTCGTGCGATTGAAAAATGTTGAGCAATTCTGCAAGGCGCGACTCATACGACTCACAGGTAGGGCAGTCGCCGTTTTTCTCGATCCACTCGGGATGCTGCTCGCGAAGCGCGTCGCGAATCTGGCGCTGAAGCTGAACGTAAGCGCCAAGTCGTCCGGAGCTGCTCGCAGGCGTGCTCATTTGCATATGCGACGATACCGGTGATGGCCAAGCGTCGGCCATTGCGCATCCGTCGGATTTTATGATGCCACCTCCGAAGCGGTGCCGACTAACTCTTTCGAGGTAGGAAAAGGAACGGCACTACTTTAGACATCAGGTTTCACCTGCGGAAAATAGAGACAGCTCCCAACCGTCATTTCAAAGCTGGACCAATCAATGTCAGATCCGTATCGGGATCAAAACGCTTCTGCATCACTTCCGGATCGACTGTTAATCATAGCTTTCGTCCCGGATTTATCGGAACAGGATCTTCGCCATCATTCCCTTATCTTCGTGGTTTAGCAGATGACAATGGAAGACCGACATTCCGCGAATAATCGGGTCAGTAAAATCCATCACCAGATCCACTGAGCCGCCGTAGGAGACATTCACGGTGTCGAGCCACACCGGATCTTTTACTGGCTTGTTGTCGACGGCATATACCAGGAAATGGACTTGATGGATGTGAAACGGATGCACTTCTTTGGTTGGGTTCAGTACGCGCCAATGCTGCAGTGAACCGACATCCACCGTCAGCATCGGACCTGCATTCATTTGAAATTTCTGGCCATTTATATAGAAGCCTTGTTTGTCTTCAGTGAAATTGACAACGAATTGCGGTTCGCTGACCTCGACACGTTTCAGAGTTTCCGGGGGAAACGTTGCGTAAACTGGTGATCCGCCGAGTGCAGGACGAGCTTTGAGAGTTGGTGGCTTCGCGGGAACGATATCGGCCAGGACCATTGCGGGATTGGAATCGCCATCCTGACCGGTGTCGAAGCAACGTGTGCGCAGCGCAGGGTGGGAATCCGCCGGTGGCCCCGTGACAATCGCTTCCACTCTCCCGCCTGGCGGAACCAAAACGTGACTCATTGATCGCTTACGGACCCCGGGATCGTGATAGGCCAAAGGCATACCATCAAGAGCCACTACCGCGAATGAACCTGCGTCTAGTTCCAAATCGGCATAGCGATCCGGGCTGGTGTTCACCACCCGCCAAAACTGGCGCTCGCCGGGTGCGATGTCGATCCGGGGACGAAGACTTCCGTTTACCGTGAACGCTCGTTCCGGCTTCTCCGGTGCAGTGCCGCACTGTGTGGTTTGCATGGAAACGGACTCCATCACTCTTTTTTGTTCTGCAGTATCAGTAAGCAGAACAAGATCGCGCAGCACCAAAATCCGCTCGCGTATGTTCAGCACTTCAGGCACATAACGCTCGATTCCTTCGACGACGATAGCTCCTGACATTCCATCAAGATCCTGAACATAGCTCTCGCCGTGCGGGTGTGTGTGATACCAGTAGAGTCCCGGAGGTTGCTGCAGTGGCACTTGCACTGAGTAATGCAATGTCTGCCCAGGTGAAGCGATCATATCCAAGGCATCATCCTGGGGCGCATTAGGCGAGACGTGCAATCCATGGAAGTGAAGATTTGTCATCTGCATGCACGGATGACCGACGCACTCTTCCTTCGATTGGGCGGCAAGCTCATTCTTGTACTCGACGTTCAGAACGCTTCCCGGCTGCACTCGGATCACCGGCGGCGTGTTGTTGCCTCGATACCGAAATTGTGATTTACCGGTAACTGGATCAGACGCCGCTACGAGTGTCACGGGTGAATTAGCTTGCGGCAGTCCAGGAAGTATTGGTTCCTGCCCATGAGCGCTGGCAACAAACAAGCAGATGCTCGCCATCCAACCAAAAGTCCCGAGCGCAATTTTTTGAAACATTTGCACAAGACTTCTTCCTTATTCGTTCTGCTGCGTTTCTTTTGATCGCCCGACGCGCTGCGCCTTCACCTCGACGCCCGCTTCTTTTTCAAGCGCTCTAATAATGGCCGAGGCGTTTTCTTCCCCGAACCCAAGCGCAACGGCCGATTCAAGATTTTTTTCCACAATGCGCAGCGCTGGAATCGGTGACTCCAGACTGTCAGCAAATTTTTCAATGAGGCCCGCGTCCTTAAGCATGAGCTTGAGTGCAAAGCTGGGAGAAAAATTGCGTTTCAAAATATTCTGGCCATTGCTCACCAGCAGCGGTGAGCGGAAATCGGCGACTTTTACCACTTCCATTACCGTGCTCAGATCAAGCCCAGCTTTTTGCGCGAGAACCAGGCCTTCCGAGAGCGCTTCCAGTTCCAGCGCGACGATAAGATTCCCCACCAGCTTCATGGCCACCGCATTTCCGTTCTTGCCAAAGTAGTGAATGGTTTGCCCCAAATGCTCCAAAACCGGTTTCACTTTTTCGAAGATGGCCTTATTGCCCGCGGCCATAATCCAAAGCTTGGCATCGGCTGATTCTTGTTTGCTGCCAAACACCGGCACATCGAGAAAATCCACACCGCGCTTCGCAAATGCTTGCTGTTCTCGCACGCTCGTCGCCGGGAGCACTGTGCTCATGTCGATCGCGATCTGGCCCTCCCTGATTCCGCTTAGAATTCCTTTCGGCCCAAAGACAACTTCCTCGACGGCTTGACCGTTGCTCAAACAGTACATGACAAGTTCAGCGTCGCGGACGGCGTCCGACGGCGTATCGGCGATGCGAGCGCCTTTCTTGCCGAACGGTCCACATTTTTCAGCGCTCCGATTCCAGACAGTGAGGTTGTAGCCGGCTTTGAGAAGATTGGATGCCATGCCACTGCCCATCGTGCCCAGGCCGAGATAGGAAATTGTCCTAATCATCCTTCATCTAACGAATGTTCTCGTTGAGCGCCACAACACATATGTGAGATTTTGTAATCTTACCGGCGAAGTAATACTCGCTGCCTCTTTAGAGAGAGCTCAAGGGATTAACAGGACTTTGGTATTGAAATCCCGGTTCATGACACTTGTAATCGAGCGAATGTTTCCGCGGTTCGCCTATTTCAACGACGTCGCACTTCTTCTTTTGCGCATCAAGGTTTGGCCTAGTGTTCGTGACGAGTGGATGGAATGACCTCAAAAATCCACAGGCGCGAAGGAAGGAGATTACCAACGAATCCGCAACACGTTTCCTCACCAAGGTCAGAGTAAGGACTCAGTTACCCTGAGTATATCGGGCCTGACATGCTTTAGTCGCCATCAAATCGCAGGATTTCACCGTCTGGTTTGAGGGTTAATACAAGCTCTCCTTTTCGAGTGAGATTACAACCAGCGATCAACGCGTGCCGTCATGTTTCGGGTTGAGCAGGTTGGCCAAGTCATATTGCAGCAGGTCGCCGATGCGCTCGATGCTAATATCGGCTGCGGGATAGCTGGCGAGCGTTTTCGGATCGGTCGCGTAGTGACCTTGCCGGACGAAAACGGTGCTAACACGCGAGCCCCAGAATTTTTTGACCGCGGTCAGGATTCGCAATTTGTCGTCGACCAGCACGTAATGTTCAGCCGGGTAGCGCTTCTCGACATCCTCGAGTTCCTGCTCCTTGTGCACGTAAACCAGCACGCGACCAGAGACCGCGGCGGCTAGCTCGGCACGCTCGATTTTCAGTGGTTGGAAAACGACGTCGCCATCCGACAGGATGACCGCCGGTCCCCATTGCTGGACATGCTCGATTACTTTCAACGAGTCAGGAAACAGACGCTCGGCGAAAGGATAGTTGATGAGAAAATGAGAAACGATCAGCAGGTGCGGCGCGCGCGGATGCTCGACGCGGTAACGTTGCAACGCGCCGAGGTAATCCGTGTAGCCCAGTTCGGCTCGGAGCTGCTCAAATATGCGCCAATACTCTTGCGCTCCTTCCGAACTAACTTGATCGGCGAGGTGGCGCTGCAGATCTGCTGCGATCCGATCGTTGTCCAGCAGAGTGTTATCCACGTCGAACAAAAACACCACATGGGCATGAGAAGCAGGCTCGTTCACTTAACTCCTTTGCGGTCAGAGCATCCGCATGTCCAATGTGTTTTGTCGGCCCAAGCGGTAAAACTGCCGTCCGGTATTCGTTCTGGAGACAAATCGAGGACGTGAGGTAATTGATCGGCGCTGAAGCCTCGGTCGATCGAAAATGAGGCCGAGCAAAACTCCAGGGAATCTCATGGCTAGGTTCCGGCCGTGTGCAGTGCGCCAAAGCTACGGGAGGGTAAGCACCTGCTTTGCAGCTCCATGACCGCTGGCGGTTCGTTCATAGGCTTCAATAGCATTTGGAAACGGAACAACTTGAAGAGGAGGAGCTTTAAGAACATTGGCCTCAAAGCCAGGGCGTAACTCTCCAGCGATTGCAGCCACGTCACGAGGAGTAAACTTCATGCTGTCCACGCCGATCAGCCGCGAGAGATTATGATAGAAGTCAACCAGATCGAAAGTGACTCGCTTTTCTCCGGTGCTCGTAATTGCAACTTGCCGACCGCCAAGCCGCAAGGATCGCAGCGCCGGCTCGAACATGGCCCCGCCGACGGTATCGAAGACAGCATCGCCGCCCTTGCCGTTGGTTAATTCAAATACGCGATCGCGCAGATTCTCAGTCGTTGTGTTAATAACGGCAGCAGCACCGGGAATTGGATCCTAGGTACGAGCCGCTCCCAGCACGCGCGCTTTTCGCCAATTTGCAATTTGGGTGCCTGCCTGTCCGACTGCGCCGGCAGCGCCTATAATCAGAATTGTTTCACCGGCCTCAAGCTGTGCAGCATGAACCAGGCAGAACCAGGCTGTGAGAAAAGGGAACGCCGATAGCTGCCGCTTGTTCCAAACCTAGATTGCCAGGTTTCAGCGAAAGTGCTTCCTCTGGCACTGTCACGTACTCAGCCTGCGCGCCGTCGCGAGTAACGCCGAGACCAGGGCCGCTGCTCCACACCTCCTGACCTTGATACTTTCTTCCTGCCACGACAAGGCCTGAGAAATCGCGGCCCGGAGTGCGCGGCAAAGTTGTTCCCGAGAAGTGACCCGAGACGTTCTTCACGTCGCTCGGATTGATCGCCGCCGCCTTTACTTGAACCAGCGCCTCGTCATCGAGCGGTTCAGGCCGCGGAACTTCCTCGATGGCGAGCACGGACGGCGGGCCAAATCTTCTAAAACGTAAGGCCTTCATCTTTATACATAGCTTCAAGGACGTTGTGACGATTCCAGATCGACGATGTTAGCATCGCCGCCGACTGCGCAACGCGCCATGGGCTTTCTACAGTTGAATTAGACCGCGGCGTGTGGCGGTTGCGACTGCCTCGGTGCGGCTAACCACATCGAGTTTGCTGAAAATGCTTTTGATGTGGGTTTTGACCGTGCCTTCGCTGATGAATAGCTCCGCGCCGATCTCTTTGTTACTCTTACCTACGGCCAAACGCTGCAGCACGTCCAACTCCCGCGGGCTTAATGCTTCGCCGCTCAAGCGCTCAGCGAGTTTCGCCGCGAGGGTAGGTGGCAGGTACGTTTCACCGGCGTGCACTCTGCGCACCGTTTCCACGAGCGCGTCCCGCGCAGTGTCCTTCAACAGATATGCTTTCGCGCCTGCTTTGATGGCGCGATAGATGTCCTCATCCCCATCAAACGTGGTAAGCACGACGATTTGCGCGTTATCGTCCAGCTCCCGGATTTCCTTGATCGCGCCGACACCATCTAACTCAGGCATGCGCAGATCGAGCAATGTGACGTGAGGACGATGTATCTTCCAAAGATCGACTGCCTCGCGGCCATTGCTGGCTTCGGCAACAACGGCCATGTCGGACTTACGTCTAATTAGTGAGACCAAGCCTTCGCGGACCACGCTATGGTCGTCGGCGATCAGAATCCGAATGCGTTCCTTTTTCCCCCGCGGTTTCTTCTTATCGTCTGATGCTTTCATGTCATTACTGGCTGTT
>DATIOX010000035.1:0-7591 GCA_035472675.1 Candidatus Dormiibacterota bacterium
ACCGGCAGCGGTTGCCATTTCCACTGCCTGCTCGGGCGTGCAGTGTGATTGAATCCAGGGATTGTACGCGCCGATTGACATGATCGCGAGATCGATCGGGTGTCCTAGTTTCGCGAAGGTGTCCGTCATTGCGGTGTCGCCAGCGAAAAGAAGACGCCGCCCATTTCTCTCCACGACGTAGCCGTTGTAGCCGCGATAATCATCGCGCTGTTTTCGCGCGCCCCAGTGTTTCACTTCAAAGGCGCCGATCGCGATGTCGCCTTTCGTTTGGCTGGCGATGTTGAGGACTTTCGTTTCACCCCAGCGAAGCTCGGTGATGTCTCGGGGACGGGTCCATCTTAGCAAGTCAGCCGTGTTCGGAGCAGTGATAACTTTCGTTGAAGCGTTAAAGTGGTGGAGCGTCCGCAAATCGAAATGATCGAAGTGCGCATGGGAGAGAAGGATGAGGTCAGCCCGAGGCAGTTCGTGAAATTGGAGCGCAGGCGCGGTCAATCGCTTCGGGCCAATGGTAAATCCTGGCACCCGAATCCCGATCCGCGGAAAGAGCACCGGGTCGGTGAGAATTTTGATGCCGAAGAAATTGATGAGCACCGTGGCATGGCCGATCCAGGCCGCTGTTAGTTGGGTGTCGTTCCACTTTAGAGGCTCGGGTTTCGTGAAGGCGGGAGCAATCGGGCGCCAACTTTCGATTGTCCATTCACGCCAAAGATGCCCAAGCCAACGCCGCACCCGCGAACTGCGGAGGGTTGGTTGTTCAGGTGGTTTCATTAAGCAGGTGTGCGTATGACCTGTGAAAGCGATGCGAAGATGCATCGCAGTCCACGGCACTTCGTGCGAAAAGTGTTGAGAGGCTGTTCTGTTTTGCGGGAGCTTTGGGAGTGCGTGCGCGTCCTCGCGTCGCTCTGATCAGCGGCTGCTAAATATTCCTTTGAAAGCTCTCCAGAGAGTTCTAGTTGCTTTTGGTTTGCCGGCGCGTGCAACGAGTACGGGACAGTTGGCGCGGTTTAAAATGCCGCGGGTCAAATCACCCATGATGTAATGACCGAGCAGGCCGCGCGCCTGCGAGGTGCCGGTCACGATCAAATCGTAATTCCCTGCGCCTACTTCTTCGAAAACTTGATCGATAACAATGCCGTGCCGAAGGCGCACTTCGGCCGGGACTGCAAGGCGTTCGAGCTCTCTTTTTTGCCGGCGCAGATTTGTCCCAAGCTCCGATTTTGATTCGAGTAATTGATCCACATTTTCTTCCAGGCGGACCAGATCCGCGTAAATGGCGGGCGGTTCAGCCATGACATTCAGCAATGTGACGGAAGCGTTTAAGGCGGCGGCCAGCTTGCCTGTGAATTGCACCGCTTGCTCGATAAATTCTTTTCCGCCGGTGCAAACCAGAAAACGCTTCAGTTGTTTGCGTTCACCAATGGCGACCAGTACCGGGGGCTGAATGGCCTTGATCACTTCGTAGGTCTTTTCCGAGCGCCAGTAATGCCCCGTTGCGCCAGTCCACCGCGCACCGATTACGACCAGATCGTAGCTGGACTTTGACGTTTGATCTACGATTTGCCGCACCGGCTCGCCGGATTGGACGATGATATCCGGAGACGTGCCCTGGCCACGAAGCGATTGCGCCTGCTTTTCGAGCGCCTCACGTAGCGGGCGTTCATCACTCGACTTTTCGGCGATGCCGAGAAGAGTGACTTGAGCTTTCAGCGGGCTGGCCAGGAATGCTCCCAGTTCGATCGCATTTTGGGCGGCCGGCATTCCGTCGCTGCAAATCAAAATTTTCATCGCTAGAGTTTTTGGTCAGTCATGAGCGTGTAAATAACGATGGCCGCGCCGATCAATGGCAGTGGTACAAAGGCGAGCCGAATTTTCGGCCCTGCGAAATATTGTGTAGCGACCACGCCGATCTGCGCACCGATGACCGCGCCGGTGTGCATGACGAGCGCGATCAGAATATCCACGTTGCCTTTGATTGCGTGGGTAATCGTTCCATAACTGGCTGAAATCACGATCTCAAAAAGATCGGTTCCCACCGCCAAGTGCGTAGGAATCCCAAGCACGTAAACCATCGACGGCATCCGAATGTAACCTGCGCCGCCACCAAGAAAACCGCTGAAGAGTCCGCCAACAAAGGCGACGAGAACAATGATCCAGAGGGAAATTTCGCGTATGCCTGAAGTGGGCAGTGCGATCATCGGCCAAATTTTTATCCGCTGAATCATTTGCGTAACAGGGCCGAATGCGGAGCGATCTTTTTTGGACTCCGCGTCTCTCACACGCTCGGCCCGCGGCCGCCTTTTCTCTGACTGCAGGGTTTTCCGGCTCTCCCAAAGCATGAAGACCGAAATGCCGAAATAAACGACGATCGCAACAAAGCTGACAACCGTGTTCACATTGCCTGCGCGCTTTAGCACCTGAATCAACTGCGCCCCGGCTTCGGCGCCACCGATTGTCCCCAATGCCATGATTAGTCCCAGTTTAAGATCGACATTACCCAACGTGCGATGGTGTCTGGCAGCTACGATCGATTTACCGACGATATGCGCCAGGTCCGTTCCAACCGCATAATTCCAATCCACTCCCATCAGACGCAGCGCGGGACCGGCAATGAAACTTCCACCGACACCAAAGAACCCGCCCAAAATTCCAATTATAAAGCCAACAACGACCAGATAAATTGGGTTGATGTGCGTGTTGGAGATTGGAAAAAACATTAGTTATCTCCAGCGGCCTCGCAGAAATCGAAACAAAAGCGTTGTCACTGTGTCCAGAACGACGGCTTGACCGGCGATGAGCAAAAGGGCGACACCCGCATAGATGTAGCGATGATGCGCTTCGAGCCGATACAACCAATCGCCAAGAAGATGGAGAACCAGAAAGAAATAGCAGACAACGAGAACCGAGTAGACTGCCAGTTCGATTGCAAAGGCTCGTAGACTCTTGGCGGTATTCTTTCGCATTCGAAATGGTGAACCCTAAGAGTTACAGTGTTAAATCGGCAACTGAATTAAGTTAACAACCTAACGTGCCAACCGCATGGGGAGGTTGCATGCAACCGCGTTCGGACGCAGATTATTTTGCACGGGGAGTGTTTCTTCCTAAAGTTCTACTTCATTTTTTTGGACAAAGCCATGGCCGATGTCGCGAACAAATACGCCGAAAACGTACCGGGCAAATTTTACGTCGATGATCAATGCATCGATTGCGATTTGTGCCGCGAAACCGCGCCTGCCAATTTCAAGCGGAACGATGACGGCGGCCATTCCTACGTCTATAAACAACCGGAGACGCCAGAAGAAGAAGGACTTTGCAAGGAAGCAATGGAAGGCTGCCCAGTCGAAGCAATAGGGAACGACGGAACGTAGTCCTGTAGCGGCGGTTTATGACGCCGAATCTCATGGGCAAGCAAGGCAGTCGTCGCTCACGGAGCGCCGCTACAGTTCCGGTCGCGCTGAGCATCGCAGGTTCCGACAGCAGCGCCGGCGCCGGTATCCAGGCCGACCTCAAAACGTTTTCCGCACTTGGCGTTTATGGATTGACCGGCGTCACCTGCATCGTCGCGGAAATTCCCGGAAAAGTTTCGCGGATTGAGCCGGTCAGCGCGAAAATTGTGCGCGAGCAAATCGAAGTGCTCGCGGAGAATTTTCCAATCGCCGCGATTAAGACAGGCCTGCTTTGCTCGGGGGAAATCATTTCCGCCGTAGCAAAAGCGATACGGGACATAGACAAGATGTTTGCGCCACGGATTCCGTTGGTGATCGATCCGGTCTTTGTGGCGACGAGCGGCGATCCTCTCCTTAAGCCCGCGGCCATCCAGACTTATGAGAAGGAATTGTTCGCACTCGCGAGCCTAGTTACGCCAAATCTCAGTGAAGCAGAGCAGTTACTTGGAACAAGGATTAAAGATCGGCAATCGATGCATCGTGCCGGGAAAAAGTTGGAGAAGAAATTCGGAACTGCGATCCTTCTCAAAGGTGGTCATCTGGCGGGTGACCGCGCTGTCGATCTTCTGTTCGCCAATAGGAAAGTTGTCGAGTTTTCAGCGCCGTTCGTGCGCGGTGTCGCGACTCATGGTACCGGCTGCACATATTCGGCAGCGATCACGGCCGGCCTTGCCAAAGGCCTGGCTCTTGAAGACGCGGTCAGACAGGCGAAGAAATTCGTGACCGGCGCAATCACGCGACATTTCCGATGGACGTCGCGCTTTGGCGGCACTGTACAAGCGCTTAGGCAGTTGTAGCCGAGATCGATAATCACGGCTGCGGATCTGGGCTAGAGTTTGTTCTCCCAACGCTTTAACTCCATCGCTTCGAGTGCAGCCACAGTTTCCGCCTGTTTCTTGCTGCGACCGCTGCCTTGGCCAAGGACAATTCCCTCCCAAACAACCTGTGAGACAAACATTTTTTCATGCTCAGGCCCGCTTTGCGAAACCAATTCATAGACCGGACTGCGCAGCGAGATGCTTTGTAATAACTCCTGGAGCTGGCCCTTGGGATTGATGTCCACTGGTGTTTCCGCCAGTTGCTCGAGGTCGCCGCGAGTCTGCGTCAAAATGAAATCTTTTGCGGCTTCGAGGCCGCCGTCGAGGTAAATGGCACCGATGAGCGCTTCAAACGCGTCCGCCAACATGGAGGTGCGTCCCCGGCCGCCACTGCTTTCTTCGCCGCGCCCCATCAAAATGTAACGTCCCAAGTCGAGCGTGGCAGCATGTGCCCGCAACGCTTCACGAGAGACCAGCCGCGAACGTAGTTTCGTTAGTTGACCTTCGGCTTCAGCTCGAAAATGGCGAAACAGATACTCGGTGATAACAAGCTGGAGAACAGCGTCGCCCAGAAATTCCAAACGCTGATAATCGAAATGGTAACGTTGGGCCTCATGGCCGAGACTCGGGTGCGTGAGTGCCTCGGCCAGCAAAAGTGAATTCCGAAATTTGTAGCCGATGCGTTCTTCGAGCGGTGTCACTTTTTGCCATTCTGAGCGAAATCGAAGAATCTCTCAACTAAGGATAACGACTACGGTTCGCCGGACGAGAATAGGGCCGGCAGTCATGACAGAAAAACTAGCCGACAACCAAGTCGTCGAAGGCAGTCCGCTATCGTTTTTGATAAACTTCGAGCGAAGTGACCACATCCAATGCGCGCTGTAGCACTGGATCGTACGCTGGCGGCTTCTCCGGCGCCCGGCCGCGGCGTTGCTGCGCCGCCTCCGCTGCTTCAACCTCGGGATTGGTCCCGGCTAACAGCGCTGCCTCGTTCATGTGCGGCCGGCCACCTTCGTAAACAAACGGCCCCATTCCTTTTTCGCTGCTCAGTTGGAAAATCTGCCGCTTGTCTGCTATCGACATTTCAACAGGCAAATCTGGTTTTATCCCCTCTGGAAACAGTGGGCGACCGTCTGGGGAAACCATTTCGGCGACAGCAACGCGTAGAATTTTGCCGCTCGGCAGTAACAAATCGGAGTATTCGGCTGCGCGACCGGCTGTCGTTTGCCCGATAACCAGGGCCTTGTTGTAAAATCTCATTGCAGCAGCGATCGCCTCAGGCGCGCCAACCGTATCGCCATCGGTGAGTACCATGACCAGACCGCGAAACGCCGGATCACGATCCGAGCTGAAGACGCGGTCTTGACGTCCCGTCGGCTTGCGCAAGGTAAAAAGCGTTTTGCCTTTGGGACAAAACCGCTTTGCAAATTCGGTGGCCAGCGACAAATCAGTGGTTACCTGGCTGGCGCGAAGGTCCACAACGATCTCGTTCACGCTTTTCGCGGCGAAGTTGCTCAGGCTCTTGTCCAACGCCTGAAGGTTAGGTGCGTTTAATGAACCGACGCGCACGTACCCGATGTGCCCTCCGATAACCTCACTGTAAAAGGCGCCAGGGGCTTCCGCCGGCGCGTTCTCCTTAGCGGGCAAAAGCATTATGCCGCGCGGCAGCCGCATCATAAGGCCCTCAACAGTCGCCCGATTCAACTCGGTATCGGTAATTGCATCCGGATCTGTGAAATTAGCTTTTAACAGTGTGACGACTGCCTGCAGGTCAGCCGGGCCTAATGAATTGACCAGACCTTCTGTTGTTGGGCTGGACGAGGGCGAAGGCGATGAGAGCGCGGATGGTCTTGCCGAGGCGGCCGGCCTGCTTGGAGATATTACCGACGGCGGCGGAGTTTGCGCCAGCGCAGTTATCGCCACGAAGAAGCTAATGAAGGGCAACGACGTGAATTGAGACATTTGAAACAGATGCCGACCTATAACGCATTTTCTAATTGCGCGAAATTCGAAATCCAAATATCGAATTTGGCGTTCTCTCAGTTGGTCACCCCAGGGCAATGTCGCGCCGGTAGTGGCAGTTCTCAAAATGAATGCGGGAAACAGCCTCATACGCGCGTGCGCGTGCGACTTCGAGCGTTGATCCAAGCGCTGTCACCGCGAGAACGCGACCGCCAGCGGTCTTAACTTCGCTGTCGGCGCCCTTGGTTCCGGCGTGAAAAATCTGAACATCTTCGACGTTTGCCGCGTCGTCGAGACCTGAAATCGTTTTTCCAGTTTCGTATTTGCCAGGGTAACCACCAGAGGCGAGCACGACCGTGACGGCAGCACGCGTATCCCATTCAATCGCACACTTGCTGATATTTCCATCAATCGTCGCTTCCAACAGCGGTAGGAGATCGGATTTCATCCGGGGCAGGAGTGCCTGTGTCTCTGGGTCGCCGAAACGGCAATTGAACTCCAGTACACGCGCGCCCTCGCTTGTAATTATCAAACCCGGATAAAGAAGACCGCGAAATGTGATTCCTTTTTGCAGGAGGCCGCGAAGCAACGGCTGCATGATTTCCCTCTCGAATTGCGAATGGAGCTTGCCGTTCCAATTGTTGGCGGGGCTCAACGCGCCCATCCCGCCCGTGTTCGGACCTTGATCGCCGTCCAGCGCGCGCTTGTGATCGCGCGCCGATTCCAGGAGAAGATAACTGCTTCCGTCGACCAAGGCGTGTAGCGAACATTCCGTCCCGCGCAAGAAATCCTCGATCACGATGCGCCGACCCGCGTCGCCAAAGCGGCCCTGGGTCATCATTTCTTCGATGGCCGAGCGAGCGGTGCCAACATCTTGAGCAATGATCACCCCTTTTCCCAAAGCAAGGCCGTCTGCTTTGATCACAACGGGAAATTTCAATCGCTCGCAGTAATGCAGCGCTTCGCTGCTGTCGGAAAACGTCCTCGCCTCGGCTGTAGGGATTTTCTGAGAGCGCATCAGCTCTTTTGCGAAGATTTTGGACGCCTCAATGCGTGCCGCCGACTTCGTCGGGCCAAACGCGCGCAATTTTTCAGCGGCAAAAAGATCGACAATCCCTGCGGCAAGAGAATCGTCCGGACCGATCACCGTCAGATCGACACGATTTTCCTTCGCGAACCGAACGAGCGCCCTCAAGTCACCTGCGGAAATGGAAACATTTTCAGCAACCTCCGCAGTGCCCGCGTTTCCTGGCGCACAAAAAATGCGTTCGGCATCTGGAGATCGCGCCAATTTCCACGCAAGCGCATGTTCACGGCCTCCACTACCAACAACCAGAATCTTCATGGCGAATTAGTTTGACTGTAGAG
>DATIOX010000036.1:0-6514 GCA_035472675.1 Candidatus Dormiibacterota bacterium
CGTGAAGATCATGGTCGCAATTAATAAGATTGATCTTCCTTCGGCAAACATCGACAGAGTAAAGAAGCAACTGCAGGATCGCGGCTTTACCCCGGAAGATTGGGGAGGTGAAACGATTGTTTGTCCCGTCTCGGCAACGAAAGGCACAGGAATCGATCACCTGCTTGAGATGATCGCGCTGCAGGCGGAGGTAATGGAACTTAAGGCTTCGCCCACCGCTACCCCACGAGGGACAGTGATCGAAGCACAAGTTGAAGCTGGGCGCGGTCCCACTGCTACCGTTATTGTGCAGATCGGGACGCTAAAAATCGGCGACCCTTTTATCTGTGGTGATTACAGCGGCAAGGTGAAATCGTTGTTGGACGACCGCGGCAAACCTGTCAACGAGGCCGCTCCCTCAATGCCGGTGAAGGTGCTCGGTTTCACCGGGCTACCCAACGCGGGGGATGAACTGCTTGTGATGGATTCCGAGCGTTCCGCAAAAACTTTGAGCGAAGAACGTCTGCTGGCCAAACGCACCGATAAACTGACCGTTCCGAAACGGGCTACACTTGAGAGTCTGCTCGAAGCTGCAGGAGGTAAAAAAGTCCTGCGGATCGTACTAAAGTGCGACGCTCAAGGCTCGCTGGAAGCATTGGTTGGAGCGTTGAAACAGATCGAGAGCAAAAAAGTCGACCTTGAACTCATTCATTCTGCTGTAGGGCCGATTTCGGAATCCGATATCCTGCTGGCAAGCGCTTCGAGCGCTGTAGTGGTCGGTTTCAATGTGAAAGTGGAGAACATGGCTGTTTCCGCTGCAAAAAGTGAAGGGGTGCAGGTCAAACTTTACAGCATCATCTATGAGTTGCTCGATCAGATCAAAGAAGCGATGGCCGGTTTGCTCGACCCCGAACACCGGGAAACAGTGATCGGACACGCCGAGGTGAAGCAGGTCTTTCAGCTTAGCAAAGGCATTGTTGCCGGCTGCCTCGTGACTGACGGCCGCATAGCTCGCGTGGCTCGGGCCCGCGTACTCCGTAGACGGCAACCTGTTTATGACGGCGGGCTTTCGACGCTGCGCCGATTCCAGGACGATGTGAAGGAAGTGCGTTCCGGACTGGAATGCGGAATCAAGCTCGGCGATTTCAGTGAATATCAAGTAGGCGACGTGATCGAGTGCTACCAGCTTGAGGCTATCGCGCAAAAATTGTGATCCGTAAAAACGTTGAACCGTTGAAGGGTTAAAGCGTTAATTTCGATCGCTTCAACGGTTCAACCCTTCAACGAAAAAAATGAAACACCGAATGCTGCGCGTTAACGAAGTTGTGAAGCGGGAGCTGAGCGGGATCATCGCGCGAGAAATGAGCTTCGAAGGCGCCCTGGTCAGCATCAACCATGTTGACGTAACACCCGACTTAAAAAACGCGCACGTGTTTGTGAGCGTTCTTGGAACAGAGGCCCGCGAGAGCGTGATGAGCAAGCTAGCGTCTCATCGTCCCGCGTTGCAGGCAGCACTTGCTCGTCACGTCACCATGAAGTATACGCCGCACCTTATTTTTCATCTCGATAACTCCATCGAGCGCGGGACCAGGGTCATAGAAATCATGCAGGAGCTCGAAGCGACTCAAGGTGAAAAGAAGTGAAGATTGTACTACGTCCCTGTGGTCCTTCTATCATAGCGAGTCGCCGTCCTTTTTCGCGACCACTTATCCGCCTACGCCGAAAGGCTACAGCGGCATAAACGGGGCGGCGACTACATGATGAGCGCTTCAAAATTCCAGGAAATTGGCCAGATTTTACGCGAGCATCAGCGTTTCGCGATCTTGGGTCACGTTCGCCCGGACGGCGACGCGTTGGGCAGCCAGCTTGCGCTAGCGCTTTCCCTTCAAGCACTCGGGAAAGAAGTGCGCGTATGGAATGAAGACGGAATGCTGGAGAAGTATTCCTTCCTTCCCCGCGCTGAGTTGCTCACCAAGCCGCCTTCTACTCCAGAGGATTTCGATGTTGCCATCGCACTTGATACGGCAATTCAAAACCGCCTTGGCACTGCTGTGGCCGCAGTCCGGTCGTCGAAAATTTGGATTAACATTGACCACCACCTCAGTAATCCCGGCTATGGCGACGTGGTTCATATCGATTCGTCTGCGCCTGCCACAGCGGAAATCGTTTTTCATCTGATCAAGAGCCAGGGCCTGCCGTTCAATCGAGATATCGCAGAAAATCTCTACGCCGCGATATCCACTGATACAGGCTCGTTTCAGTACCCAAAGACCAGCGCTCACACTTTCGAGATCGCGGCGGAACTCATTTGGACAGGGTTCGACGTTGGACACTTGAGTCAGCAACTCTATGAGAATTATCCCCGGCGACGACTGGAACTTTTGCGCGCACTGCTGCGCACCATGCGTTTCCAGCAAGACGGTCGCGTCGCAAGTTTTGGTCTTACCTTGAAAACAGCCGCCGAACTGGGCGTCCTTCCCGAGGATAACGAGGGGCTGATCGATCATCTGCGCGCCGTCCGTGGCGTTATCGTTGCTGTTTTTTTCGAAGAACTTTCCGATGGCAAAGTGCGTGTGAGCATGCGTTCCAAAAGTGATGCTGTCGATGTCTGCGCTATCTGCCAGAAGTTCGGCGGAGGAGGCCATTCGCTTGCCGCCGGTGCGCGCGTGCGCGGAACGCTTCCGGAAGTTGAAGAGCGAGTTTTGGCAGAAGTTCGTGCTAAGATTGACTCGCTAAAGGCGGCAGCGGCTCCAATGACCTGACGTTTCAACGCTTCAACGTTGTAACTTTGTAACCTTCCTTTTCGTCATGTCTTATCCTGTGGTTCCTGACGGCGTCCTGCTCGTGGACAAGGCTGAAGGGATGACTTCACACGACGTCGTCGCGCTGGTTCGCCGGAAGCTCCAGGTCAGAAAAGTCGGTCATTGCGGCACGCTTGATCCCATAGCGACCGGGTTACTTTTGATCACTGTGGGACGGGGCACAAAGGTCCAGGATTTACTCATGAGCGAAGACAAGGAATACGCCGGAACATTCGTGCTCGGAGTGACGACCGATACACAAGATCGGCAGGGAGAAATAATCCAGCAGCGACCGGTTCCCGCGCTAGACGAAAACCAAATTCGCGCTGCATTTGAAAAGTTCCGGGGCGATTTTTACCAAATACCACCGATGGTCTCGGCGAAAAAACATGGTGGAGTCCCGCTGTACAAACTGGCGCGGCAAGGGAAAGTGGTCGAACGGGAGCCGCGCCTGGTGCATGTCTATCGCTACACAATTGATCGAATACTCCTTCCTAAGATCGATTTTAGTGTTTTGTGCAGTAAGGGTTTCTATGTTCGCACTTATGTCCACGAGATCGGCGAGACTCTCGGTTGCGGGGCGCACCTAAAGTCGTTGCGGCGCACAAAATCCGGACGCTTCGATGTTGCTAACGCCATTAGTGTTGCTCAAATCAAGGATGCGCCACCCGAGGAAATTTTGAGCAGGCTCCTAAGCCTTCCAGACGTGTCGCGCATGCGTGGAGCGTAAGGGAAATAATGAAGCTCAAATGACAAATGACGGATTAATGACAAAGCACGAAACACGAAAATGTGCCCGCCAACATTTTCGGCATTCGTCATTCAGATTTCCTTCGTCATTCGTGATTCGGCATTCGTCATTTTGGTGATGGAAACACTTCGATCCATCGACGAATTATCGCATCTGCCTGGCCCGATCTTTCTCGCCATCGGGGTCTTCGATGGTGTGCACCGCGGTCATCAAGCCGTCATTTCCACCTCAGCCGAGCACGCCCGAAGGGCAAATGGCACTCCGGTGGTCGTTACGTTTGATCCGCATCCGATGAAAGTGCTTCGACCCAGCGACGCGCCCCATTTGCTTACGGCCACGCAGCACAAGATCAAACTGATTCGCACCCTCGGAGTACGGCATCTGCTCGTCATCGAATTCGACAAGGCATTTGCCGCAACTGGGCCGGAAGACTTTGTGCAACAACTAGTGACGCATTCGAAACCGCTGCGTGAAATCTGCGTGGGGCATGAATGGTCATTTGGAAAAGGCCGGCGCGGCAATCTCGCTCTCCTCCGAAAGCTGGGTGCGCAATTCGACTTTGAGGTCGTTGGAATTCCCCCTGTTACACTCGGGAATGGTGAGCTCGTAAGCAGCACAGCGATTCGTCACGCAGTCGAAGCGGGCGACCTGGCGAAAGCCGCTGAAATGCTGGGCCGTGAGTACACAATCCTGGGGACGGTTGTGCGGGGTGATGACTTGGGGAAAAAGATCGGGTTCCCGACGGCGAATCTGAGCGCTCATAGCGAGCAGTTTCCTCCAAATGGGGTTTATTTCGCGGAGGCCAGGCTGGAAGGAAGCGTCTATCCTGGCGTGGTAAATCTCGGCTATCGCCCAACCGTGAGCAGTGGTAAATCCGAGCGCGTGCTCGAAATTCATCTGTTCGACTTTAATCGCGATATCTATGGCCAGGACGTCGAAGTGCGTTTTATCCGATATCTCAGACCGGAACAGAAGTTCGAAAATGTGGATGCGTTAGTCCGGCAGATTGAACTCGACGTACACCAAGCCCGTAAACTTTGCGCGGATTAGCCGAATTTGTCGGGCTCGTTACGTTAGCGAGGCCCGGCTTCTGGATATTGCGGCCGTAGCGCCAGCAGCTGCTATCACCAGCCCGCTGGCGAGAGCCAGCACAAAGACCCATAACGCGGGCAAGGCCGCGAGACGCTCAAGAGTCACACTGACAAAGCGACCGCCACCCGAAACGACATAGGCAAGCACGCTCGCCAGGAAAGTCGTTCCCAAAAGAATGACAGCACGCAACAGATCCTGACGGCGCCCGGGCGGCGGTAACCGCAGCAACACTCGGGCAGTAAATCCCTCGTCGTCGATATACGGCGCCGCTTCGCGCAATTCCCGATCAAGCCAATCTTCCTGGTTCACTTGCTTTATATTCCCTTTATTAGTTTGGACCCCAGTCGGCAAGCATTCGTTTCAATTTCTCGCGCCCTCTGAGAACATTCGTTTTCACAGTACCAAGAGGGATGTCGAGAACACGAGCAGCTTCATCGTGCGAAAGGCCATTCTGGCAACAAAGTAAAATCGCGGAGCGTTCATTCAAGGGAAGTAGATTTAGTGCGCGCATAAGGTCGTGTCTTAAACCAGGATCCGCCGCCTGAGGATCGTGTTGCGTTTGAAGTCGTTCCTCATCGATTCCCACAAGTTCCTTCCGGCGTCGCGCATCTTCTCGAAAACAATTGTAAGCAATCCGGTAAAGCCAGGTGGAAAAGCGCGCCTCGCCGCGAAAACTCCGGATGTTCTTGTAGGCGCGCAGGAAGGCTTGCTGAGCCAGGTCGTCTGCGAGAGAGACGTCGGTCCGGGTAAGCTGACGTAGTAGACCACGCACGCTGGATTGATGCCGCCGAACCAGTTCGCCGAAAGCGTGCTGGTCGTCATCGAGAAGAACTCGCGCGACGAGGTCTGCATCGGTCAGCTCCACGGCCGCAGATTACGGTAACGGCGGCGGGTTGTCCTTCTTTGTGTCCAGCTTCCATACAAGCAAATAGCCAGCGCCGATGAGGAACGGAATGAGGCCCAAGGTCCACGCACCGCCCTCCCAATCGTTCACCGCGCCGAAAAACACCATTAGGCCCAAGCCGATCATCGTCAGCACAACACCCCGACGCAGATCGGAACGTTGCCGCAGGGCGGGGGGTGGATTCAGCAAAGCCGCGGGCACGGGTTGTCCTTTTTCGACCATCATCCGCACCGTTCGATGGAGGGCGCGCGACCTGGAGAAACTGAAATACAGGATCAGCCCGACGATTAGGACCGGCGCCCCAAAGACTGTCAGCATCGTGATGGCAACGATTGGAATCACGACGTCCGGAATGTCCCGGGACTTTGCAAGATCCAGGTGATCGAGCTTATCCAGGTCCTTGTCGTGGTCGTCTATCGTAAAACCAAAGTGTTTCTTCTGTTTCTTTCTGATCGACTGCTCGATCTTGCTTTGAGGCGTTGAAGTTGGCGAAATGGCAGCGGTTGCCGCAGGCGTGCTTGTGAGTGGCGAGGACGTCGGTGCCTGCGCAAATGAGCTTATCCCCAGCGCGAGGGAGCAAATGGAGACGAGGATGAATCTGTTCATAGTAGATGATTTGACCGTAGGATGCGTTTAGCGCCCTGTTTGGATTCAACTATTTCAACCCTCTGGCGACAATTAAAAGGTTGCGCGCTGCGGACGGGTGGACATTATTTGTCTCCACCTCAAAACTGCGGGTGTAGCTCAGTGGTAGAGCACCTCCTTGCCAAGGAGGACGTCGCGAGTTCGAGCCTCGTCACCCGCTCCAGTCTTCGCTTGAAGCGTAGCGTAACGTGAAAGCCGACCACGGTGCAAAGATCCGTGATGAATCGCGCGTGAAAGATGCCCCAGAAGCCATGTATTTGTGGCGAAAAATTGCTGAGCCGCGCTGGCTCGGTGCGCACGAAAACATTTTGCAAGCCCGTTCAGGCGGCAGACTCGCGATCA
>DATIOX010000037.1:0-2702 GCA_035472675.1 Candidatus Dormiibacterota bacterium
CCGCCGCCGTCCAACTCGATGGCTAGCTTTGCGCTCGGACAATAGAAATCCAAGACGTAACTATCGAACGGATGTTGGCGGCGAAATTTGTAGCCCGCGAAATTTCGGTTCCGTAAGTGTCGCCAAAGAATACGTTCGGGCTCAGTCGCCTTCTTTCGCAGCAATCGAGCGCGATCCACGACGATTAATTCTAACCGTCAACGCCTCTTCCGAAAGGGGTTTTCGGATGCCCCTCGCCTCAATCCTCTCCCCGCTAGCGGGGAGAGGCGGAGGAGCGCTCGGCAATGACTTTGAAAACGTTTTCTTTATCTGCTCAACGAGATCAGCCTCGGAAAGAGTTCGCGGCAGCGTGGTAACAATGTGAACGTGATCAACAACACCGCCTACGCGCACAAGTTCAGCACCGAGATCGCGACAGATTGTGGCCAGATATGCATGTACGCGCGGCCGCACGTTTGATTCGAGCCAAGGCTCGCGATTCTTGGTGCTAAAGATGATGTGAAGGATGACCTTGCTGAGCGATTGGGGCATGGCGAATGATGATCGGACTGGTGCCGCAAGTGAATCGCGCTTTCAGCGCTAATTAAATTTTCTTTACCTGACCCTGGGGCGTTGCCCCAGGCTCGCGGTGAATGCTGCGCCTTTTGCGCGAAGACAAATACCTGAAAGCGTTTCGGGGAAAACGATTATAGCTTGGACTCCATCCGATGTCCCAGTCCCGGAGGGAGGGTATGTCAGGCGCGCTTACACCACGTCAACAGTGATCTTGGAGACGTTGTGCTTCTTCAAGCTCGAGCGCACTTCTGCCTCCAGCTGCATTGGGTCGACTCCGCTCGGGATATACAGGAGAAACACCATCTGTCCCTTGTCTTCATAGAGCGCGGAACTTTGCAGCCGACACTTGTGGGAGACGAGCAACGATTGCACCGTGCCAAACACTGGCTTCGGATCCTCTCCGTCGTCGAGTCGAATTCTGACTCGACAGCTCGAGTGCGAATCAAGCCAGTAGACGAGTACCCAACTGAAGCCGGTAACGAATACGGCCATCGCCCACGATCCCATGCCGCATGCGAGCCCGACTACCACGACCATGATTGCCTTCCCGGTAAGTTTCGGATTGTCGAGCAAGGTCCGAAATCGTAGCAGCGCGCCGATACCGAAGATGACAAACGCAAGCGTCTGACTGGTCCCGCTCAGTTCAGCAACAACCGCGCCAACCACTCCCAGGAGGATGAGCGCCTTGCGCTCCTCAAGATCGGCTAGGGGATCGGCAAGTGATGGCCGCCGCGGATGCCACGCGATTGCATATGCACAACCCACTGCCAGGCTAAGGCTGAGGAACAGCCGCAGAATGAATTCCGGATGCCCGAACTGTTCGACGCTCTGTTGGATCGACACCCACGAATTGCCCTTGGGATCGATTCCTCCAGTGGATCCCGCCTTGGCCAACTCTTCCGCCGGGTTAGCACCCAGCGCTGCTGAGGACAACACACTTACAATGCCAATGACAACGACGACCGCGATTGCGCGCAGCGCCCGTCCGAGACTGCAATTAGAGTAAAAGAGACGTGGCGGCATTTTCTCTTTCGAGGCTGCGCGTTTAGTGAGAATTATTTTCGGCGTGTTCATTTTCGCTGGAGTCATTTCCCTCGTTAGCCGTAAGCTGGCGGCAATTTTCCACCAGCGCACTGCTATCTCGTAGCATGCTACTGCGAGGTTCACTGCCCCGACAAGCTAAACTTTCCTACTTTAATAGGTTGGCACCGTCTGACCCTGGTTCCTCACCAAAACCACATTCCCCCCTGACCAGCCCGCGGTAAAGGAATAGGTTTGCCCAGCTTTTACAGTCAGGGTTTTTCGACCCGGACGGGCGCCCGTTTGATTGGGATCAACCCGGGCGGTTATGACGTGCTGGCCTGCCGGCAAGTAGCCACTGTAGCTTCGGCCCTCGGTAAAGCTTCCCACGTCCTTGCGATCGACCGACACGACAAGGCTCATATTGCTCCCGAAATTTGCCACCCTGTTAATAAGCAATTGACCTGAATTCGGCGGCGGCGCGGTCCCGGCACCAGGCTGAGTCGCGCACCCGGCGCCGATCAGGCAGACGCACGTGAGACTGAGGATGTGAATGATTGAACCATACTTTTTCATACGTTGGATTCCTTTCGTTTAGACGCGCCCATCCTGTCCAACAACGATTCGCCCGTCAATAAGACTTTAGGGCAATAGCTCAGAAGTCGGGATTTGCGACACCGACTGTCGTCACACCGCGCGTCAGCAACGAAGGCTTAAAAAATCTTTTTGAGAAGCGGACAGGCTGTTAAGATATAGTTTGTGAACCGCGCCCTGTTCTCTGCTCTATTGGCCTCCGTTGTCGTCGCGTCGGCGTTCGCTAAATCCGCAGCGGCTCGAACGGTAACTTTTGCCTCGCCTTGCGAGTGTCAGGCTCAAAAGAGCGGCAGTCGCTGGCCGTCAAAACCGATTCGTCGCCCGTGCCTTCGGATAAGTCGACTATTGAATCGGTTACGCCCTCGCAGATTTACGACTGGAAAGGTCCAGAGCCGAATGTGCCTTTAACGTCCGAGACGGAAACGAGAATCCCAGCTGAACAACAATGGTATAACCTCACTGGCCGCGTCGTTGCCGTGAAAGTCGAGGCAGACGGCGACATTACTCTCATGCTCAGAGACGCCGATGGTAAG
>DATIOX010000038.1:0-13752 GCA_035472675.1 Candidatus Dormiibacterota bacterium
AGACACTCGCCATAGTATGGACCGGCAGCGAAATGATCGTGTGGGGTGGAGATGGCGGCAGCAACGGCAACCAAACGCCTCTTAACACCGGCGGCCGGTATAACCCTGGTACGGACAGCTGGGTGGCTACGAGTATGACCAATGTACCTGCTGCGCGATTCGCTCACACAGCGGTGTGGACTGGCACTGATATGCTCGTTTGGGGTGGAACTATCGATTATGCCAACTTCTTCAACACGGGAGGGAAATACGATCCCGGCACGGACAGTTGGACAGCCACCAGTACCGCCAATGCGGCTGATGCCCGGGCTGCGCACACGGCGGTTTGGACGGGCACCGAAATGATTATTTGGGGTGGTGCCGGTGTCAACCCCGGCCGCTTGAACACCGGCGGGAGATACGATCCGGATACGGATAGCTGGATAGCCACGAACACAACCAACGCGCCTGAAGCCCGATCGGACCATAGTACGATATGGACTGGGAGCGAAATGATCGTGTGGGGCGGATACACCGATCACCCCGACATCGTGAACACGGGCGGAAGGTACAATCCAAGCACCGACAATTGGATAAATACTGGCAACAGCAACGTGCCGGATGGCCGAGAATATCACACCGCAGTTTGGACTGGCAGTGAAATGATCGTCTGGGGCGGGGTCAACTACCCGGCCGGCGACTTTAACACCGGCGGGAGATACAACCCAACTGATGATACTTGGACGCCTACAAGTGTCATTAACGCTCCCTCGGCCCGGGACTCCCACACGGCGGTCTGGACAGGTACCGAAATGATCGTTTGGGGTGGAACTGGGAATTATGCCACGCTCAACTCCGGCGGTAGGTACAACCCAGGCACGGACAGTTGGGCACCTACCAGCACCACCAACGCTCCCCTACCACGATACGTTCACACAGCCGTCTGGACCGGCAGCGAAATGATCGTGTGGGGCGGACTTGGAAGTATCGTCGAGCTAGACACACGCGGAAGATACAATGCTAGTCATGCTTCTCTTCCGACAGGGACACAGACACCGACACCGACACCTACCCCAGCCCATTTGGATACCGGCGCAAGATACAATCCAGGCACAGATAGCTGGATCGCGACATCCACAACCAACGCACCCACTGGCCGATTCGGGCACACTGCAGTTTGGACTGATAACGAGATGATTATATGGGGAGGAGAGGCTTCTTCAGGCTTGTTGAATACCGGTGGAAGATACAATCCCAACACGGATAATTGGACAGCTACCAGCATCACCAATGCACCGTCTGCCCGATCCACGCATACGGCAGTCTGGAGTAGCACTGAAATGATCGTTTGGGGCGGGGCTGTTTGCTACCCTTGTATGGATTTTAATGACGGTGGCAGGTACAACCCTGGCACCAACAGTTGGACACTTACCAGCACTACGAATGCTCCCGAGGCCCGATCGAATCACACGGCAGTTTGGACCGGTATCTAAATGATCGTCTGGGGCGGAGGCGATATTAACGGCAACGACTTGAACACCGGCGGGAGATACAACCCTGCCAGCGACACTTGGACGGCCACCAACACCACCCACGCGCCTGATAACCGAAGCTCTCACTCCACTGTCTGGACAGGCACTGAAATGATTATCTGGGGCGGGGTCAACGGCAGCTACTTGAACACCGGCGGAAGGTACTGCGCCGAATCTGCTCCCACACCCACTCCGAGGCCTCGCCCTACGCCACGTCCTCGCCCAACCGCAGCCCCACGCCCGTAGTTCAACCGAATCATCTAACCAATCGATGAAGCCAACGGCCCCATTGCGGAATACGTCCAGAGTGATTGTCATGACACCCTCGACTTCCTCTCGGTTCCCGGCTTCCCTAGTGCGATTCGTGTCTTCGCGCTCACGCACTCCCGCCGTATTGTTTTTCAACGATAGCCGTGGCTTATCTCCGTCTCGTTAGATGTAGTTGCCGCGTCGATGATCATGACATTTCGGCACTGGATCAGAATTATTGGAGCAGCGCTCGCCGGATTCGGCCTGCTTTGTTTGCCCAGCGTTGGAAGAAGTCCGCGCGGTTACGGCAGCGGATTCGCGATACTCTCAGACACAGGTTCGCTCATCTGGATCGCAGTCATCTTATTGTCGCGGGAGCGATAGTATTTCTCGCTTCGTTCGCTGGTGCCTGGTGTCGGCAAAGCAGCCAATAGCAATCTTGAATTGTAGAAGCAGATGGCCTCCCCCAGCCTAAGGCGTGATCAAAACGTAACCTGTCCCCTTCTCTTTATTTCTGTCACTTGATTTCAATTGAGAGACGGTAGCTCCACAAAGCTGGGGCATGAGGCGTGGAGCCTTTTCTGTTGAGGCTACAAGTGCATCGAGATTTCCAACGTTCCATTCCGCGATCGCGCGATCCGCCTCGATGTAGTGCGTTTTCCGCAAGTAAAGAAGCAGACCCTCGTCTTTCGCAGAAACGGCTTCGTAGCGCCAGTGACGCTCCTCTGCTTCGCGACGAACGTCGCGTCCAAAAATAGCGAGCGCGTCACGATGATCTCGATAGCCGGTAACTACCTTCCAGGTTGTGTAGCCGCCAGCGAAAAGGAGCGAAAACATTAGGGCCAACATGGTCCACCGATAGATGCGCAGTCTCCCATTTTCTGTAGCCACCGGCCTACGGCCGGCTAAATCTGAATCAACGCTTGTAAGGTGACGGCTCAGAGAGCCGTGGCTACAAGAATTGTGCTTAGCAATCTGTGCCGCCAGCAACAAGCACAGCGGCGGGATAACCGGAAAGATTCTATCGACGCGCTTGGATGGAATCAGTGACATCACGACCAAACCGCCGACACCCCAGCAAAGCAGCCAGAAGCTATCCGGCGAGATCTCGCGAAATGCAGTACCGATTCTCCATCGGCGCGACGCAAGATCGAAAATTGCAATCGCGATTAACAGAATGCTCCATGGAGCAAATTTGTGAACCAGATGCGGCAAATAAAAATAAAGCGGTTGCGGACGATGAATTGTTTCGCCAAAACGTCCCAAGAATTCGCGCATAACGACTTCATCAAAGAAACCGGGCTGAAACAAGATGCCGCCGGTGACCCATAACAAAAAGACAGCTAGCGAAGCGATCCATGGCCACCAGCCAGACCAGGCGCTCGCGCTTGTTTGCCAGGGTGCATCTTGGCCGGGCTCACCGACCCCGGCTACAACTCCGCTGTAGCGGCAGGCATGTCGGCCGCGCCACCACTCAAACACTCCAATGCCAGGAAGCAAAAAGGCATAAACAATAGGACCCTTGATCAGCATTGCGATGGTCAGCAATGCGAAAAGGTAAACTCGATCCCGCGGCTTCCATTCTTCCTGGCTGTCAATTTTTTGCCATATCACCAGACCAATGAGGAAGATCACCCATGCCAGTGGCATGTCAGTGCGCACGAGTGTCGCCAGGCGCGGACTCAACAGATTTAATCCAAACGCACTAAACGCAACGAGGCCGGCAATTGATCCATACGCGGAGCTGGCAGTGCGAAACAGCAAGACCGCCAGCGCAATGGCAGCCAGGAGCGATGGCAGTCGCCACGATACCTCCCATGACCGAGTCATTGCGAAGAGACCTGCTGAAACCCACCCAACCAATGGCGGCTTGGTCGCCACGCGTTCGTGAGGCGTCTGCTGATAGAACCAGCGACCTTCCTTGATCATCCCGAGGGAAGTGTATGCTTGCTTAGCCTGGTCATAGTCATCGAGCTGCCACGGCAAATTGCCAATGAGAAACAAAAGAAAGCAAAAGGCAGCAACGAGCCAAACGGTGCGCTGGTCTTCGAGCAGGTTGCTTGTCATGTCGAGCGGCGTCGAGACATCTCTAATTGTCAGGGTCCGGAGATTCCTCGAGTGCGCTGGCTCCGCTCGGAATAACACTCATATAGTCTCACTCGCGCCAGAGAATTGCGCGCATCGGCGCGCCATCACCACCTGCGATTTTTAGCGGCAATGCCGCGAACTGATAAATCCCGGAAGCGACATCATTCAGATCGAGCGACTCAACGATGGCGATGCCGGCACGGGCCAGCGCGTGATGGTTCTGCAACGATTTCGAATCGATTTCATCGACGGACGGAAGATCCATCCCGAGCAGTTTGACGCCATTTTTCTGCAGCCACGCTGGGACATCAGCGGCGATCACAGGAATTTGATTTGGAAAAACTGTGGAATCACTCCATCGACCAGTTTTTACAAGGAGCCGGGAGGTGGCCGCTATGGCTTCGGCAGACGGCCGGAGGTCCTCGATTGTGATCAGGTGTTTCTCCTTCGAGTCTAAGAAAGCTTGCGCAAGGTCGACCACTGTCGCGCGTCCCAGATATGTTTCGAGCGGCGCTTTCTCAATCGATTCGCCGTTCGTGTCAAAATGGAATCGGGCATCCGCGTGCGTGCCGTTGTGGACGCTCATGCTAATCGCGCCCAGATTCACGCTTTCACCTTTCGCTTTCTGTCTCGTCGACCGAAAGCGACACGGCTCGTCACCCGGCCATTCTGCAAGATCGTTCGAAAGCGTTCGTGAAATATCCCAAATTTTCATGCGTGATAGTTAAGTCGCGCTTCCGATCTCTTCAATAATCGCTCGCGCGGCTCTCTCGCTTGCTCCGCTGCCGCCTAATTTAGCGATAATCACATCGAACTGAGAAATCATCCGCTCGCGCGCGTTTGCATTCTCAATCAGCGGCTGCATGGCTTTGACAAAGGCATCTGGTTTTGCGCGGTGCTGAATGAATTCAGGTACTACTTCTTTGTCTGCGAGAAGGTTTGGCATACCGAGATATTTCACATTCACTACGAGTCGCGCTGCCAGGTAAGTCGGCCACGCGACCTTATAAATCAGCACAAACGGCAATCGAAAATAAGCAGCTTCCAACGTGGCGCTTCCTGAAGTGACGATCCCGGCCCATGCGTGCTGCATGATTACCGGTGTCCCGTCGACTTTAATTTGAATTGCCGCCTCATCTTGTGATTGATCCAGTCCGGCGACGGCCGGCTTCATCTCGCGAGCAAGTTGCTCGGACGCAGCTGCGACTTCAAAACGCAGGTTCCGGTTGTGCTTCCGAAGCTCACGCGCCGTTTCCAGCATCACCGGGAAAATCTTTCGCACCTCCCGGGAGCGGCTACCGGGGAAGAGCCCGATTAAATTCGGATCACGCTTAGTGTCGATTTTCCGGCCCTGCAATCGTTCGATCATGGGATGACCAACAAACAACGCGCGCAAGCCCACCTGGTTGTAGGAATCGACTTCAAAGGGGAAAATGCAGAGTACCAGATCGATGAAGTGCGCCATTCTTTTGATGCGGCCGCGGTTCCAAGCCCATACCTGGGGACTGATGTAGTAAATTATCTTTTGTCGCGGCGCTTGCTTTCGCAATGCGCGAGCGAGACGCAGATTGAAACCTGGATAATCAATCACGACCACTGCGTCAGGTTTGCTCTCCCGAATTTCGCGCAGCGTTTCGTGAAACTGTTCTCGGAAATAACCATATTTCCTGAGTACTTCCCATAAACCGAGCACTGCTGCCTCTCCGATCCAATTTTTGAATTGCTCACCAGCAATCTCTTGCATTTTCGGGCCGCCGCGCCCGACAAACTTGAGTTCGGCGTCCAATTCGCGCAGGGAACGCATCAAAGCAGCGCCGTGATTATCTGCGCTCACTTCACCGGCGACGAAATAGATAGTCATGCTTTATGGTGGCGGCCGTGTCGGCTGCAAAGTCAAATTCCACGCAGGCGGTACGCCTACCGCTACAGTTGATGGCAATCTGCGATCGTCTTACCCACCAGGCGCGATTCGCTTCGTTATTTCGACTGCCAACTTCAGCGCTGCCGTCGCTTGAGAACCCGAAACACGCGGCTCGCGTCCTGTGCTCGCGCATTCGATGAACGAAGCCAGCTGAAGCTTAAGCGGTTCCTCCCGTTCGATATCGACTCTATCGCGTATAATGCGTCCCCCAACCCGTCGGTAGATTTCGCCGCTTTGATTTTGGTAATCGAGCGAGAGATAGGCGTCCTCTTGAAAGATGCGAATCTTGCGAAGACGCTCGGGACTGATGCGGCTGGAGGTAACGTTTGCCACGCAACCATCTTCAAAATGGAGTCGCGCATTGGCGATGTCTTCGCTGCGGCTAAGGACCGGCACGCCCACCGCGTCGATGCTCCAGAGCGGCGAGCGCACAAAATGCAAAATAACTTCCAGGTCATGGATCATTAAATCGAGGACGACACCGATATCCGTGCTGCGTTCGGAATAAGGCGAGAGCCGATGCGCTTCGATGAACCGAGGGTGGGTCAGATATGTTTCTAACGCACCTAAAACCGGATTGAACCGTTCCACGTGACCAACTTGCAAAATGAGACCGCTACGCGCGGCTAACTCCGCCAGCTCGGTAGCATGCGCGGTATTATCGGTGATCGGCTTCTCGACGAGCACATGTTTCCCTTTCGTTAGGAGAGCGCGCGCTATCGCGTAGTGCGTGTTGGTTGGCGTTGCCACGGAAGCGGCATCGACCATCTCAATAAATTCATCGAGCGATTTGGCAGGTGTCGCACCGAATTTTCCACCGATGGTGCGGCTCCTGAAAGGATCCACATCGTACACTGCGGTGAAGTCGGCCGATGGAATCTCCGCATACAGCCGCGCATGGTTGCTCCCGATGTGACCAACCCCAACAACTCCGATGCGTAGGTTTTTCATCACGGGTCGCAGTCAACGCGGAAAGCCATCGGGGTCAACCCGCGCGTGGGTCCAATAGGTCATATAAGTCGTAAGAACCTGCGGTTAGAACAGATTACCTCGCATAGTTTGCGAGAAACCATTCATAGGTTCGGGTGATACCGTCCCGCAAGGGGATCGACGGCTTCCAGCCAAGAGCGCGCAGCTTGGTAACGTCCAAGAGCTTCCGCGGCGTGCCATCTGGATTAGTTGCGTCCCAAATGAGATCGCCATCGAAACCAACCACTTCACAGATTAAGTCTGCCAGTTCGCGGACCGAGATATCCTCGCCGCAGCCGACATTGATGATTTCTGAAGAGTCATATTTCTCCAGCAGCAAGAGACACGCTGAGGCCAGGTCGTCCACATGCAAGAATTCGCGGCGCGGCTTTCCGGAGCCCCACACGGTCAGCTTCCGATCTTTCCGCGTTTTCGCCTCATGCGCCTTACGCAAGAGCGCAGCCAGGACGTGTGACGTTTCCAGATCGAAAGTGTCGTTGGGACCGTAAAGGTTCGTGGGCATCACCGAAATGAAATTCGCGCCGTATTCGCGAGCATAAGCCTGGCAAAGCTTGATCCCGGCAATCTTCGCAATGGCGTAAGCTTCATTGGTCGGCTCCAGCGATCCGCTCAGCAATGCTGTTTCCGGGATTGGTTGCGGCGCAAACTTCGGGTAAATGCACGAACTACCAAGAAAGAGAAGTTTGCGCGCGCCGTTCTCGTATGCCGCGTGAATGACGTTGTTCTGTATCCGCAAATTCTCGAGAAGGAATTCGACTGGAAAATCGTTGTTTGCCTTAATGCCACCGACCTTTGCGGCTGCGAGAATTACGACAGCTGGTTTTTCTTCAGCAAAGAACTTCGCGACCGCACATTCGTCTCTGAGATCCAGTTTCGATCTGTCGCGAACGAGCAAATTTGAGAAACCTTCCGACTCGAGGCGACGAATCAATGCGCTGCCGACCATGCCGCGATGACCAGCGACAAAAATCTTCTCGGATTTATCCATCATGAGTTGCCTGGCTACGCGTAGCATTTTCTTTTTTCGTCCTTTGCGCAATCCTAGCCTTTAGCTCAACAGTCCGGGTGGGATCACCGATCCCGGCTACAACTACACGATTCAATTGGTTTGTTCTTGTTCATTCGCGAAGGCGGATTTTGAATAACGATTACGAGGATGATGATGAGTAAGAGTTGCTCAGGGCGGCAGGGGACGTAATGGTATTGTTCCGATGATCGCCAAGACAAAGGAGACATTTCAGTTTGACGCTATTGACGATGTGGTAAGCGACATCGCCAAGGGCCGCATCGTCATCGTGACGGATGATGCCGATCGTGAGAACGAAGGCGACTTGGTAATGGCCGCCGAAAAGGTAACCCCGGAAGCAATTAACTTCATGGCTACGCACGGACGCGGCTTGATTTGCGCGCCTATTTCAAATGAACGCGCTGAGCAGCTCGGCTTGCAACGCATGGTTGCGCAGAACCGGGAGAAACATAAGACAGATTTTACCGTCTCGGTGGATGCCGCGCGTGGTGTGACCACAGGTATCAGCGCTTACGATCGGGCCACCACTATCCTGGCAATCGCGAATCCGAAATCGTCCCCCGAAGATCTAAATCAGCCAGGGCACGTCTTTCCGTTGCGGGCCAAGGATGGCGGCGTGTTGCGACGTGCCGGTCACACCGAGGCCGCCGTCGATCTCGCAGGAATGGCGGGGCTACAACCGGCAGGTGTCCTCTGCGAAATCTTGCACGATGACGGTACCATGGCGCGGTTGCCGGAGTTGATGGAATTCCGTAAGAAACACGGCCTGCGCATTTGCACGATCCAGAGTTTGATCGCACACCGGCGCGTTCGCGAAAAACTGGTGGAGTTGGAGCAAATCGTGAAATTGCCGACCGACTACGGCGATTTCGATTTACATTTGTACCGCTCGAAACTGGACGGCCAGCATCATCTCGCCCTGGTCAAAGGCAAGATCGATAAGAACAAGCCGGCGTTGGTGCGTGTGCACAGCCAATGTCTTACCGGCGACGTGTTCAGTTCACGCCGGTGCGACTGCGGAAATCAATTGCACGCCGCGCTTCGGCAAATTCAGGAGGAAGGCAGCGGTGTCCTGGTTTATATGCGCCAGGAGGGGCGCGGCATTGGGCTCGCGGCAAAAATTCACGCTTACAAATTGCAGGAGGAAGGACTCGACACGGTCGAGGCAAACGCGAGGCTCGGGTATCCCAGCGATCTGCGAGATTACGGTCTAGGCGCGCAGATCCTTTTCGATCTTGGAGTACGTCAGTTCCGTTTTCTGACTAACAATCCGAAGAAGGTCGTTGGACTGGAAGGCTACGGCCTGGAGATGGTGGAGCAGGTGCCAATACGTAGCGAAGCCAATCCGCACAACGCGAAATATCTCGAGACCAAAAAGACGAAGCTGGGACACATGTTGTGAATGACGAAGCACAAATGTCGAAGGACGAAGGAAGGATCAAAATGCCAAAATCCAAAAAGATTTGGGTACCGTTTGTCACTCTGACTTTGTCATTGATTCGTCATTCGTCCTTCGTCATTCGTCATTGCTAGATGTCGAAGTCTGTTCCGCCTCGTCCGCACGTCGTGCGGACAAAATGCAGGTTTGCGATTGTGGCCAGCCAGTTCAATCCGCAATACGTGCAGGGGCTCGTTGATCATGCTGCCAAGGAGTTGCACGAACTCGCGCCCGGCTGGGCAATTTCGATTCATCGCGTGCCAGGTTCGTTCGAAATCCCTGTGGTCGTGCGCGAGTTAGCGCAAAAGAAAAAAGCCGACGCGATTATCGCTTGTGGTGTAATCATGCGTGGGGAAACAAGCCACGCCAGGAATCTCAGCCGCTCCGTGACCGATGCGCTTCAGCAAATTGCGGTTGATTACGGCGTGCCAGTGATCAATGTCGTGCTCAGCTTCGACAACGAGGATCAGGCACGCGAACGGTGCCTCGAAAACAGAATCAACCGCGGCACCGAGGCTGCGCGCGCAGCAGTGGAAATCGCCAAGGTCATGTCGGAACTTCGCAGGGAGTAATGTATGGGCAAAAGACGGCGAGCGCGCGAAGCAGCGATTCAGTATCATTTCTGGCGCGACCTTCAGCGTGGTGAAGGACCGGAAAAGATTGACGATTTTTGGGAATTCTGTCCGGCAACACCAAGGGTTCGCGAGTTTGCGCAGCCGCTTATCGAAGGAATGGTCGAGCATCTGCCGGAAATCGACGAACGGATTTGCCGCTACTGCGAGAATTACGAATTTCGCCGGATCTCAGCGGTCGACCGCAACGTCCTCCGGCTGGCGATCTACGAAATGCTTTATCGCGACGACATACCGCCGGTCGTCTCGATTAACGAAGCGATTGAACTGGCAAAAACTTTTGGTGGAGGCGAATCAGGCCGTTTCGTCAACGGCATTCTTGATCGTGTAAGAAAAGATTTGGACCGGCCCGCGCGTGAGGCGCTAACGAAACGAGATTCGTGATTCGTTAAAGCGTCCAAGCGAAAGCCCGAGACATCATTGTCATTCCGAGCGAAATCGAGGAATCTCTGTTTATTTCCTGCCACAGCATTGAAACGATTTTCAGAGATGTGTCGCTTCGCTCTGCGTGACACCATGAGCGAAGATCGCTTCAACGGTTTACGCTTTAACTCTGATGAAATTCCTTCAATCCCTCGCCCAACATTTCGCCGGTAAACCCATCGACTGGGACGAGCTCGAAGAATCGCTTATTCGCGCGGACCTCGGCGTGCCGATGACTACTCGCATCATCACGATGCTGCAGGAGCGGGAGGCCTGGTCGTTAATGGGAATAAACGACGCCGTGAAAATTGTGCGCCAGGAAATTTCGCGGGTTTTGCCAGCAAACACTGCTGCCATCCGGCCTCTGGCCGGCAAACCAAATGTCATCCTGCTCCTGGGTGTCAACGGCACTGGCAAGACCACATCAACAGCGAAGCTGGCTCGTTATCTTCAGACCGACGGGCACAGCGTCTTGCTGGCGGCAGCAGATACGTTTCGCGCAGCGGCGATCGAGCAACTTGGCATTTGGGCAACGAGGCTGGGCGTCGAAATGATTAGGGGGCAATACAACGCCGATCCAGCCGCGCTTTGTTACGAAGCGTATCAGGCAGCCGCAAAACGCCAGGCTGACTTTCTGCTTTGCGATACGGCTGGCCGACTGCACACGAAAAAGAATCTGATGGCCGAGCTTGAAAAGGTGAAACGCACTCTCGCCAAGCACGACTCGGACGCGCCGCATGAAACGCTGCTTGTGGTCGATGCGACGACTGGCGGCAACGCGCTCAGCCAGGCGCGCGAATTTCAAAACGCAATTGGACTCACGGGTGTTATTGTCACGAAACTCGACGGCAGTGGCAAAGGCGGCATCGTTGTCGCGATCCAGGACGAATTGGGAATTCCAACGCGTTTCGTCGGTACTGGTGAACAGCTTAACGATTTCGCGCCATTCGATCGACAGACGTACATCGAGAATCTGTTGTAATTACCCAGTGTTCAGACGGGTCGCGATCACTCTGTCATATTGGGCGGAGCGAAACACCTCTGATTTGTCATTCAGCGCTGCGTGAGAAATGATCAGAGATTCTTCGCTCCGCTCAGAATGACAATGCTGCCTACTCTTGTCATCTAACGCGTCAATGAATGCCACTCGCGAATTTGTCGCGAACATGCTGTAGTCTCCGGGCAGGCTCATGGGAGAAGCAGTCAAAGAGACGTTCGTACCGGAAGACAACGTCCCTCCGGTCGTCGTGAGCGGACTTCGCGGTTTCATCGCGAAGTTTACGGTGCTCAAGGGAGCGCAACGCGAGCTGTGGCTCACGTTCCTGATCAAGTTGTTCATCATCTCGGCGTACTCGATCACGAATAAGACTCTTATCCTGTGGCTTTCTTCAGATCTTGGGTTCAGCGATCAAGGGGCGGGAGCCTTGGTCGGTTGGGTTTGGGCACCGGCGATGACCGTGTGCACTTTGTTAGCCGGGTCTTTCACCGATGCACTCGGTCTTCGCCGAACTTTCTTCGTCGGCGTTGCCGTTTGCGCGGTCGCGCGCGCTGTTATGGTATTTGCGACTGTACCATGGCTGGCACTGGCCGGCGGCTTGTTCCCGTTAGTGATCGGCGAGGCGTTAGGTACACCAGTGCTGATTGCCGCCACGCGCCGCTATTCGACTGTGCGACAGCGTTCGATCGCTTTCTCGATCATCTACATGGTCATGAACGTTGGCTATCTGATTGCTGGAAGCATTTTTGACTGCGTGCGCCACTCGTTAGGCGAGTATGGCTATCTGAATTTCCTCGGATTGCACATAACGACTTATCGCACGCTTTTTCTCGTAAGCCTCGCCTTCGAAGTCCTGCTTTTCCCGACAATTTACTTCTTGCGCAGGGGAGCTGAAGCAACAGACGAAGGCGTCCGATTCAATGCCGAGCCAATGAGGCACGCGACAGGCGCGTTCTGGAAACGCGTCTGGCTAACCGTTCACGACAGCGCAGTCGATACTGTCGTGCTGTTTAAGCGGCTGCTCGGTCAATCCGGTTTTTATCGCCTCCTTGCTTTTCTTCTCTTAATCGGATTTTTGAAGCTGATCTTCTTGCAAATGGACTACGTGTTTCCAAAGTTCGGCATCCGCGAGCTGGGCAACGGCGCTCCGATCGGTCACCTCTCGAATATCAATTACATTCTCATTATCATTCTGGTGCCAATCATTGGCGCTCTCACGCAGAAATATTCAGCGTACAGAATGGTGATTGTAGGCGGAGCGATTTGCGCCGCATCTGTTTTTGTTATGGCCTTGCCAACTTCGTGGTTTCAAGGATCAGCCGAAGGTTTCATTGGGCAATGGATCGGTCGCGGTTACCTGGGAGTACAAGGAAGCATTCACCCCTACTACGTAATGATCGCGCTATACATATCGATCTTTTCAATCGGCGAAGCGTTCTACTCGCCCCGGGTGTATGAGTATGCTGCCGCGATTGCCCCAAGGGGTCAGGAGGCGTCGTATGGCGCGCTATCGTATATTCCGTTTCTCATCGGGAAACTGCTCGTTGGAACTGGGGGATTTTTGTTGGCTGCATTTGTTCCGGAACACGGTCCGCGACGCCCCGAAATAATGTGGCTTATCTTTGCTCTGGCGGCATCAGTTGCGCCGATCGGCTTGGTTTCGCTGCGTCGCTACATTCGCGTCCCCGAAGCGGGTCGGCCCAATTAATCGGAAAAATGGCTTACGACAAATACGAACCTTCCAGCCATGTTTTACCTTGTTTGCGAATCAAATTAAAGAAGATCGATCTCGCGCCTGTGCGATTTGCCAGCGAATGGGTTGGCATGTAGGTTATGGGGCACTCTCAAGGTAGTTACCCTCTCAAGGTAATCAGTACGGGTAAAAGGGAATCGATAGAATTCAGGGTATGAAGAGCACACATTTAATACGCCCGCATCATGGGTCGCATAAGTCGTTATGGTTTGGGCTGCTTGGCACAATCGTGGTAATTGTCGGTTCGATCTTGTTGGCTTATGCTCAAACGCAGAAAAAAGAAGCTGAGAAAATGAACCCAAACAAGCCAGTGCCGGCCGACGCTGAATTGCGAAAACAATTGTCCAAGGACCAGTATCACGTCACGCGTGAATGCGGAACGGAAACTCCGTTTCACAATGCTTACTGGGACAATCATAAGGCAGGAATCTACGTCGATATTGTTACCGGTGTACCGTTGTTCACTTCGCTGGATAAATTCGATAGCGGCACCGGTTGGCCCAGTTTCTCGAAGCCGATATCGCCTGAGAACGTAGTGGAGAAGCGGGATTCTTCTCACGGAATGGAGCGCACTGAGGTTCGAGGAAAAACAAGCGATTCGCACCTCGGTCACGTCTTCAATGATGGTCCCGCACCGACCGGCGAACGTTACTGTGTGAACTCCGCGTCGCTGCGTTTTATTCCTGTGGAGAAATTAAAGGAAGAAGGCTACGGTCAATATCT
>DATIOX010000039.1:0-4688 GCA_035472675.1 Candidatus Dormiibacterota bacterium
GCGATTCAGCAGGCAACCCGCCGATACGCCAAAAGACAGTTGACCTGGTTTCGGCGACAAACTAATTTCTCACCGCTGAACTTGTCGCTTCTTACCCACAACGAAGCAATGATTCTGCTCCGAATGGTTTCGGAGCGCCGAAAGGTTTCAGGGGTTCGCGCAAAGGGATGATTGAGACGCGCCCGATGAGAACCCAGGAGCGCGCGCTTCTGATTGGCCTGGAAAAGGAGGGCGTCTCTAAATGGGATTTGCAGGATTCGCTCGAAGAACTGCGCGAGCTGGCGAGTTCCGCGGGCGCCAAAGTCGTCGATACAGTCACGCAAAAGTTGCCGAGACCGACTGCGCCGTATTACATCGGTCGCGGCAAGGCAGAATCGATCAAAGATTCGTGTCAGGATCAACAGGTGACGTCGGTCATTTTTAACGATGAACTTTCACCCGCCCAGGGTCGCAACCTGGAAAATTTATTCGCGCGCAAGGTTCTCGATCGAACGCAGTTGATTCTTGATATCTTTGCGCAGCGCGCGCGCAGCCGGGAAGGTCGCTTACAAATCGAGCTCGCCCAGTTACAGTATCTTTTGCCGCGTCTCACCCGGATGTGGCATCACTTCTCACGACAGACGGGTGGCATCGGCACGCGTGGACCCGGCGAAACACAATTGGAAGTTGATCGGCGGCGCGTGCAGGAACGAATTGCGCGACTTGAGCGAGAGCTCGAAGCGGTGCGCAAGACGCGCGCAATCCAGCGCGAAGGGCGCAAACGACATCAATGGCCTGTCGCCGCAGTGGTCGGTTATACGAATGCTGGCAAGTCTACGCTGCTGAATTTGCTCACTGGCGCGGATGTCGTTGCCGAAAACAAACTCTTCGCGACGCTCGATCCTACGACGCGTAGCTTCGTTTTGCCTAACAAACAGCGGGTCCTTCTCACCGATACCGTCGGGTTCTTGCGAAAACTTCCGCACACGTTGATCGAGTCATTCAAGGCCACGCTCGAAGAAGTGAGCGAAGCCGACCTGCTCATCCATATGGTCGATCTTAGTCATCCCCGGGTGGACGAGCAGATGGAAGCAGTCGATGGCGTGATCAAAGAATTGGATGCCTACGGCAAGCAAACTCTGATCGTGTTTAACAAGATCGATAAGCTGCCCGATCGCGAGCTGTCCGATTCCTACTTGAAACGCTTTCCCGGGAGCGTCGCGATCTCTGCGCGAACGGGAGAAGGCGTTAACAAACTGGTACACGCGTTGGAAGACGCGCTCAGCTCGTGGCGGTTGCGCTCGCGGTTTCGTATTCCATCGAATGAATCCGCGTTAATCGCCGAGATCCATCGAGTCGGCCACGTGCTCGAGCTGCGCTATGAGGGCAACGATGCGGTGATTGTCGCTCACGTTCCGCCGCATTTGGAACAGAAGCTGGCTGACTACGCCGTGCGAGACTGACCAACCAGATCGCGGACGCGAAACTCAACGCTCTTCGCAATCTGCGACCAGCCCGAGCGGTCATTGGCTGTTGATGCAAACTGGAGCGGATTTCCAATAGCCAACTTAATCGCGACAGGTCGGGGAAAATCTCGCTCTGCGGGCAGAGCTTCAAAAGTTCCAACAAGAGCGCACGGCACGACTGGCACGTTGGTTTCTGCCACAAGCATTCCTAGTCCGTGCTTGAACGGCATCATCGAGCCAGTACGGCTGCGCCCACCCTCCGGGAAGATGATGAAGATCGCTTTTTCTTCTTGTAATTTCCCACGCAAATCCGCAAGGGCGTGCGGCCCGCAATTCTTTCGCCACATCGGCAATGCGTTGAGCATGATTGCCGAAAACGTGCTGGTCATTTTCGTTTGGAAGAAGACGTCGCCCGCGGCGATTGGGAAGGCGCGTTCGCGATGGCGGGGAATGAGTGCCGCTCCAAGAGCCAGTGCGTCGAGATGACTGCAATGATTCGCCGCGAGCACAAACGGCCCGTGTGACGGCAGATTCTCGCGGCCGACGATCGCCAGTCGGTGTGCGATCGCGAAATAACTTCGCAGCAGCGAAAAACAAGCATGGTGCGCAAGGCTTTCGAGAAGTCCGCTTTCGCGTCGCACGCTGCGAAACCGTTCGCTTGGAGTCAGGCCCGTGTCGTGGGCTGGCTGGAGGTTCCAAGGTTCCATCAGATTTTCCAGCCGCTGAAAATTTGTTGCTGTTGCCCGACGGCGAACCCGACAAAGTAATTGACGTAGTGGAACACGGCAGGCGCAACAAGGATCAGGCTATCGAACCGGTCGAGAATGCCGCCATGTCCAGGAATGAGTTTTGAGGTGTCCTTGAGCCCGAGATCACGTTTGATCGACGACAGCATCAGATCGCCGAATTGCCCTACCACGCTGACAATGATGCCAAGGCCCAACAGGCGCAGGGGCGTGTCGAGCGCCGTGTTAAACCAGACAAAATGTGCGCCGAGGGCAAAAAGTGGTGTAGTTAGCGCGATTGCTCCGAGCGCGCCTCCCACTGTTTTGTTCGGACTGGTGTTGGGGACAAATTTTCGACGACCAAATAGATGGCCACAAATGTAGGCAAAGATGTCATTAAGTTCCACGGCGAAGATGACCAGCAAGAGAATCGGGCGGTAGTTCCAATCGTTCGCCATGTTGCCAAGGTTGCCGAGCGCGCTTCCGAAAAGAGCGAACCCGAGGACGCCCAGGCCAACCCGCTGGATGTAGCCCTTCGGTTGATCGGGGATCAATCCGCCGATGGCGATCAGCGCGACTGTCAGCGGAAACAAGGCAACAAAGAGTCGATACCAATTATCCAGGATTGAGAACGTGAGCAGGAGAATGCCGATAACCACGATCAGACTGATGGTTCGTTCCCGAAACAAGCCGGTGATGCGGGCATATTCTCGATAACAAAGAAAACTGAGCGTCGAGACGGCGAGGATGGTCCAAAAAGCGCCTGCCAGAATCGGAATCAGGATGAACAGTCCCAGCCAAATCCAGGACCGATAACGGTCCCAGAGTTCCTTTCTCTTATCGCTGGAGCTGTTGGCTGCCCGGGTCACGATAAGAATCAGCACTGGTGCCAACAGGAACAGAGTGAGAGCAGTCAGAGTGAGGACAACGGTCACGGGATCGTCAAAAGCGTGACGAAATCCAAAGAGTCGTTCGCGAGTGATCTGGCTCATTTCAGCGCATGTGCGATTCGTGCTACGCGGCGAATAACCGTGATAACACAGCCTACGACGATCACAGCAAGCCCCAAAGTCATCAGACCGATCCGCAAATTATTAAAGGCAATCATCTGCCAGGATCGTGGCGTGATTGCTGCGTAAACACAGATGAGCGTGACGACGAGCATGCGATGTTGTTTCGCCATTGGTCCGCAGAACTCGTTAGGCGCTCCGGCAATTTTTCCTGCTGCACGAACGTAAGCGGTAAAGATGGCCAGAATGGTTGCGATGTAACCGAGTGTAATATTCCCGCCCCATGCGAAGCCCGCTCCAATGAAAACGGCTGCGTCGGAAATACGGTCGGGGACCTCGTTGTAGAGTTCACCGGTTTTCGAGGTGCGACTGGAAGCGATCGCAACCATCCCATCGAGCATGTTCGCAGTCAGACGTAATTGCGCGCCAAGCGCGGCAATGAGCCACAAGATTCGGTAATCAGTAATTGAAGTGACGCCGAGGGCAACGCCCGCGACAATACACGCGCACATGCCGGCAATCGAAATTGCGTTAGGCGAAACATTTCGTGAAGCCAGCCAAGCCGTCGTTGCTTGAGCCCATTTTCGATTGCGCGTCGCGATTGGACGGCGGTCAATGGCTTGGCTCGGTGCTTCCTGCATAACGGTTGGTGGCAACCGATAGCAGGTCATCACGGTAATGGGCAGAATAAAGTGACGGAACGAGTGACGCAGACAATCCTGTCTGCGGGAATCTCGCGAGGAGTGGGCGGTCTCCTGTCCGCCTGAGGCGATCGGAAGATTGCTGGCCTTGAAACTTGCAGACAACATTGTCTGCGTCACATAATGCGCATATGACTGCGCGCGAGCGGGTAAAACAACTGATTAAGATTTGGCCTAAAGTTTACCCCAATGCGCACACGGAGTTGAATTTCAAGAACCCGCTCCAGTTACTGGTAGCGACGATTCTTTCGGCGCAATGCACGGACAAGCGGGTCAATATGGTCACGCCCGCACTGTTCAAGAAATATCGGACTGCCAAAGATTATGCGGACGCGCCGCAAGCTGAGTTTGAAAAGGCAATTAGATCTACAGGGTTTTTTCGCAGTAAAACGAAAAGTATTCGCGGGGCCATGCGCGCAATCGCAGAGGAACACCGCGGAAAAGTCCCCGACACAATGGAGGAATTAAACGCCTTGCCAGGTGTCGGCCGCAAGACGGCGAATGTAGTGCTAGGCAATGCCTTTCATAAAAACGAAGGGATTGTGGTGGACACCCATGTCATTCGGCTCTCGCAGCGGCTTGGCCTGACGAAACAAAAAGATCCGGAAAAGATCGAGCGCGATTTGATGAAGCTCGTGCCGCGCGAGCATTGGACAGACTGGAGTCACTGGCTCATCTGGCACGGCCGCCGTCGATGTTATGCGCGCAAGCCGGGTTGCAGCCGGTGCGAGGTCTTCCGGTTATGTCCCAGCGGCAAAGTTTTCCTGCGCACTGGGCAGGCGCAGAAGTCGGAAACTAAGTGACGCG
>DATIOX010000040.1:0-3387 GCA_035472675.1 Candidatus Dormiibacterota bacterium
ATGCTGGAGTGTTGGCGGCATCTGGGACACCTGTACTTCGGCCCGGTTGCCAGCGATTATGAGCATTACGTGGAGAACAGCGCATACGCGCGTCGTGTTCTGGCCCGGTCAGCAGCGTCGAACCCTTCCGGAGGGAATCGTCGCGTCGCGTTCCAGAAGAGGGTTTTGGCGAGCGAAAAAACCGCCAATCACTGAAGCACTCGTCCTTCCGGTTGCCGCAGTTCCCACGAGTCGCGAGTTCAGGGTCTTTCGCAGCACGCCAACGAACCCATTAGATCAGTCGGCCTTTTCCTATTGTGACTTTCGCAGGAAATCGCTTGCGCAAAGCCCGCGCCGGAGAGAAGATCGCAGCGCAATGAGCAGGTTTGCCCGTTCAAACGATTACGGGCGCGCCTTTGTCGCAGCGCTGGTTTCTCTAGGGTTTTTCTGGGCACTAGCGCTGAGTGCTTCCCCGCAATTGCACCAGCGCGTCCACGCTGATGCAAACAAGGGCGACCACGCTTGCGCAGTTACACTGATCGTTTCAGGCAGCTACGATCATGCGTCGCCGCCGCCGTTGATCAGCGTCCCTCGATTCGGAAGTGGCTTTTCCGACATTCCGGTGCTCAGTTCCACCTGGGTTCAGCCGCTCATCCTCAAGGCGCACGTTTTCGCACATGCGCCGCCCGCACTCAGTTAAAGCATGCAGCTGAGCCGCGTTCTCGCGGAACGTTAGAAGTCAATCACTTCGTTTGAGTCGCGGCACGGCTTCGTGCAGACGCCCTGCTTTTCACCAGGCTTCACGCAGAAAGTGAACGCCGCAACCAATCACAATTTTTTACAAAAATTATTTGAAAAACATCTCAATGAAAAAATTTCTCATCGCATTCGGCGCATTCGTTTGGCTTGCGCGCGCCGCGACGGCTCAGGAAGCCACCTCAGCCGCAGCAAATCCCACTGCATCGCCAGCTCCATCCGCGGCCAGTACGCCGGGAACGGCAACAGCTGAGGATGTCGTCGTCACATCTCAGGAACTGGACATCTCGCGCGAGGCGATTGTGCCGAGCCTCGGCGCGACTCGTTACACGGTTGGACCGGACCGGCTCGATTCACAGGCGCAAGGCGAGAACGCGCCGTTTAATCAAACGATTTTGCGTTTCCCCGGCGTCGCGCAGGACTCCTTCGGCCAGCTTCACGTGCGCGACGAACATGGGAATCTGCAGTACCGCATCGATGATGTCCTTCTGCCGGAAAGCATTCCCGGTTTCGGCCCAGAGTTACAGACCCGCTTTGCAGATAACATCTCCCTTATCACCGGCGCGCTACCCGCGCAGTTCGGATTTCGCACGACCGCTGTCGTCGACATTCACACCAAGAACGGGGCCGTTTTCCAAGGCGGCGAAGCTTCCGTTTACGTCGGCAGTTTCGACACGATTATGCCGAGTTTTGAATACGGCGGCATCACCGGGAAGCTCAGCTACTTCGTTAGCATGAGTTATCTGCACGATGGGATAGGCATCGAAAATCCGACACGGAGCAGCAATCCGATCCACGATGACACTGATCAATTCAAACAATTCGGCTATTTCTCTTACATCATTGATGACACAAGCCGGCTAACGCTTCTCGTCAGCGACAACCACAGCGACTTCCAGATCCCTAATAATCCCGGTCAGACGCCGATGTTCACAGTTGGGACAAGGTCGACATTTGATTCAGCGAAGCTAGATGAGAATCAATCTGAGGACTCAGCCTATGAGATTTTAACCTACCAAAAGAAAGCAGGCGATCTCAATTTCCAAGCGTCGATCTTTGATCGTTACAGCTCGATTCTATTCCGACCAGATAACGTGGGCGACCTCATCTTCACCGGCGTGGCGTCGCGAGTCGATCGAGACATTCTTTCAAACGGCGTCGAGTTTGATTCGAGCTACAAACTGAACGATCAGCACACGCTGCGTGCCGGTTTCATCTTCACGGAACAACACGCCACTAACGGAACGGCCACCCTTGTTTTCGACGTCGATGCCAACGGCAATCAGATCAGCACGACGCCACGGAGGATTGTCGATAATGGCGACCAGTACGGCTACTTTTACGGCCTTTATTTGCAGGACGAGTACAAGCCCTTTGAGCAGCTCACGATTAATTTCGGCGGCCGTTTCGATGTCGCGGATTCGCTTGTAAGCGAGAACCAACTCAGCCCGCGAATCAATATAGTTTATGAACCGTTTAAGGGAACCGCGCTTCACGCCGGCTACGCGCGCTACTTCACGCCGCCGCCTTTGGAATTCGTTGAGCAGCGCACGATAGCCAAATTCGCCGGCACAACTAACGAATCGGCAATTACTAAAGATTCGCCGGTCAAATCGGAGCGCGCACATTATTTCGACGTCGGTGCCACGCAGAAAATCATGGAGGGATGGAACGTTGGATTGGACGGTTATTACAAAAGTGCGCACTCACAGATCGATGACGGACAATTTGGCGCTGCCCGTATTCTCTCCGCCTTTAATTACAAGCGGGGAGAAATCTATGGCGCAGAATTTACCACCAGCTACGATCACGGCCCATTCTCCGCGTATTTAAACGCCTCCTACGAGTGGGCGCGGGGGACGAACTTTAGTTCTGCGCAATTTCTTTTCGATCCGGCTCAGTTCGCTTATGTCCGACACAATTGGGTTTTCCTCGACCACGATCAGCGTTTTACGGGCTCGGCCGGCGCTTCGTACACGTGGAATGATTGGAGACTAGCCATCGATGGACTTTACGGAAACGGGTTGCGCCAAGGTTTTGCCAATACTCAAAAGCTCAGTCCGTACGAGACATTCAACGTCAGCCTGTCGCGCCGGATCCAGATCACGCCAAAGACAGCCGTCAAAATCCGTTTCGATGTGGTGAATATCCTCGATAAAATCTACGAGCTGCGCAGCGGCAGCGGCATCGGCGTATTCGCACCCCAATTCGGCCAGCGCCGCGGGTTTTACGGAACCGTCGCCTACGATTTTTGAGACGCCGTGGTACTGCCTTGGTGCCGCTGGTGAGATGATTTGATCCAACAAAATCTGCCGTGCCTACGCAGCCAAATAATATGATACGCCTTCCTCTTTTCGCAGTAACGCTCCTTCTAGTTCTGCCGACAGTTGCCAGCGCGCAAAACACAGCCGCTAAACCGTCCACCGCAAGTGTTACAGAGAAAATCACCTTCACCGACGTAAACGTCGATGGGCCGTACATCGCGATGACCTTCGATGATGGCCCGCATGCAATCAACACCCCGAAGCTGCTTGAGATGGCCGCGAAGAGACACATCAAGCTTACATTCTTCGTGCTCGGCGAATGTGTTGAGCAGAACCCGGCGGTTCTTCAACGCGAGGTCGCAGAAGGACACGAAATCGGCAATCACTC
>DATIOX010000041.1:0-58567 GCA_035472675.1 Candidatus Dormiibacterota bacterium
CTTGCGGCAATGAAAAGCGCTGCCATAAAGCAGCCAAGAAGAGAAACGCTACACTAAGGGAATAAGCGATTTTCCAAAGAGTGGTCGCATTCGCTCGAACAAAGGTGCGAAAATTCGACCAGTGCTTTGAAGCTTGGCTGATCCCCGGCGCGTGCATCGTCCCAAAACTCCGCTGCCGTAACAACCCCCTGCGCGAAGACTTAAGCAAGGTAAACCAATGTCATTCAATACCTGAAAAGCGTGCCAGATCAGACCTAATATGGGTCTGACTTTTGGGCGAGCGCTCCAGTTCAGCCGTAAAGGGGGAGTTATAATTCGAGAAAGGCTTTTTTGCACTCCTTTTCGCAGTGTTGCGTACTGTTTCGGACGCTGGGCATAAATGGTCAACAATCCCTAAAGCCGGTTGGAGTTGGGCTGTGTTTCAGCTATGGATTCCGAGGCGCGAACAATCTGGATTGCTGACGCGCATCGCGGCGACGGAAAGCGGCTTGTCGTTCGTAGCGAAGAAAAGCTGACTGCGTTTTTTGAACTTGAAAGAATCACACGCGAATCATTGCGCTTCCAAAATGCCGAATGATTCGGCACAATTCTCGCCATGCAGCCTTTTGACAGCTTCCCCCTCGGAACGGCAGGAAATAGATTGCAGGATGCAGTGTAATTATAGGTAAGAAGAGGCGCTTAGCCGTCGGATCAATGAAGTTTCCTGCGCTCAAAGCAATAGCCCTCGGTGCGGGGCTGTTTGTGGTCGTCTATGTTCCTGCTTTCGCGACAACAGCACTTGTTCGGCCGCGCATTGATAAAGCAATACCTCTTATCATCGCGATCACTTCGTTGGTCGCATTAATCCTGATGTTCCTACTAGCGCGGCGCCCGGCGGGTATTGCAGAGTTCGGGTTCCGGATTCCACATTCACGCTATCTTGCGGTCGCGACTGTTCTCGGGCTTGCGCTCGGAATCGCCGTCACTTTTCTGGGTCACCTATTTCCATCGAAACCTCCGTTTGACGTTTCTCACTTCACGCCGTGGATGATAGGGCTTTATTTCATTATCGGTTCTCCTATCCAAGAAGAGATTATTTTCCGCGGCCTAATTCAATCCACGCTGGAGCGGTGGTGGATGATTACTTTTCCTGTGTTCGGTGGATCGCTCTCGGGTGCAGTCGTATTTACCGCTCTGCTATTTGGCATTATTCACGTAGGGGTGGGCGCAGTTGTCGCCATCGGCGCAATCGTGCTTGGGCTCGTTGCGGGTGAGTTGAGGCGGCGAAGCGCCAGCCTTCTACCAGCGATAGTCGTCCATGCCCTTTTCAACGCTGCCGACGCCTTTTGGTCTAAAATCTGAGTCTACCTAACCTCAATGAAGCCAACGGCCCCACTGCGAGATAACTTCAGCCTGCTTGTCATGACACCCTGCCGTGGCTCATCTCTTTCTCGCTAGATGCAATGATCGTTCACGACACTCGAAGCCCGGTGTTCGTCCAGACCGGCGGCTATGTTGCTGGTCGTAACTGGTGGCTCAGCATGCACGGCACGGCGCCGTTTGGTCAGCTGCGAATCTATGATGATCGGCTCGTGTTACGCGCTCTCTTCCACACATACGAGTTCCCACGCGATGCTATTCAGTCTTTGTCGCTCATTTATCGAGCGTTGTCTGTAGGGCTGCGAATCGAGCACACCGCCAAACGCGTTCCGCGGTTAATTGTTTTCTGGAGTTCGCAGATCGACGAGCTGCGAGAACAGTTGGAGGATGCAGACTATCGTGTTGTCGACACTCGCATCTAACCAATCGATGAAGCCAACGGCCCCATTGCGATATAAGTTCATTGCTCCGACACCCTGCCGTGGCTTATCTTTATCTCGTTAGACTGTGAACATTCCGCGCGATAAGACACTAAATCAGCTGGAAAGCACGGGAACGTGGTTGATTATGCTGGGACGATTTGGTCGCCTGCTCTTTTCGTTGGCAATAATTGGGATAGGCGTAGAGACGTTGATCTGCTCGTACGTTTCCAGTCATTCGCTTGGCCCACACTATAAGGTTGTGCCAGTGATTCCGTGGCTGCCGGCTATTCCGAGTTTGGCCTACCTCGTCGGAGCAATCTTAGTCCTCTGCGGGGCAGGCCTTCTTTTTCAACGCACCTTGGTGGTGTCTTCCATCACACTCGGTGCTCTGATGTTACTCTGCGGACTCGCGTTTGACTTGCCGCGACGTCCCAATCTCATGAGCACCGAGTGGCGTACCAATGTGCTCGAACCAATCGCCATTGGCAGCCTGGCGTGGCTCGCGCCTGGATTGGACGGCATTCCGAGATGGCTTCACAAGGCCAGCCGCTATCTTCTTGCATTTGCGGTCATCGTCTTTGGCATCGCCCATTTTCAGGTCCTCACCTTCATTGCCAGCCTCGTGCCCGCCTGGATTCCCTGGCACTGGTTCTGGACTGTTTTCTTCGGCGTAGTCTTTATCTCCGCGGGCGTAAGCTTCGCCACTGGATTTCTGCAGCGGTGGGCGGCTTTAGGTGTGGGACTGATGTTCGCGCTTTGGGCCGTAACAATTCACGTACCGCCTGTTCTCAACTTTTTCCGCATCCCCGGCACAACTCAAGACCCGGACAAATGGTCGGACGTGTTCATTGTCGTAGCGCTATGGGGGGGCTCGTGGGCGCTCGCGCGCGATTTGCGCGATAGAAGAGATTTAAGCTTTGGGGCAGATTCGAATCGGGCCTAACCAGACGATCCAGCCAACCGCTGGCAAGAACAGATAGGAAAGTTAGATCTATGAAACTAAAACGTATTTTGAAGCGCCTTCTGAAGTGGACTTCACTCGCAATATTACTCGCGCTATTCATGGGAATAATCTTGGTCTTTATCGCCTATTGGAGGTCGACCAACGACTGTGGTCGCACCGCTGCGCCAAAGAATCCTATGAAAGCGATTGTCTATTGCGACTATGGTTTACCCAATCTTAAGCTTGAAGAAGTTGAAAAGCCTGTTCCGAACGACGATCAGATCCTGGTCAAGGTTCGGGCGGCTTCGGTCAATCCATATGATTGGCACTTCGTCGAAGGCACGCCCAAAATCATGCGTGCAATGGGGGTGGGCCTGCGCAAGCCAAAGGACACGCGACTGGGCGTTGATTTTGCCGGCACGGTTGAAGCGGTCGGTAAGAATGTTACGCAGTTCAAACCGGGCGATGATGTCTTCGGCGGCAAGGACGGGGCCTTTGCCGAGTATGTATGTCGGCGCGCCGAGGGGGCAGTCGCACTGAAACCAACGAACATCACTTTTGAACAAGCAGCTTGTGTCAACATAGCGGGCATCACCGCGTTGCAGGGTCTTCGCGACAAAGGAAAGGTTCAGCCGGGGCAGAAAGTATTGATTAACGGTGCATCGGGGGGCGTTGGAACATTCGCGGTGCAAATCGCGAAATCATTCGGCGCGGAAGTGACCGGCGTATGTAGCACGAAAAATGTCGATCTTGTCCGATCGCTCGGCGCAGATCATGTGATTGATTACACCAAAGAGGATTTCACCAAAGGCGAGCAACGCTACGACCTGATTCTCGACAATGTAACAAACCATTCATTGTTAGAATGCAGGCGCGTTTTAACGCCCAAAGGCATTTACGTCATGATCGGCGGCGGCGGACCAAATGAGCAGGGATTGATCGGTCCTCTGGTTAATCCGATCAAAGCGATGTTGTTGTCACTGTTCGTGAGTCAAAAAATGGGCATGATGATGGCGGATGCGAACCAAAAGGACCTGACCGTGCTAGGTGATCTGATGCAGTCCGGAAAGATCAAACCGGTCATCGACAGAACTTACAAGTTGAGCGAGGTCCCCGATGCGATCCGTTATCTCGAAGCAGGCCACGCCCGAGGAAAAGTAGTAATCACTGTGGAATGACTCACGCGGTAAAAAAACCTCGCTTTCGGTGGCCGTAGCTCAGCTTGTTCTCGTTAGGCCGACTCAAAAATGAGTGGAGACAAATCCAACTCGTGGGGTCCGGAGCCCGACTTCCTGTGCAAAGGGCAGAGCGCGTGCCTTCTCTGGTGTGTACCATGGCTTGCCTTCGCACTCGGCTTTCGCGCGCCGCCTGGGTTGAGAACGGCTTTGTGGACAACGTCGCTCGCGTTCATGGGTGTAGCCTGTCTGGTTAACGCTTCCCGCTGCGGTCGCATTCACTGCCGCTTCACCGGGCCGTTTTTCATTGTTGGCGCTCTTACTTCCCTGGGTTATGGCTTTGGACTTCTGCCGTTTCGACCGTCCGGGTGGAAATGGATTGGCGTCGTAACAATTATTAGCGCTATCGCGCTCACCTGCATTCCGGAAGTCGTTCTCGGCCGCTATCGGCGAAACAGACGAGACGCGGCCTAACCAATCGATGAAAGCCGACGGCCCCTGCCAAATAATCGCCAGCGTGTTTTGCAGTTATCGGCGAGATTTTATTCCTAGGGTTACCACACCTGCCAGCCCAGCGAGGCAAGCCCAGGCAAACCAGTCTCCTAGCAAGGCGTAGACGGTCCGCGTTCCGCGGGTCGGAACTTGTGCGACGAGAACTCGATCGGTTGTGAAGTAGTGATCCATCGAAGCTAACTGCCGACCTTGGTAGTCGAAAGCTGCCGAAAGACCTTGGCTCGTGTGTCGGACTAGATTGAATCCTTGTTCGATTGCCCGGAAACTAGCCATCCTGGTATGCAAGGGGTCGATTGCTTTCCAGTCGTTAGACGGATCGAGCAGCAGGTCGGTTCCTAGTCGTCCAGCTTGTGCGAGGAGTTGGGGAAAGTCGGCGTCGAAACAGATTACCGAGCTTAGCCGGCCGTAGGGAGTATCAAGCACGCGTACCTTTCCATTGCCTCGGATGGAGATCGCCTCTTCCCCACCCGGCACCGGATGGGCTTTGAAAAATTCCCAGGCGGGATTGCCGTTGGGTTGAACGAGAACGATCTTGTTTTCGAGGGGCGGCGTCGTTTCCAGATGCCAGCTCGCAAGCGCCATTCCGAGATAAATGCCGTTGCGTTTCGCGAGAATCCCGCCGCGCTGGATTAAATCGCTCTCATCTTCCTTGAGCACCGGTGCATTCGCTTCGCCCCAGAAGATTATGCGGGCTCCAGCTTTTGCTTCGCGCTCGCTCCGGTTCAGCAAATCATTGTCAACCGCAGCCGAGCGTTCCCGAATCGTCACGATTTCCTCAGGAGTGAGCGGTTCGTGGCGGAAGAAGCGTCCAACGACTTTCGGATCAGGATGCAATTCGCTGTCGACCCGTGACAGCGTCGCCACCCGGAAGGTTTCTCCCGCGGGCGGGAAGAGCGCAAGACGCGCACCGCCGGCAAGCATGGTGATGATGACAAGCAGAGCGCACATCGCCGTAACCCGCGGCACGCGTCGCGAAATGGTCCACTCTTCCCACAGCGCATTTCCCGCCGCGGCAGTCCATCCGATCAGGAACGTGACACCCCAAAGGCCGGTGACCGAAAGCGTTTGGAGCAATGCCAGGTTCCCGTACTGCGAATAGGCGGTCGCAAACCAGGTTCCGAATGGCCCCAGCGACAGGAGATATTCGATTGATGTCCAGATCAGCGGGAAAACGAGCGTGCCCGAAAACACGGAGAGTCGGTGCGACAACAGACGGTCACCCAAATAGGGCAGCGTGAAGCACAGGCCATTCGTGATCATTACCTCTATGTAGACAGCCGTTGGAAAAGGCACCATTCCGCGATACTGGATCGCGAGCGCGGCGACTTGCACCGCGAGGACTAAGGGAACACCGACAATGATCCTCTGCGCTCGAGTGAACCGAAGCAAAAAAAGCGGCGCCAACCACGCAGCCAGCGCAATGGCGTTTGCTCCGTTGGCAAATGGCAGAAGAAGAATCGCGACGAGTAAGGGGATCCAGGACCCAGTTCTCGTTGCCCCGTTTATGAATGATGTTTGGGATTTTTCTGCCGGTGTTTCGAATTTCGTTTGCATAAGTGCCCGTCTAATTTTTTCCCATTTGATCTCGGTCGCTTCGTGGGACCAAGTGCTCCTTGCACAGCGCTGTCGATCACCTGATCGATCAGGCGTTGCTTCGAAACCCAGGGAAAAGATGGTCTCTGTGTCAGAAGGGAAGTGATGCCGTGCGTTGCGGCCCACAACGCCTGGGTGCGCAATTCCAATTCACGCTCGGCCTTAGAACTGCCCAAACAAAGTTTCACCAGGGCGCGCGCAACATCGAACGCGCGATGAGTCCGGTACGGCTTCTTCGTGGGATTTCGAACGATGAAGGCGATTTGGTACTCGCTGGGATGTTTTAATCCCCATTCCACATAAAGCCGCAACCCGCGTTTCAATTGCCGCACCGGATCCTTGCCTCGCTCCTTCAGCAGGATGCCGAGCGCTTCATACAAATGGACGAAGCTTTCCTCCACAAGAATGTCGAAGAGTTCTTCCTTGCTCGTGAAGTGCAGATAGATCGCAGCGGGGGAGTATCCGACGAAGCGCGCGAGGGTTCGCATCGAAAAGCCTTCGAACCCTTGGCGCACGAAGATTTCGCGGGCCGCCCCTAGGATTGCTGATCGCGTTTCCTGCCGGTAACGTTCTCGTCTTGCCTCCGCCTGCATGAACATAGTTCACTGTAGTGAACGCTGTTCAGTGGTCAAGCAATGGTTGTGCCACTCTAAAGCACCCAACCCCGATTGCCCCGAGACCATTGGAGCCGTGTTCTTTGGGAGACGGGGCTCGCATGCCGAACGGTGCGCCGGTTGAGGTGCTGAGTGTCGACCGCGTCGGGCAGTTGACGGGCAGCCACGATCCTGAAGGCTGGGTACTTCTTAACGGGGACACGAGCTTGTGGGGTGTGGCCGGCGTACACCTGGGTTGCAACACCGAGCACGAGGGCAGACTCTTTATCTTCTCCGGCGATGTGGTTCCCGGTGTCCGGGCCGATGGGCCAAAGCGGGATGCCGATTTCGTGGGATGGACCGACGCCACTGACATCGTTGCATCCCCAGGTGGTGGCTTTGCGCTGACGCTGCAGCGAACCGCGCGGCCCGACGCCATGACCGTAATCGAAATCAGACCGCACCCTTGGGGCTGGAAGGTTTTTGAAGCTCCGGGCGTCGAGCCTGTGTTCCAGGCAAAAGCGATAGGCGTGCTGCAATTCACCGCCTCGCAACTGCTCCCATCAGGCGCCACCATTCGTCGAGGCTCCCGCGAAAGCCAAGCTCGCAGGCAGTCTTGAAACTCATCCGGGCGATCATCTCGCGGCGCCTTCCGCTTTCGTATCGTTGACATTCCGATAATTGCGGCGCGAAACAAAGATGTGCGATGCGAGTGGGTCTTGTTCGGCTTTCATTGCCGCAAGCTCGGACTCGACATCACGGATCGCCGCAGTGAGGCGTTCCAGTGCATCTCGAAGGCGTGCCGCACGCATGACTGTTCATTCGAACATATCGACTGTTGAGCGTCAAGCCAGCGAGCAAGCGTGCGAAGCATCTCGGTATGCTTGTCATGACACCCTGCCGTGGCTTATCTCTTTCTCGTTAGGTCTATGGGCCGCTCACTGATTTTTCTGCTAGCCACCGATTACAGTCCGGTTGACGTGACGATGATCGATTCTAATTTGCTTATGCGGCGTCTTGGCATATGACGAACAAAATGCATCTCAGCCGGTGGTTGGTTGTTTTCTTTCTCCTGAATACCGGCTTTGTTTTTGCGGCAGGATTCAGGAGCAAGATCATTACAACTTCAGTGCTCACAATCCCAGTCCCTGAAGATCGCTTCCTTAGGATCACAAATTTTACTCAGGAAGGAGGCACCGACCGCGGCGTCGTCGGTGTGACCCTGAGTGGTGATGCTGGCGGGACCGCGAATGTTCTTACCGCGACTCGAATCGATTTTAGTACGGGCATTAATTCGCAAAATTTCCCGGAAATCGGTGACCAAGTAATCATTGCAGGTCCAGCTGAAGTGAACGTCCCTCCGGTAGCGGGTGCCACGCTTCTTATCAGTTATAAAAAAGAACCAAACGAGGGAGGATTTAAGAGCAAGATCATTACAACTTCAGTGCTCACAATCCCAGTCCCTGAAGATCGCTTCCTTAGGATCACAAATTTTACTCAGGAAGGAGGCACCGACCACGGCGTCGTTCGTGTGCCACTGAGCGGTAATGCTGGCGGGATCGCGAATGTTCTTACCGCGACTCGAATTGATTCTAGCACAGGCATTAATTCGCAAAATTTCCCGGAAATCGGTAACCAAGTAATCATTGCAGGTCCGACTGAAGCGAAAATCCCTCCGGTAGCGGGTGCGACGCTTCTTATCACTTATCAAAAAGAACCAAATGAGGGAGGGGAGGAAACAAGTCTGATAGTTACTGGCAGTCCTACTCCGGCCGGTACTCCTGCGCCGAGTGCCACTCCCACATCGACATCTACACCTACTGTTACGCCAATGCCTACGCCAGCGCCAACGCTTACGCCAGTGCCTACGCCAACGGCAACTTCAACGCCGCGGCCTACTCGGACACCGCGACCTCCCTAGCGTGATGCCAGGAGGGTTGGAGAAGATGTTCACGGAACGGCAGGGCGTGGATGCGGAGACTGACCGGAAGCTCATGAAAATGCACAGTCTGGAAGTTGTGAGACCGCTGCTCCCGTGACTGCCCCTGTGCCATCATCGCTCTGCAGCGCGTAGCCTAACCAGTCGATGAAGCCAACGGTCCACATTCCGGAATAAGCCTAGCCGTGTTTGCAACGACACCCTGCCGTGGTTTATCTGTTTCTCGTTAGATGTCGACGAAGTTCAGTGTCATGAACACGTAAACGCTAAAGGAGGCCGCTAATGGAAGAGCAGAACATTCGGATGGCCATTGATCGGCATTGGGCAGCGTCTGCTGCGGGTGATCAAGTTGCCGAACATCAAATCTACCACGATGACATCGTGTGCGGGTATCCACAATCAGGCGAGGTAATTCGCGGTCGGAGTAACCTGCAGGCGCTTCGTAGTCATCATTCTGGGAGGCCCTTTTCCGGTCGACGGCTCACGCTCTTTCGACCAATGTCCGTTGGAGAAAAACGGTCCGCCTTCAGGCGGTAACCCTTGAGCTAAACGAGAGAACGTTTTCGGCCTTCACATCTGGAAGAAGCTTCCAATACCGTTCCGCCTCCTCTGGCAGGACTAACTCACGATACGTCGAGTAAAGCATCTGCGGGCTGGTATGCCCTAACTCCGAGGCAACGCGGGGGGCATCATGAGTTAATGCTAGGCGGTAACTAGCATAGCCATGCCGAAGGCCGTTTTTCGGCCAGCGTGCAAGCTTGGCGGCTTTTCGCACCATGTCGAGTTTCTTGCGCGAGTTTGCTGGTACTACAGGGCCGATCATTTCGGCGTAAGGCGTTAACCACTCACGAAGGTTGGGCTGAATCTCAACAATCCTACGGCGCGCAGACTTGGCTTTACTGGATTTTATTTCGATGTGTCCGCGCCTTTGATCTACCTCTGACCAATCCAGCCGCTTTATCTCAGCCTCCCTGACCCCGGCAAACGCTCCGATTGCCAGCATCGGGACCACCTCCGGTGCGCGCTTTGTGGCGGCATTGAGTAAAGCCGATAATTCATCGACCGTGAAAATCTCTGGCGGAAGATCGGCCAGTTTGGGGCGCGTAGTTCGCAGGATTGGGTTGCTATCAATCATCCTGCGCCGCTCCGCATAGCTGAACAGCACGCCAACATTCGCCCGGAAATTCATTCGTGTTTTTGGGCTACAATCCAAGCCTCGCAACCAGTCGTCTAATTCTTCAACGGTGATCCCGGCAATTGGGCGCTTCCCAAAGTCAGCGCAAAAACGTGCTAGACGTTTTTTGAGGTCCGCGACGTACATCGGCGCGCGGCCGTCCTTACGCTTCGCTTCGACCACTTCGCGACTCAGTTCCGCGACAGTCACGTTGCACCGGCGGATTCGTTCCAAGTAATCGAGAAAAAACGCAGCTGCTTCCGTGAGTGTCCGCCCATGCGTCGCAAGTTTATTGCGGGCTTGGACGATTGCAGAGAGTTCCTCGGATGGCAGACCTACCGCCTCGCGCCCGTGGCGCGCCAGGGTTGTGATCTGCCGGAGACGTTCCGCTTCAGCTTCTGCCTTCGTCTTGAAAAACTTCCGTCCTTGCCCGAAAGCTCGGAGATCGAGATAATACGGATGCGTCTTGGAATGGCGGTATTCATGCACTTGAAGCTTTGGTCTTTTCATGGTTCGGAAAATATGCGCAAACAGATTGAGAATGTCAATATAAAGTCAATTGACGACTTTTGCGCTCTACAAGAAACACCGTTTCTCATAGTCAAATGGGCCTGTAGCTCAGCGGTTAGAGCAGGGGACTCATAATCCCTTGGTCCCAGGTTCGAATCCTGGCGGGCCCAGCCCCGAAGATCTTCAGGGCTGCCACGCGGCGTCCGTCGAGTAGGCGCATGCGGGGCTCCAGAAACGAATTACTTAGTGCCATGAAAGCGTTCGTTTCGATAATTCTCGCGTTTGGCATTTCCATAGGCACCATCGCCACGATTGAGGCGGGACCTGTGAGAACAGCGAAAAACGTTGCGAAAAGTACTGTGAATACGGCCAAAAATGTCGGCCACAGTGTGGTCAAAGGTACAAGAAGAGCCGTGCACACTGTAGTTTATACGTTTACGCCATAGGCCCAGCAGTTCCCAACAGTCTTCGAACTTGCCAGTGTGCTCGTGCCTTCCAAGCGGAAAGCGACTACGCAGAGTATCCCAGCCCGGAAATAGGGTTGCATCACAGCGATTTACAATATGACTCGCAGCGAATGAGATTTTATGCGCTTACGCTTACTGGTGTGGTTGCGCTTTCTTGAATAAGTAGATCGAGCTTGTTCAAATCGATCGGCTTGACGAGATGGTGCTGGAAGCCTGCCTCCCGACTCTTGCGAACATCGTCTTCCATTCCGAAACCGGTGAGAGCAATCCCAAGAATCGGGCGCGTGGACTGCAGCGTTTGCATCAAATCAATGCCACTGCCATCGGGCAAAGCCAGATCGCTAATGAGCACGTCAAATTCCCCCTTTGTGCCTAGATCGAGCGCAGACTGGAAATCCAGAGCTGATTGCACGTGATACCCGCGCCGTCGAAGCAAGTTCGTAAGCGATCGGTTCGAATCTTCATGATCTTCGACAAGCAAAATCCGCATAGCCTGATGTGCAGGCAATTTAGGCGAAACGGCCGGCGCAATTTGAGCCGCCGCCTTTTCGCTCGTTGGAAAGACCAGCGTAAACGTTGAGCCTTTGTTTCGACCGGCGCTTTGCGCAGTGATTGTTCCCTTGTGCGCTTCCACGAGTGCTTTGCTGATAGCCAGACCGAGACCCAGCCCTCCAAGTTGTGTCCGGCCACCTTGTTCGAAAGCATCGAAAATTTTTGGCAATGATTCGGGCTCAATGCCCAAGCCGGTGTCGGCGATTTCAACGCGCAGTTCTCCCTTGGAAGTGTTGCTGGTAGAGATGGAAATTTGCCCATCGCTCGGTGTGAACTTCACCGCGTTATTTATCAGGTTCCAAAAGATCTGCTGCAGTCGCGCCGGATCCGCTCGCAAATGGACTTTCCGTGCGCCGAGATTGAGGGAACGCCTCAGATGCTTTCGATCAATTCCGCCTGACAAATCTCGAGGGCACTCTGCAACAGAGTATGGGCGTCAACGACTTCAAAATTAAGCTGTACTTTCCCTCGGTCGATGCGAGTTAAGTCGAGCAAATCATCGATCAGCCGCGCCTCCAATTCTACATTGCGACGGATCATGTGTAGCGATTCGTGGACTTCCTGTGGCAATGCCGGCTCGCTCTCAAGCGCCAGGGCGGACGCCAGTACCGGCGTAAGGGGCGTGCGCAACTCGTGGCTGAGCATCGCGAGAAATTGGTCCTTCGCCAGATTGGAGCGCGCTTTTTCTGCCAACTCCAGATTGGTTTTTTGCAACTCTTCCTAACGATTCTGAAGCTCTGACGCGAGTGACTGCGATTGCTTGAGGAGGTTTTCGGTCCGCGTGTTTGCTTCAATTGTGTGTAGGACTATTTCGATACTCTCCGTTAACTGATCGAGAAATGCCTGGTGCGTCGAATTGAAGCGCTCCAACGACGAAAGTTCCACGACTGCTTTTACTTCTCCTTCAAATAAAATCGGCAGTACCACGATGTTCATTGGGCGAGCGGCACCCAAAGCGGAGCTTACCTTTACATAATCACTTGGCGCTTCGCTGAGCAGAATACGTTGTTTCTCCAAGGCGGCTTGCCCTACAAGACTCTCACCCAGCTTGAAAGAACTCTTCAGCCCGTTTTCTTCGCGGCAAGCATAACTCGCCAAAAGCTTAAGCTCCGGTTCTCGCCCCGATTTGTCCATAAAGTAGAAAACCCCTTGTTGAGCCGGAACTACCGGGGCGAGCTCCGACAAGATCAGCTTGCCAACCGTCAACAAATCTCGCTGGCCTTGCAGCATGCGTGTAAACTTTGCGAGATTAGTTTTGAGCCAATCCTGCTCCTGATTTTGCAATGTGGTGTCCTTCAAATTACGGATCATTTCGTTGATGTTGTCCTTCACAGCTGCAACCTCGCCCTGTGCTTCCACCTGAATCGAGCGTGTCAGATCACCTTTCGTGACGGCCGTAGCAACATTGGCAATGGCTCGAAGTTGCGTCGTCAGATTCGCGGCTAGCCGGTTTACGTTATCGGTCAGATCGCGCCAGGTTCCGGCCGCGCCTGGCACATTGGCCTGTCCGCCCAGTTCCCCCTCGACGCCGACCTCGCGAGCGACAGTAGTTACCTGATCGGCGAACGTCGCTAGCGTAACGATCATATTGTTGATTGTGTCGGCCAGCTCGCCGATTTCCCCCTTTGCTTCAACAAGGAGCTTTTGGTTCAAGTCTCCCCTTGCGACTGCGGTGACAATTTGCGCGATACCACGCACCTGATTCGTCAGATTGCGGGCCATGAAATTCACACTGTCGGTCAAATCCTTCCACGTGCCGGCAACACCTTGAACCGTAGCTTGCCCGCCAAGCTCACCTTCCGTGCCGACCTCGCGCGCGACACGGGTTACCTCCGACGCGAATGAGTTAAGCTGGTCCACCATCGTGTTCACAGTGTTTTTCAACTCAAGAATTTCGCCCTTCACATCGACTGTGACCTTTTTCGATAGATCTCCGCGCGCGACCGCGGTGGTTACCTCGGCGATGTTGCGAACCTGAGCTGTGAGATTCCCCGCCATCATATTCACGTTGTTGGTCAGGTCTTGCCACGTGCCAGCAACGCCTCGTACGTCTGCCTGCCCACCCAGCTTTCCTTCGCTGCCAACCTCGCGAGCCACGCGAGTCACTTCAGACGCAAACGATCGAAGCTGATCAACCATCGTGTTAATCGTGTATTTGAGCCCCAGAATCTCCCCCCGAACGTCCACGGTGATTTTTTTCGACAAGTCACCGTTAGCCACCGCTGTCGTTACTTCGGCAATGTTGCGGACTTGTGCCGTAAGGTTACTCGCCATGGAATTGACGCTTTCAGTCAAATCCTTCCAGGTTCCCGCGACACCTCTCACGTCCGCTTGGCCGCCAAGTTTCCCCTCGGTGCCTACCTCGCGTGCAACGCGCGTCACTTCCGAGGCAAACGAGCTTAGCTGATCGACCATCGTATTGATCGTGTTTTTTAATTCTACGATTTCACCTTTCACATCGACGGTGATCTTCTTCGACAGGTCTCCCTTGGCGACAGCCGTCGTAACCGCCGCAATGTTGCGCACCTGGCCGGTAAGATTGCGGGCCATGAAATTCACGGAATCTGTCAGGTCCTTCCATGTTCCTGAGACGCCCTCGACCCGAGCTTGTCCGCCGAGAATCCCTTCAGAGCCCACTTCGCGGGCCACGCGCGTTACCTCCGAAGCAAACGACCGAAGCTGATCAACCATCACGTTGATTGTGTCTTTCAGCTCAAGAAACTCGCCTTTGACATCAACCGTGATTTTCTTTGTTAAGTCGCCGGTCGCCACTGCCGTCGTCACAGTCGCAATATTACGGACCTGATCGGTAAGGTTGCCGGCCATCAGATTGACGTTGTCAGTCAGGTCTTTCCACGTGCCGGCAACGCCTTTCACATTCGCCTGGCCGCCTAGCTTGCCTTCTGTACCTACCTCTCGCGCGACACGTGTGACTTCGGAAGCGAAAGCACCGAGCTGCCGCACCATTGTGTTTGCGATTTTTGCAGTACGCAGAAACTCGCCCTCGAGCGTCTGGCCTTCAATTTCGGTCGCTATCGTTTGAGACAGATCTCCCTTTGCGACAGAACCGATTACGCGCGCCATTTCGCTGGTGGGATGAACCAAATCCTCGATCAAATTATTGACCGACCTCATCGCGTCAGCCCATGAGCCGGACACCTCTCCGAGGGAGGCTCTTTGTCTGATCCTGCCTTCCTTTCCAACTACGCGCCCGATGCGTGCCAGTTCTTGTGTCAGGCGCTGATTGATTCGGATCACTTCGTTGAAGGTATCCGCCACCTTGCCGGCTATGCCTGTCCAATCGTCCGGCAGTTGAACGGAAAAATCTCCCCGCTTGAATGCAGTCAAAGCCGCAAGCAGCTGCTTGTTATCGACTCGGTCGCCGTCGTTCAGATGCGAACTATTTGTCCGACGCATCCCGGGAGCAGTGGTCTTTTTCTTCATAAGCGGTTAGAAGCGGGGGATTGCCACCTTCAGGAATTCGACGCCGTAAGTTCGGAGGACTCATATTCCAGCGTCGTAGAGTAATCGCCCCATCAATCGCACCAAGCCGTATTTTCTTCAACAAACCCGCAGGCTCCTTGGTTTGTCGCGCAGAAAAAACAGCACACGGCGCAGAAAGTGCATGTCTAATGCCTAAAAAGGCCCCGAAAGGAGCCCAGCCTCGCACGGTTTGGCCTGGTACGATACTTTCAAGAGGGAGCCAACGTCCGCAGGCCGTGGAGGCGGAAGCCAAAAAAGATTTCAAGGATGCCGAGTACAACCGCGTACCATGCGATGAGCCAAATCACTGCGCCGGCGCCAGCGACAGGATTCCATAGAAGCAACACGGCGAAAACGATTGATGCCAGCCCCGTTAGAATCAGCAACCATTCGCCCTTTATTTCGTGGCGCAGTTTGACTGCCATCACAATTTCCGACGCACCAATCATAAGCGCCCAGGCTGCGATATAAATAACGAGGGCCAGCGCCGTAATCTGGGGTGCGTGGAATGTAAGGAGTCCCACGATAATCCCAATAATTCCGATAACGAGCTGCCAAGCCCAGTCCGGGTCGGAGCCGCGATGTCTAATCGCGCCAACTATACGAAATATGCCGTCGATCAGCACCCATGCTCCAAAAAACAGGACCAAGGTTGCGATAGCCATAACGGGATGCGTAAACGCGATCACGCCAAAAATAATTGCAGCGATACCCCTTATCACCGGAACCCACCAATGACGTTTTAAGGTTTCAATCATCATTGCTCCGTTTTAGAGATCGGTCGACGTGAAGGCAAGCATCATTTGCCAGCGCCGATAGCCTGAGAAACGACGGCTTCCGAGCCGTCATTGGCACTGTACCATCGTCTTCGGAGAAGCCGATCCAGCTCCGATGGTGGGACCCCTTGCGTGGGTTTACAATCCGCACTTAGCGCTGGCCTCAGCAATGCTGGAGCGACTTCGCAGGAGAGACGCCAAATACGTATCCACAACTGGGGTGTTGCCGATCCTCGCGAGATTGGCAGGTGCCTGCAGACGCGAAAAGATGGCGTATGCGATCTTGCTTCGCGGAACGCTTTTCTCGCCGTAACCCGACGGAATATTGCTCGACCAGTAACGGACATACTGCCCGTCGGGACGATTTTCCATGCCGAGGAAGATCGTGGAATGTCCGTGCTCATTTTTGCCCACTTTGCGCGACCAGAAAATCTTCATGAAATCGCCTGGCTTTGCCTGATCGAAGTTATCGAAGTTCCGTCCGAGCTGGAGCTCGTGGAAAAGACGAGCCGTTCCCGGTCCATTTGCGTTCCACCGGCCCCAAATGCCTTCGCCGTCGCGTTGGTCTCGAATAATCAACCGCTCCAACGTGGAATAATCGAGCTGCAGCTGGCCGCGGGCACGCAAAGCCTCGATCGTTCTGATAAAAACCAGATACGTTGCGCCTGAGCAAAAACTCGGCGAGGCCTGCGAAGGCAAAATGAAAAATTTGCCGGATTCGAAGTGCGCCGAAGATTGAAGACGGATCTTTGCAAAGTGCGAAACAGAATAGCGACCGCCTTGCGGCATCTCCTTAATCTGCTCAAGGATCAAGCTGTCGTAGTCGCCCGCGAACGATGCGTGCGATACAAGAATCCCCAGAAAAACCCAAGCCGCTAGTTGCTTCAAGGCGGGATAAGTAATCATCAAAACGCGATCTGGCAATGCCGGGACCCGGCGATCCTGTCTGAATCGCTAAGATCTGCAGGCAGGATTGCCTGCGACACCTTGCTGTGTTAGACGGATTCCATGCTGCGTTTCACCAAAATGAACGGCGCAGGAAACGATTTCATCCTGATCGACAACAGGGCGGGGGATATCCATCTAAATCCCAGCCAAATCGCGCGCCTTTGTGATCGCCACCGTGGCGTCGGCGCGGATGGAATTTTGTTGTTGGAAAATCCATCGGACCACGCCGATTTCCGAATGCGCTACTTTAACGCCGATGGGGGAGAAGCGGAGATGTGCGGGAACGGCGCGCGCTGCTTTGCGCGTTTTGCAAACAAGGTGACAGAAGCCGAAGGCAAAATTTCCTTTGAAACGCCAGCTGGCGTCATCTCGGCGGAGTTAGTTGGAGATCTCGTGACTCTGCAAATGACGGAGCCCACGGATTTGCGTCTGAGCATTCCCCTTCGTATCGGCGCGGAGAAAAGAATCGTTCATTTCATTAATAGCGGGGTGCCTCATGTGGTTGTTCCCGTCGCACAAGTCGGCGATGTGGACGTGCCGCGAGAAGGCTCAGCCCTTCGCTATCACGAAATGTTTTCGCCAAAGGGCGCAAACGTGAATTTCATTGAGAAACGCGGAGCCGATAAGATCGCTGTCCGCACCTACGAACGAGGTGTGGAAGATGAAACCCTCGCGTGCGGCACCGGCGTAGTTGCGAGCGCGCTCGTGTTCGCGGTTACTGAAAACGCGAAGGGTCCGATCACCGTGATTGCACGCGGGGGAGACGAACTGCGCGTTGGGTTTGACAGGATCGATAAGCAGTTTCGCAATGTTACGCTCACCGGTCCGGCCGAGTTTGCATTTGAAGGCACGATCGAGCTTTAGCGCCCGCAACTTTGGGCCTCTGTCATTCCGAGCGCAGTCGAGGAATCTCTAATTTTAAGGCAGAAAGAATCAGAGATGTCTCGACTTCGCTCGACATGACAATTGTATAGCCCAACCTACAGTTAATCGCATGTTCCGCGGTACCTTCACGGCCTTAGTCACACCGTTTCGCAATGGCGCGATTGATGTTGCGGCTTTCGAGAAACTGATCGAAAACCAAATCGCTACCGGAATTACTGGAATCGTCGCTGTAGGCACCACCGGCGAATCGCCGACTCTGTCACGCGAGGAACGCCAGGAACTGATCCGCCTTGCAGTCGCCACCGCGAAAAAGCGTTGTCAGGTTCTCGCAGGCACAGGTTCCAACGCGACACAGCACGCCGTGGCCGATACAAAGATGGCCGAGAAACTTGGCGCTGACGGCGCACTGCTCGTCGCGCCATATTACAACAAACCGAGCCAGGAAGGTTTGTTTCGCCATTTCAAAACAATTGCCGACGCCACGGGCCTACCCATTATGCTCTACAACATTCCTGGCCGATGCGGGGTGGATATCGGGTCCGATACGGTGACGCGCCTGGCGACGGAATGCAGGAATATTGTTACAATCAAGGAAGCCAGTGGAAGTGTCGAACGTGTCAGCGAGTTGCGCGCCCGGTTGCCCGAATCATTTGGGATTTTAAGCGGCGACGATTCACTAACGCTGCCGTTCATGTCTGTCGGAGCACTTGGCGTTGTCAGTGTCGCTTCAAATCTGTTTCCGGTTGAAGTTTGCGCGCTCGTCCGAGCTTATGAATGCGGCGATACGAAGTTAGCTTTGAGGCTGCATCGTAAGATGTTTTCGCTTTTCAAGGATTTGTTCATTGAACCGAATCCTGTACCGGTAAAGACAGCGCTCGGCTGGCGCGGGGCGATGTCCGGCGAAGTGCGTCTCCCTTTATGCGAGATGAATGAAGCGAATCAAGCGCGCTTGCGCACGACGCTCGAAGAGTTTGAGCGGCAGAAATGATTTTCGAGCGTGAACCCCACACCTCAATCCTTTCCCTTCCGTACGGGGAGAGCCGGACAGAATCGTTTCAACGGGTAACGGGCAATCCCTCTGCCTTCCCAACAACAGGGTAGATGATGGTTCTTCCAAGATGAAATCGTCTCTCGTGCATGTGTTGCTCATTGGCGCGGCTGGCCGGATGGTAAAGATCATTAGTGATCTTGTGAAGGACTACCCAAAAATCGACATCACAACCCGGTGTGATCTAGGCGATCCGATTGAGCCGGCCATGAGAAACTGCGATGTGGCGATTGATTTCAGTCACGCCGGCGGCATCACTGAAATCTGTCGCGCTGCGTTGCAGCATCGCAAGCCGTTGGTCATTGGAACGACTGGTCACTCTACAGAGCAACGCAGCACGATCAAAGAGACCGCGCAATCGTTACCGATCGTGTTCGCATCTAATTTCAGCATCGGAGTCAATGTGTTTTTCTGGTTGACGCGCAAAGCTGTCGAGCAGCTTGGCGGCAATTTTGACGTCGCGATTGTCGAAACGCATCACCAGACGAAAAAAGATGCACCCAGCGGGACGGCCAAAACGTTAGCCGAGGTCTTGAAAGCGACTGAAAAAACGAAGCGTGAAATTTCAATTCAATCAATTCGCGAAGGCGACGTAGTTGGCGAGCATACAGTGATTTTCAGCGGCCCCGGCGAGCGCCTCGAACTCACGCACCGCGCGGCGAGCCGGGAAATCTTTGCGCGAGGTGCATTGCGCGCAGCGGAATGGATTATCAGCCAGCCGCCGGGACTTTACTCGATGCAGAATGTACTGGGGCTGTAGATTTGTGGCGGCGCTCTATCAGCGCCGAACGAATTCAGTACGCGGGTCATAGATCGCCGCTGCAGTTACCACCAATGAAAACGGCAGTTGCGCTCGGATCCAATCTCGGCGATCGGCTCGAGAATTTGCGTGCAGCGCGACGACAAATTATCGAGCTTGATTGGATCCGACCGCCGGTTGTCTCTGCGAGGATCTACGAAGCCGAACCCGTCGATTGTGAACCGGGAGCGTCAAAATTTTTGAACACAGTCATTGAATTTGATTTTGAAGGCGACCCAGTGCAGTTGCTTGAACAACTTGCTCGAATCGAGGAGTCGTTAGGCCGCAAGCGCGATCATCCGAAAAATGTCTCGCGTAGGATCGACATCGACCTGCTTTACTGCGGCGATCAGCAGATAGACAACGAACGACTGCAATTGCCGCATCCGCGGATGCACTTGAGAAAATTCGTACTTCAACCGCTAGCCGATATCCGGTCCGAATTGCGCTTGCCTGATCAGAGAAAAACTGTCCAAGAATTGCTCACGGAATCCGACGAATCTGGAGAGGTAGTTCGGTTGATGAACGACTGGTAGCTCGATGGACTGTAGTGGCAGCCGTGCCGGCTGCGTTTTGTCGTGGATTTGCCGGCGACACGCCTGCCTGTACAGAAATTCGGCATGGCAAATTTTGCTCGTGGCTCTTTTCGGCTACAGCTTGCGTTCTCAAATTAGCGGCTGATCTTCCGGCAGATCCGATGAAAGATTTTCGCCAAATGAAACAACGCGGCGAAAAGGTCACCGCGTTGACGGCTTACGATTATCCCACGGCGCGTCTGCTGGACGAAAGCGGCATCGACATTATCCTGGTAGGCGATTCGTTAGGCATGGTGGTGCTTGGTTGCCAAGATACGACTGGTGTGACGCTGGAAGAAATGCTGCATCACACTCGCGCAGTCGCTCGCGGTGTTAAGCAGGCGTTACTCGTGGCGGATCTGCCAATCCACACGTACGACACTCCTAAACAGGCTGTGGAGACCGCCAGGAAATTTGTCGATGTTGGCGCACAGGCGGTGAAGCTTGAAGGCGGTGTGAGTCATGTAGCTCAAATTCAAGCGATCACAAAGGCAGGCATCCCGTTCATGGCGCACATCGGCATGCTGCCCCAAAGTGTTCGGGAGGAAGGTGGCTACAGGATCAAGGGCCGTACGCAATCCGAGGCGGAAGCACTGCTGGCCGACGCGCGCGCTGTGGAACAGGCCGGTGCTTTTTCTGTTGTGCTGGAGATTGTGGTCGCAGATATCGCAAAGCAGATCACAAGGGCAATCGGCATCCCAACCATCGGTATTGGATCGGGCAAGCATTGCGACGGACAAATCCTGGTCACGCACGACTTGATCGGACTCTTTCCATGGTTCACACCGAAATTTGTGTCACCCGAGGCGCGCGTAGCGGATGAAATCCGCCGCGCTGCGGGAGCCTTCATCGAGCAAACGCGTGCTGGCGGTTAGGAAGATAATGCCATGGTGAACTTTCGTCGGACCATAGCTCGCCTGTCCGAATGTGATATGTTGGAAAGCAGATGAGAGTTTCCGATTTCGACGACTTCGACCGGTTCGAGACCGAAGGACTGCTCACGGGTACCAAAGAGCGCAGTTGGCTCTGGTTTGGATTAATCGTTTCGCTGGGAATACACCTCGCGCTGTGCGCTTATTTTTACCGGACGCGTTTCCAAACTGTGGAAGCCTTGAGCGCTCCAAATGAGCAGACACCAACGTTCAAGGTCAAGAGCATCAACGCGTCGGATCTGGGCAAGAGCAGCGTCGATCAGACAAATCCCGCCGCAAAACCGAACCCGGACAATACTGATGTGCAGTTACCGGACGAAAAGAAATCGTTCGACAAGCTGTTGCAGGACATTCAAGCAAGCGCGGCGATTCCGGACGACATGCGGGACGTTTTGCCTGATCAACCGAAGGTGGAACAGCCTGAGGTAAATTCCGTTCTTACTGAAATCGAGCAATCGACTGCGCAGAGTCTCGTCAACGATTCAAACGCGACGCACGAACAATCGCTGCTCAACAATAGTTCGCAATCAGGGCGTCCACAGCCCGCCCTTAGCGGGACGGAGCTGGCTACAAGTACAACGATCAAGCGCCCCAACACCTTTACCAGCAAGATCCCCGGTGACAGCGCCGGACCCATTAAAGGGCACACTGCCGGCTTCAGCGATTTGGATCAACTGCTTGCGCAAAAAGGTCCGCTCGGGTCAGGCACAAAATTACGACTGCCGGACGATCAACTGTTCCAGTATGACAGCGACGTCCTGCAATCAAGCGCCGTGAGTCAATTGCAAAAGCTGGGCACTCTCATCCAGCGCAATCCGAAGGCCACATTTTCCGTGGAAGGTTACACGGATTCATTCGGCTCGTTCGAATACAATCTGGATCTCAGCCAGCGTCGTGCTGACAGCGTGAAACGTTATTTAATAGAGGCAATGAGGATTAACCCTGCGCAAATCGAGACCCGCGGTTACGGTCCGACGAAATTCCGTGCTTCGCCGAACGGATCAATTGAAGAGCAGAGTCCCAACCGCCGAGTGGAGGTTGTGGTGCACACGAGCGAAGGATAGACGGAATTGCAGACTGCGGATTGGCTGCAGCGGCGCTCTCTGACCGCCGAAATGATTTTGGCGTGATTCCGGCAACGGTCAGAGACCGCCGCTACAGGTTAGCGCTACCAGTTCTTGATCCACTGGTTTGGATCAGTCGAATTTGCAGTGCTCCACAGATCGAAAGTCGGGTTGTAACCCTGTGTGCTGTCTTGGGTCGCTGCTTGAATTGCCGAGTAGCCGTAGATGTTTCCAAACGGATCGCGAATGTAGCTCACGGTTGTGGGAGTAAGCGTATTGCCACAAACGTCTGTCGTAACGGTCGGGCTCGTCCCAAGCATGTTCGGCTTGAATGTGAAGTAAGACTTCGCTCCATATTGGAAGTTTGCGTTCGTGTCTCCACTTAATTGTTTGTACAGATACAAACTGGCGGCTTGGTAGGCGCACGGATTTCCCGAGGTCCGCGCGTTGAGGCCGTCGGTGTCCGCGTTGCGCGGATAAATTCCATTATCCGCCTTGTAGCTTTCCAGAGCCGCGGACATGGCGGCGATTTCGGTTTCGGCCCGGGCGCGGGCACCTTTCTTCTGAACGTAGCCGACGGTGCTTAGAACCAATCCGGTCAGGATGATGATAACGGCGGTGACGACGATCAGTTCAATGAGAGTGAAAGCCACGTTGTCGCGGCGCTTGTGCCAAGCACCGAACCTATCGGTTGGGCGTTTGGCACGAACGCCTCTACAACATTCGACATTCGTCATTCGGATTTCGTCATTCGCGCCGCAGGCGCATCACGTTTGCTGCTGCAAGCCAGTGATGATGCTGATAAGCGGTGTAAAGAGAGCGAGCACGATCGTGCCGACAATCAGCGCCAGAAACACAATCATGATCGGCTCGAGCATCGATGTGAGGGCCGCAACCGCGTTATCGACCTCATCATCGTACACATCGGCAATCTTCAGGAGCATGTCTGGAAGTTTACCGGTTTCTTCGCCCACATCGACCATGCTGGTCACCATCGGCGGAAAAGCGCGACTGGCTTCCAGCGGTTGAACGATCGATTCGCCTTCCTTTACGCTATCGTGCACGTGTGAGATCGCAGCGGCAATTACGGCGTTGCCGGCGGTTTCGCGAGTGATATTCAATGCCTGCAAAATCGGCACACCGCTCGTGACCAGCGTTCCAAGTGTACGCGAAAACCGCGAGATTGCCGTTTTGCGATTCAAATCGCCGAAGAGCGGCATGCGCAGTTTGAAAGTGTCAACCACAAATCGCCCGCCTCGCGTGCGGCCAATGAATTTGTAAGCTGTCACGGCGACGATTACCGCCCCGACCAGAACAAGACCATGATCCTTTACGAGGTTACTCGCTCCGATAACAAACGTGGTGACGGCTGGTAGCGGTTTATCACCAAGCATGTCGTGAAAGATCGCTTCGAATTTCGGCACAATGAAGACAAGAAGAAAGCCCATGATGCCCACTGCCATCGTCATCACAATCATCGGATAGACCATTGCCGCGATGACCTTGTTCTTAATCTTCGCAGCTTTCTCCTGAAATTCCGAAAGCCGGTTGAGCGCCATCTCGAGCACACCGCCCACCTCGCCGGCTTTGACCATGTTGACGTATAAATTGTTAAAGATTCGCGGATGCAGGGCCAGCGCGTCAGAAAAAGTGTTACCGCTCTGAACGGAATCGGAGAGCTTGTTAATTGTATTCTTCAATACCTTGTCGCGTTCCTGCTTTGCCAAGACGGTCAAACTTCGCACCAATGGCAATCCGGAATCAATGAGCGTTGCCAATTGACGCGTGAAAATCATCAGGATTTTTGGCTTAATCTTTGTGCGCTTGAAAAGAACAATTCCGGTCTTCGCTCGCGCTTTCGTCGCGCGCACCATCTTCGCCGCGCGGCGCCGAGTTGCTTTGTCGTCGGGGCGGGCTACAGCCTCCTCGTAGACACTCGTTGGAAAATACCCAGCCTGACGCAATCGGCCGATTGCGTCATTTGTCGAAGCGGCTTCGACCAACCCTGCCGCTTCTTGTCCCTGGGAATCGAGCGCTACGTAGTTATAACGCGCCATGGCGAGCGATTTTAGCTAACTCAGGGGTGCTGTGTCGAGCACTGGGATTCCACGAACCCACAAAATGATGAAATCCGAATGTCGAATGACAAGAGCCCCAAGAAGGGAAAAGCGACGTCTGTTGTTTCATCATTCGGTGATTTTTGGCTTCCTTCGACCTTCGTCATTAGTGCTTCGTCATTTCCTCACGTATATCTCAACACTTCCTCGACGGTGGTGTCGCCAGCGAAGATGCTGCGCAAGCCGTCCTGGCGCAGTGTTACCATTCCAAGCTCCACAGCCTTTTGTTTTAAGGTAACCGTTGGGGCGCGTTCATTGATTAGCTCACGAATCGGGTCGGTAAGTCTCAACAGCTCGTAGATTCCCTTTCGTCCTTTGTAGCCGGTGTTGTGACAAGCGTCACAACCTTTGCCATAAAAGAATTGGTTGTTGCCGATGTCCTGCCGAGAGATTCCCAGCTCAGCAAGTAACGTCTCGCTCGGTGTGTAAGTCGTGCGACACGCTCGGCAGATGCTGCGCAGTAAACGCTGACCGAGAACAGCCTCCAGCGTGGATGAGATTAGAAACGGCTCGACACCCATGTCGATCAAACGCGTGATTGCCCCAGGCGCATCGTTTGTATGGAGTGTAGTGAAAACAAGGTGCCCGGTCAGAGACGCTTGGATTGCAATTTGCGCGGTCTCGAGATCGCGTGTCTCGCCAACCATGATGCGATCCGGGTCCTGGCGCAGAAACGACCGCAAAACACGCGCAAACGTCAGACCGATGGCATCGTTCACCGGCACTTGTATGATCCCTTCCAGATCGTATTCGACCGGCTCTTCTGCAGTCAGGAGCTTCGAATCAATCGTATTGACCTTACGCAGGCAGGAGTAAAGCGTCGTTGTCTTTCCAGAGCCGGTCGGTCCGGTCGCAATGAAGATGCCGTTTGGACGCTCGATCATCTCCAGTAGAAAATTGTAGATGTAGTCGGGCATCCCGAGTGCTTCGAGGTCCAGATTTACGATGCTGCGATCAAGAACCCGCAGAACGAGGCTCTCGCCGAATTGAGTTGGCAATGTTGAAACTCGGAGATCGACGTTGCGTCCGGCGATATGCTTCTGAATGCGACCATCCTGGGGCAACCGTCTTTCTGCGATATTCATATTTGCCATCACTTTCAGTCGCGAGATGACCGGCAGAGCCAGATGACGCGGCGGTGGCGACATTTCGTAGAGGGCGCCATCAACGCGATAGCGAATCTTGAACTCGTTTTCGAATGGCTCGAAATGAATGTCGCTCGCGCGGTCCTGGATTGCCTGGTAAAGAATGAGATCGACAAAGCGAATGATCGGAGTTGCGTTTGCTTCGGCTTCAACTGCCGCTTCGCCGTCTCCGTCGCGTCCGCCTGAGACGGACAGAAGCTCGCCAGCTTGGCCGAGTTGCTTGAGAACTTCGTCCATGCTCGTCGTATCGGTGCCGTAATGCTGTTTGATCAGGTCTTCGATTTGATCCGAGGGCGAAACGACGACGTGGATGTCTTTGCCGAGCGCAAAGCGAAGATCCTCCGCAGCGTGGAGATCGAACGGATCAACGAGGGCGACTCGCAAAGTGGTTCCGCTCATCTCAACCGGAAGAGCACCGTGTAACCGAGCCAGACCGCTGGGAATGAGTCGCAAAATCTCCGGCGGGATATCGCGCTCGGTAAGATCGATCAAGTCGGTGCCGAGACCGTTGGCGATTGTCTGATAAAATCCCTGCTCGTCGATGAAGCCGCCATCGATCATCGCCTGAGCAATGGTCTTTCCGTTCAGTTCTACTTCGCTCAGGACGTCTTCCGCCTGCGAAGACTCGAGCACGTGCTGCTCGATAAAAAATTCGGCTAACTGCTTTTCCTTCACGTTTGTTAGCTCACGTCCCCGACCGTGATGGAGATGACTTCTTCCGCAGAGGTGAGGCCGGCGAGCACCTTGCGGACCCCGTCTTCGCGAAGCGTGCGCATGCCAAGTTCGCGCGCTCGTTGCCGCAGCAACAAAGTCGCGCTGCGTTTGTTGATCATGTGCCGCACATCGTCGTTGATCACAAAAATCTCGAAGATACCGATTCGACCCTTGTAACCGATTTGCCGGCATCGCTCGCACCCCACTGGCTTCATTACTTGAGCCTCGGAGAGCTGACCGGGCTCGATTCGTAATGCGCGCAATTCGGTCTCGCTGAGTTCCCCCGGTTGTTTGCAGTGTGCACATAATCGGCGGACAAGCCTTTGCGCCATGATCGCTCGCACGGAGGAAGCCACCAGAAATGGCTGAACACCAAGATCGGCTAAGCGTGCCACCGCAGAAGGGGCATCATTGGTGTGCAGCGTACTGAAGACGAGGTGACCAGTGAGACTCGCGTTCGTAGCAATGCTCGCTGTCTCGAGGTCTCGAATTTCACCAATCATGATAATGTTCGGCGCCTGGCGCAGAATGGAGCGCAAGGCCGCCGGAAAACTCATCCCGATCTCACTATTCACCTGCACCTGGTTGATGCCCGTCATTTGATACTCGACCGGCTCTTCCACCGTGATGATTTTGCGGTCGGGCTTGTTGATGTAATTGAGGCAGGCGTAGAGAGTGGTCGTCTTTCCGGACCCGGTAGGGCCGGTGACGAGTAGAATGCCGTCGGGCAGTTTGATCAGGCGTTCGAACATTTCCTGGTCGTCTGAGAGAAATCCAAGCTCCGGCAAGCCAAGCTTTAGATTGGATTTGTCCAGCAGGCGCATCACTACGCCCTCACCATGATTGGTAGGAATCGTTGAGACGCGAAGATCGATTGGCTTCTTTTTGATTTTAACCTGGATACGACCGTCCTGTGGCAGGCGTTTCTCTGCAATGCTCATTGAACCGGTCATAATCTTGAGCCGGCTAATGATTGCGGATTGCAAACGTTTCGGTGGCGCTTGCATCTCCTGCAAAACGCCATCGATTCTGAAGCGAACGCGAAACTTCTTGTCCAGCGGTTCGAGATGAATATCGCTTGCGCCTGCACGGTGCGCCTCGATCAGCAACATGGAGACAAGCCGGATAATTGGCGCGTCGGCTTCATCGACTGCGGTCGCTTCCGAACCATCGCCAATTTCCAATCCGAGATCGATGTCTTCTCCGATTTTTTTCTGCAGCACGTCGGCTGCTTCGTCGGCGGTCCCGTAGTATTTGATCAGTGCATCACGAATTTTCTGGGGGCTGGTGCACACCAGTTCCAGCTCGCGTTGCAGGAGAAAACTCAGGCTGTCGATCGTATCGATATCGAGTGGATTACCGACCGCCACCACCAGGCCGGTCTCGCCGAAGGCGACTGGGATCACTTTGAACCGACGCGCGTCGTCGCCCCGGATTTGATTGATGATTTGTGGCGGAATCACCATGGAAGAGATGTCGATCCAATCCATGTGCGCTTGCGCTGCGAGGGTGCGCGAGATCTCCACGTCGGAGACAACTCCGTCGTTGATTAGGATATCGACTACGCCCGGTTCGCCGTTTAGAAGTGACCTCGCGCTGTCGATCTGCTGACGCGTGATGAGTCCACCTTCTTCGAGGACCTTGAGCACGTACTCTTCGTTGTGTTGCACCTGGGAAGAATGCTGGAGCGCGCGCAGTTTACTGCAAAACCGCTAAAGTTCCAGCGGCAGCGGATCTTGGGGGATCGCGCTGCGATGTCGGACGGCGCAGCGCGCTGTTCCTACCAAGCTGGAGATTATTCCACGGTCACACTCTTTGCGAGATTGCGCGGTTTATCGACATCGCGGCCCAGCTGAACTGCCAGGTGATAAGCGAGAAGTTGAAGCGGGACGACAGCCAGGATGGGCATTAGGTACTCAGGCGCTTCCGGTAGCACGATTATTTCGTTGGCAACTTCTTTCAGCCGCTTCGGGCCGTTTCTGCTGGTCACTGCAATGACGGGGCCCTTGCGGGCTTTAACCTGTTCGATGTTGTTCAGGTTTTTGGAGAAAACTGAATCATCGGGCGCGATAAATACGGAGGGCAGATCAGGACGAATTAACGCAATGACGCCATGCTTGAGCTCAGCGCTGGGGTGCCCTTCCGCAAACAAATACGTGATCTCCTTCATCTTAAGGGCCCCTTCAACCGCGACCGGGAAGTTGAATTGCCGGCCAAAGAAAAGCATGCCGTTTGCATCGGCATATTTTTTGGCAACCGCCTTAATTTGGTCGCTGAGATCCAGAACCGTTTCGATCTGTGCGGGCAACGCTTCAAGCGCTTCAATCACGCGGCTCCCATCCGTTCCGGAAAGATTTCGCATCCGGCCAAAGAGCAACCCAAGCAGGGTAAGAATGACAAGTTGCGACGTAAAAGATTTCGTAGCCGCGACGCCGATTTCCGGACCGGCGTGCATGTAAACTCCCCCGTCGCTCTCGCGGGCAATCGTGCTCGCGACATTGTTACAAATTCCCAGAGTCCGAAAGCCTTTGCGCCGGCTTTCGCGCAGGGCTCCGAGTGTATCCGCGGTTTCGCCGCTTTGGCTGATCGCAAAGACCAGTGTCTCAGGAGTCATTGGTGTATTGCGATGACGAAACTCACTCGCGTATTCGACTTCGGTTGGAATGTTCGCAAGTCGCTCGATCAAATATTCACCGACAATGCCCGCATGAAGCGCGGTGCCACAGCCTGTAAGGACGATACGGCCGACATCGCGAAGCTCGGGAGGGGTCATGTTCAGGCCGCCCAGCTTTGCCGTGCATTCCTCCGGGTCGAGACGGCCACGCATCGCGTCGCGTACCGTGTTTGGTTGCTCAAAGATTTCTTTGAGCATGTAATGGGGATAATCCCCTTTTCCGATATCTTCGGCGGTAAATTCGACTTTACTGACAGCATGCTCGCTGCTGTCTCCCGCGAGCGAAGTGATCTCGAATTTGTCGCTTCCCGCAGCGACTATGTCGAAATCGTTTAGATAAACAGCGTCACGGGTGTAAGCGACGATTGCACTGACGTCACTGGCCAGAAAATTTTCTCCGTTGCCTACTCCGAGCACGAGTGGGCTTCCCCGCCGTGCGCCGATCATGAAATCCGGCACATCGGCGTGGACCAAAGTAATACCATACGTGCCGATCACCTGGCGAAGCGCGGCGCGAACGGCCGCAAGCAGTCGCGCCTTTCTTTCGGGAACATCCACCGTGCTGGCGCACGATTCGTCATAGAGTTTGCCTATCAGATGCGCGAGCACTTCGGTGTCGGTTTCGGAGCGAAACTTTGTATCACCGCTTCGGATCAATTCATCTTTGAGCATCTGATAATTTTCTATTACGCCGTTGTGGACCAGTGCCAGTTTACCGCTGGCATCGAAGTGCGGATGCGCGTTTTGGTCGGTGACTTTGCCGTGCGTCGCCCAGCGTGTGTGACTGACCCCGAGCGAACCTGAGATCGGTTGCTTTCTCATTAGCTTTGTGAGCGCTGCGATGCGTCCGGCGCATTTTCGGGTTTCCAGACGTCCCCCGTCTAAAATGGCGATGCCGGCTGAGTCGTAGCCTCGATATTCAAGGCGACGCAGTCCGTCGAGTAAAATGGGCGCGGCTTGAGCGCGCCCAACGTAGCCAATAATTCCACACATGTTTTTGGAGTGTAGCGGCGGCTGTCCTCAGCCGCAAGAAACAGACACTTTCGCTTACACCTTCGTGAAAAACTCGAGTCGCCGCCGTCGCCTTAGCTCGGCAGTAAAAAAGTTACCGCAAAAAAGCAGTCGCTGAGTTATTGATTGGTAAGAATGCAACACCAGCCGCAGCGCGATTTGTTTCCAAAAAATCCCAGCGCGGAAGCGTTCGGGGCGTCGCCGCCCGGCACAACCCAGCGAACGCTTGCCATCATTATGGGCGGTGGCGCCGGCTCCCGTTTGTTCCCATTGACGAAGGACCGCGCCAAACCTGCCGTACCGCTCGGTGGCAAATATCGCATCGTCGATATCTCCATCAGCAATTGTCTGAATTCCGGGCTGCGCTCGATCTATGTGCTGACCCAGTTCAACAGCATGTCGCTGCATCGGCATATTCAAGACAGCTACAAGTTCGACAATTTCTCGCGCAGCTTTGTAGACATTCTCGCGGCTCAACAAACGCCAACCGGCTCGCAGTGGTATCAAGGAACTGCTGACGCTGTCCGGCAAAACATGCGCTATTTCCTCGAGCGTCCGTTTGATTATTACCTGGTTTTAAGCGGCGACCAGCTTTACCGGATGGATTTTCGCGCGCTGCTGCATCAGCACATCCGACTTGGCGCAGACATCACCTTGGCCACTAAACCCGTAGCGCTGCATCAGGTTTCTGAGTTTGGCATCATGCAGAGTGGTGTTGATCGCCGAATCACGCGTTTTGTCGAGAAGCCAACCGATCAAGCAGTCCTACAGGAAATGAAGATGAGCCGGGAGCTTCTGGGCGCCATCGGCTCCAAGGAAGATGGAGAATTGTTCCAGGCCTCGATGGGAATTTACGTCTTCAATCGCGACGTGCTCATCCAATCGCTGCAGAACGATCTGGTCGATTTCGGAAAACATATTATCCCGCAATCGATCAAAGACCGGCATGTCAGCGCATTTATTTTTGAGGGTTATTGGGAAGACATCGGAACAATCCGCGCTTTCTACGAGGCGAATCTGGATCTCACAGATGTAGTGCCCGAGTACAGTTTCTTCGAGCCCGAGTCTCCGATTTACACGCATCCGCGCTTTTTGCCGGGAAGCAAAATCAATGGCGCCACCCTGCGACAGGCGATCATTTCGGATGGATGCATCATCTCGGATGCGCATCTGGAACGATGTGTGGTGGGAATACGCAGTGTTATTCAAAGCGGCGCGACTATCCGGAACAGCATCGTGATGGGCGCGGATTATTTTGAATTAGAACAGACCGATTCGTCAAAGCTGCCCATAGGCATTGGACGTAATTGCGTGATCGATCGCGCCATCATCGACAAAAATGCTCGCATCGCTGATGGCGTTGTGATTACGCCGGAGGGTAAACCGCCAAACTTGGATTCCGACAACTACTTTATCCGCGACGGCATTGTCGTGATACCCAAAGACGCAGTCGTTCCAGCCGGTTTCTGGATTTGATCGGCTTCGTTGTAGCCGGGGTTGATGACCCCGGAACGGCGCTTTGGTTGCTCATTGCCGCGGTCAACGCCCGCGGTACAGCCATCGCTGCTAGCGCCTATCTGTCATTCCCGCAAACTGCCCAGTGGTTTCCCATGGTTCTTGCTTATTCCATGGGATCTGCGAGGCGTGATGATCGTCTGGATCTTTGACCAGGGCAGTTTCCTTCTGTGTCGCGCATGAGGACATGCCTACCACGAACGCACACAGCAGAACAGGAACGACAATTGTTCGAAGATTACGGATTTGTGCCAGCATAAATTACGTTGTCTCCGGGTTGAATTTGAGCGCCACGCGCCAAACTACCGGTGATGATATCGCCGATGGCGGTCGCCGGTTCAACTGAAGAAATGCGAATTTTTCCGACCAACGCTCCATCCCGCAGAACAAGCATCTCCGCATTCGACTCGACTCCGTGACGAGTGCCGAGATTCAATACTACGAAGTTGTACGCCTGATTGACTGCAAGGATCGCCCCGCGCAAACCTGTTCGGCGGGGGGCAGCCTCGCGGGCAGCTTCCCGCCGTTTCTTTCCTTCCTTCGGCTGATCTGCTCGATCCTGGATGTCCTGGAGCTTTTCGGAAAGAAAAGCCTTTTCTTTTTCCGCGCTGTCCAATTGACGGCGAAGATCATCGACTTGCGACAGCAAATCCGCAGCCGACGCTGTCGCGGAGTTGTCAGCCGGCGAAGCATTTTGATTTTTTTTCGCTTCTTGCACGGGCGTCTGTAAAGAAGCGATCTCTTTCTGTTTCTCGTCTAATTTGGTCTCCAGATCGGCCTTCTCTTTCTGAATTTGAGCGAGCTCTGCCTCGGCTTTCGCGGCTCGGTTTTCCGCCTGTGCGAGTTTACCCTGGTCTTCTACGGCGCCACCCGCCGACGGATTCAGTTTCTCGCGTATGCCGCGTTCAGCTGCATCGCGCGCCGCCTGTGCAGTCGCCACCGTCGCGCGAAGCGTTTTCATTTTTTGGCTGTTTAAGAACCCGAAAAATGCTGTCAATACGAGCAGCAAAATGGCAAAGCCGGCCACGCCTTTCGGTGTGACCGCGGAAACCGCGGATTCCCAGTGCGTCATAGGAGAGTGTGAGGAGCGAGGCTTTTTTAGACGAATCACGCGGAAACGCAATCTTGATTTGGGGTCGAATGTGGAATGTGAAACGATCGGAGTTCAATCAGATTGCGTTTCTTATCGTTTCAACCGATAGACATCCCGTGGGACAACAGCACCGTGTACGATCCAAACGCAAGCGACGTAGAGCATATCTGGAGCGCAAGAAGGCGGCGCTGCGAGCCAGCGCCATGCAACCAGCATCAGGCAAGCAGCGGATAAAGAAGGAACCCGCTGCGGAAGAGTAAATTCGACTCGATCGCGGTGTGACGACCTGGGTTTGACCTGGGTTTGGTGATTTCATGCACAGGTGTAGCAATGCCGAACCGAGCCCGTTATCTGATCGTCGATGGACACAGCGTTATTTTTGCCTGGCCAGAATTAAGCAAGCTCCACGCGCGCCGTTCTTCGCTGGCGCGCGAAGCGCTCATCAAACAATTGCGAGACTATCAAGATTGGACCGGTGTGCACGTGGTAGTCGTCTTTGATGGCAAAGGAAGAAAGATCGAGGCGGCTTCCGACCCAGCCGACGTCCAGGTCTTTTATTCGCGCACGGACCAGACAGCCGACGCCATCATTGAGCGATTGGCAAGCAAATACGCGAAACGATTCGAACTAATGGTGGCTACTTCTGATTCCATGGAGGGAGAGACAGTTGAGGCGTGCGGCGCAGAATGGATCTCGCCACAAGCGTTACGCGGGCTCCTTTCGAGCGTGCGCCGAGCTTAGGATCCTAATTTCTTCTCAATTTCTTTTACTCGCGCAAAGAGTTTTCCGAGGCTGCGGATCCAGGCAATCTGTTGCTTCACTTCGTCAATCGGCCCTGCAGGATAGCCGAACCACACACCGCCGGGAACGCTCTTCGATACGCCGCTTTGCGCCGCGATCACGCTGCCATCGGCAATTTCCACGTGGCCGACAATACCCACTTGCCCGGCCATTGTAACGCGCTCCCCCACACGCGTGCTGCCTGATATGCCGGTCTGCGCCACGATCACGGAATTTTTCCCAATGACGACGTTGTGCGCGATTTGGACGAGATTATCTATTTTGACGCCTTGCTGAATCCAGGTCCGCCCAAATCGGGCGCGGTCGACCGTTGTGTTGGCGCCGATCTCGACTTCGTCGTCGATCTGTACGATCCCGAGTTGCTGAATCTTTTCCTGTCGGCCATCAACCATTTCAAAACCAAACCCGTCCGCGCCAATCACCGCGCCGCTGTGAATGACTACCCGCGACCCGATCCGGCTTCGCTCCCGAATGGTCACGAGCGGATAAATCAGGCACGCCGACCCGATTGTTGTTTCATGTCCAATATAACTTCCCGCGCCAATAATGGTGTCATCGCCGATTTGGGAACTGTCTTCGATGACCGCATGAGGCTGAATTGATACTCGTTCTCCCAGGCGAACGCCTGATCCGACAATCGCGGTTGGATGAATGCCCGGAGCATAGGTGATCGGTTTCGGTGCGAATTTGAGCACAACTTGCTCGAACGCCTTGGTAGGATTTGAGACGCGAACCTGGGCGGGCGCCAGCGATTCGGCGAAATCGGGCGGAACGAAAACAGCTGAGGCCCGCGTCTTGCGCAACAGTCCGATATACTTTCGGTTGCCGAAAAAACTAATCTCTCCGCTGGTCGCTTCAGCCAATGATGCAGCGCCGGAGATCTTCAGCTTTGGATCGCCAACCAACTCACCGCCAGACATGCTGGCCAGTTCTTGAAGAGTGTAGGACACGAAAAAATAAAATCGTCAAACAGTTGAAGCGTTGCCATCTTCGCCAAAGTTACGGCGGCGAGGCAAGGATTGAAAAAATCACGATGCCTTTGGATTTTTGGGCCAGCGCGGCGGACGCTTGTCAATGAATGCCTGAACGCCTTCGAGTGCAGCTTCATCCATCATGTTGCAGGCCATGGTCCGCGCAGCCGTTTCATAGGCTGGCGCGATGCCCAGTTCAATTTGCCGGTAAAAGAATTCCTTTCCTATCGCCACAGCGACACGCGGTTTTGCAATGATTGCCGCAACGAGTTTCTCAACTTCGGCGTCGAGCTGCTCCGGCTCCACAACGCGGTTAATCAACCCTCGGACTTTTGCTTCGTCGGCGCTAATAAATTCGCCTGTTACGAGCATCTCGAACGCCGCCTTACGCAAAAGATTGCGCGAGAGCGCCACGCCCGGTCCTGAGCAAAAAAGACCGAGGTTAACTCCGCTGACCGCGAACTTTGCAGGGCTTGCCGCTACGGCTAGATCGCACATCGCAACCAATTGGCAGCCTGCCGCGGTGGCGACGCCTTGAACACGAGCGATCACGGGCACGGGCAATCGCCGAATGCCAAGCATCATCTCGGAACATTGGCTAAAGAGTCTCTCGTAGTACTGAAGCGATGGCTTTGCCCGCATCTCTTTGAGATCGTGACCGGCGCAGAACGCTTTGCCCTCCGCTGCGAGAACGACTACTCGCACTGACTCGTCTTTGGCTATCGCTTCGACTTCACGCTGTAGTTCCGCAAGCATTTTCTCCGACAAGGCATTGAACGCGTGCGGCCGGTTTAGCGTCAGCGTAACTACGCCGCCCCCGTCCTGCCTGCGTAAGACAATGGGTTCCTCGCGCTTCAACGGTTTCGCCGTCGGTGCAGGTTCGATTGATACTGAAGGAGCTTTCACGGCTTGGACGCTCAAACGCTACTGCTGAAATTCCAAATCTGAAATCCGAAAAATTTAGTTTCCGTTTGCGGCGACTGGCAACATCATCTGGCCAGCTTCGAACACGGCAAACAATGCTGCAGTCCTTATCGATGAGATTGACTATTCTGATTTATGAAGATCGTCGCGATCGCTAATCAAAAAGGAGGCGTCGGCAAAACCACTACGGCCGTAAATCTTGGCGCGGCGCTGGCTGAAATAGGTCATCGCATTTTGATTATCGATCTTGATCCACAAGCGAACGCTACGAGCTCATTTGGGTTGCAAGCAGTAGAGCAAACCAGTCTTTATGAGCCATTACTTGGCGGCGCCTCGATTACCGAAAGAATCTTTCCGACTGAACGCGAAGGTCTGTTCATTGTGCCTTCCGATCTCGATCTTGCTGGTGCCGAGGTCGAGATTGCGCGTATGCCGAATCATCTCACGCGTCTAGCGGAAACGCTTCAGCCGCTGCACGCAGACGCCACATTTGATTTTGTCCTGCTGGATTGTCCACCATCGCTTGGAATCCTGATGACCAACGCACTCGCGGCCGCCGATGAGCTCTTGACCCCAATACAGTGTGAGTATTTCGCGCTGGAAGGGCTGGTCAAAATTGTTCGACTAATCGAGCAGGTGCGCGACTCAGGCGCGAACAAGCGCCTCGAACTTGGCGGTATTGTTATGACGATGTTTGACGCCCGGACAAACCTTAGCGAGCAGGTGGTTGCGGAGGTGCGCCAGCATTTCGGCGAGCGCGTTTATCAGACTGTGATCCCGCGCAGTGTGCGCTTGAGCGAGGCGCCGAGCTTTGGGAAATCAATTCTGGAATACGCTCCGAGCGGATCAGCCGCCGAAGCCTATCGAGCACTCGCGCGCGAGTTCATCCAGCGCCACTTGCCGCCTGCCATTGCTCCTGAGACAAGGCAAACACAGTCGTCGGAAAGCCGCGAAACGTAATTTCCTTTTCCGGCGTCATTCCAATTTTCTCGGCCACACGACGCGAGGGAATGTTTTCCGGATGAATCAGCGAAATCACTCGTGGCAATTTTAGATTGAGAAACGCGTAATCGCGCACGGCGCACGCGGCTTCTGTGATCAGACCACGGTTCCAATATGCGGGATCCAGTCGGTAACCGATTTCGACCTCTTCTGGCACTTCCGGGTGATGGAGAAAACCGCAATAACCAAGGAGATTCTTATTCTCGCGAATGACAACCGCGAACTGCGAAGGCAAACCAGCCTGGTTCCAAGAGAGGAATTTCTGCAGTACGGTCTGCGTTTGCTCGCGCGTGTATGGGCCGAGCGAAAAGCGCATGAAATCGCGGTTGGCCATTAGTTCGGCGAGGCGCCCGATGTCTTCGTCGTGGAATTCGCGCAAAATTAATCGGGCCGTTTCCAGAATCATTTGGTTAAACAAACACAAATTTTAAGGCAGTTGCGATTCATAATCGAAAGATGGGGACGGGCTCTGAAGAATACGCGCGCCCAGCGCAACCGCCGGACACATCAAGCTTGGCCGAACTGCGGGACGCGGCGCGCGAATGCAAAGCATGTCATCTCTACAAGCGGGCTACGCAAACCGTGTTTGGCGAAGGCCCAAAAGACGCGGCGATCATGCTGGTCGGCGAGCAGCCGGGCGATTACGAAGATCAGGAGGGTAAACCCTTCGTTGGACCCGCTGGAAAAATCATGGATCAGGCGCTCGAAGAAGCGGGAATTGATCGCAAGGAAGTTTACGTCACGAACGCGGTGAAACACTTCAAATGGGAGCCCCGCGGGAAGCGCCGGATTCATCAGAAACCAAATTCGCGCGAAATCGCAGCGTGTCGGCCGTGGCTGGAAGCGGAGCTGCGCCTTGTGAAGCCAAAGTTGCTGGTGTGTCTCGGCGCGACGGCAGCGCAGACGGTTTTCGGTCCATCATTCCGTGTTACTCGCGAACGCGGCAAGGTATTATCATCGAAACTTGCGCCGAGAACCCTCGCCACGGTGCATCCATCGTCTCTTCTTCGACAACCGGACGAGGAATCGCGGCAACGCGAGTATGAGCGGTTCGTAATGGATCTGGGTACTGCACGAAGAGCAGCCAGCAAAGAATAGGTTAATGGCATGGACGCCGCGCTGCGCCGTCCCTAACTCATTCGACCGTCAACGCATCGCGCGTTTTATATTCAGCTGCAAACGCTTCGCGAAACTGATCGAATGTTCCCTTTTCGATTTCAGCGCGCGCCTGATTCATTAGATCCAAATAAAAATGCAAGTTATGCAGTGCGATCAGGCGAAGGCCAAGAATTTCTTCTGCCTTGATGAGATGCCGAATGTATCCACGCGAAAATTCACGACAGGCATCGCACGCGCAGTTTTCTTCGATCGGATTTTTGTCCAAAATGAACTCGGCGTTTTTTAAATTGATCGTGCCCGCCGCTGTGAATGCTGTTCCATTTCGCGCCAGGCGCGTCGGCAACACGCAATCGAACATGTCCATTCCGCGCGCGATCAGCTCCAGCAGTTGCGGCGGCGTGCCAAGTCCCATCGCGTAACGTGGTTTATTCGCGGGCAAGAATGGTTCCGCCCATTCGACGGCTCGCATCATTTTCTCCTCTGGCTCGCCCACGCTCACGCCGCCGATTGCGTAACCAGCGAAATCAAGATCCGCAATCGCCTGCGCGCTTTCTTTGCGCAGATCTTCAAACGTCCCGCCTTGAACGATGCCGAAAAGCATCGAATCGGCGAGCCGGCGAGTCGCCGAGTCGGCGAGTTCCGGTTTCGCCATTTCGCCTTTTCGACATTTCCACTCCCGGCATCGTTTCGCCCAGCGCGTTGTCATCTCCGCGCTTTTGGCTGCGTAATCGTATTCACACGGATACGGAACGCACTCGTCGAGCGCCATTGCGATATCGCTGCCGAGCAACGTCTGAATTTCCGTGGCGATCTCGGGTGAGATGAATGCTCGCGCGCCATCGATGTGATTTTGAAACTCGACGCCCTTCTCCGTGATTTTCCGCAATTTTGACAACGAAAAAATCTGGTAACCACCACTGTCCGTCAGAATGGGGCCATCCCAGTTCATAAAGTTGTGCAAGCCGCCAAAATGTTTGAGGACATCGAGTCCAGGCCTAACGAATAGATGGTACGTATTTCCGAGAACGATTTGCGCATTCAGTTCATGGAGCTCCCGCGGACTGACGCCCTTCACCGAACCTTGTGTTCCTACGGGCATAAACGCCGGCGTATCGATCCCGCCATGCGCAGTCGTTAGGCGCCCACGTCGCGCATTCGAATATCTATCGGTAGCTAAACGTTCGAAGCTTTGCTGCATCTCAATCAGAGATTGCTCGACTCCGTTCGGAATGACAAACGGAGTATAAAATATTTTTTGCAGACCGCGTTTTTCCCTCTATATTCGCGGCTCACCGCATCAGGCGCGTGGGAGAGTTTGCTGCGCGACCTGGGCGGGTTTTTTGTCGCCCCAAGCCCGACGCTTTTGGCGGCGTTTTGTTTTTGAAAATTGGAAGATGCCCACGATTAATCAACTGATCCGCAAAGGACGCCGAAAGGTATCGGTGAAGTCGAAGTCACCGGCGCTGGCCGATTGCCCACAACGGCGCGGCGTGTGCGTGCAGGTGATGACGCGCACACCGAAGAAGCCGAATTCTGCGCTGCGCAAAGTGGCGAAAGTGCGGTTGACGAACGGCCAGGAAGTGATTGCCTACATTCCGGGCGAGGGGCATAATTTACAAGAGCACTCTATCGTGCTTGTACGAGGGGGACGCGTGAAGGATTTGCCGGGTGTTCGCTATCACATTGTGCGCGGAACGCTCGACGCGCTGGGCGTGGATGGACGCCGGCGCGGCCGCTCCAAATACGGAGCGAAGCGTCCGAAGGCTGGTGGTGGCGGAGGCGCAGCGAAAGAAGCCGCCGCCGAGAAGAAATAATATTGGATAGGAAAGTCGACAATGTCGCGACGGAAAAGAGTTTACAAAAAGGAGGTGCATGTCGATTCCCGCTACGGGAGTCCGGCGGTTGCCCGCCTCATTACAACGGTGATGAACCGCGGGAAGAAATCGTTGGCGGAACGGATCGTGTACACAGCGATTGATAAATCCCGCGAAGGTTCTGATTCAGTCGATCCGTTGGAAGTTGTAAATAAAGCGATCGAAAATGTCCGTCCGAGACTGGAAGTAAAATCACGCCGGGTCGGCGGAGCGACTTATCAGGTCCCGATGGAGGTGACGCCCGCGCGACAGATTTCTCTGGCTACTCGGTGGATCGTCCAATACGCGGACAATCGCAAAGGCATGCCCATGGCCGAAGCGCTGGCTCAGGAGATAAAAGATGCTGCGGCAGGCCAGGGGAACGCGATCAAGAAACGCGAAGACACTCATAAAATGGCGCAAGCGAATCGCGCGTTTGCGCATTTCCGTTGGTGACGATTATGGCGACGGCGACGATGGAAGAGAAAAAGACCCCGGTGAAAAATCCAAATTCGCCGAATCGCAAGTTCCCGTTGGAACGAACGCGGAACATCGGCATCGCGGCGCACATTGACGCCGGCAAGACAACGATTACCGAGCGGGTGCTGTTTTACACCGGCATGATCCACAAGATGGGTGAGGTGCACGAAGGCACGACGGTCACCGACTGGATGGAGCAGGAACGCGAGCGCGGGATCACGATTACCTCTGCTGCGACGACATGCACCTGGGCGCAACGCAAAGAAGAGGGCGTTTACAAAATTTTCGAAGGGGTCAAAGAGCGGATCAACATTATTGATACGCCGGGACACGTCGATTTCACCGCAGAGGTGGAACGTTCATTGCGCGTGCTGGATGGGGCGATTGCAGTTTTCGATGGTGTGGCCGGCGTGCAGCCGCAATCGGAAACGGTCTGGCGCCAGGCGACCAAGTACAACGTGCCGCGTTTGGCGTTCATCAATAAGATGGACCGGGTCGGTGCGGACTTCGAAATGTCGGTGAAGAGCATCCACAAAAAGCTCGGCGCGAACGCATGGCCGGTCTTGCTGCCTCTAGGCAAAGAAGATCAGCTACGCGGCCAGCTCGACGTCATCAATAAGAAGGCGATCATTTATTCGGCGGACGATCAGCTCGGATCGACGTATGAAGTTACCGATGTTCCCAAGGAGTATGTTGAGATCGTTGACAAGGCTTACAGCGATCTGGTCGAACAAGTTTCAAATATCGATGACGAGGTTGCTGAGGCCGTCATCCATGAAAAGCCGGTCACACCAGAGCTGTTAAAAGCTGGAATTCGCCGGCAAACAATTTCCAACAAATTCGTGCCGGTGATCGGCGGGTCGGCACTGAAGAACATCGGCATCCAATATTTGGTCGATGCGGTCGTCGATTATCTCCCGAGTCCACTCGACATTCCGCCGGCAAAGGGTCAGGACCCCGATACTGGCGAGCCGATAGCAGTTCCGACCGATGACAACGGCACCTTCTGTTCGCTGGCCTTCAAACTTTGGAGTGATCCGTTTGTTGGGAAACTCGTTTTTTTCCGTGTTTATTCCGGCACGCTGAGCAAGGGCGACACTGTTTACAATCCACGCACGAACAAACGCGAACGAATTTCGCGGTTGATTCAGATTCAGGCGGATAAACGCGAAGATATCCAAACGTGTTACTCCGGTGATATTGCGGCGATTGTTGGCATCAAAAATATCACCACCGGCGACACATTGTGCGATGAAGATCACCAGATCCTTCTCGAACCACCGTCCTTCCCTGATCCAGTCATTTCGATGGCCATTGAGCCAAAGACGAAATTAGACCAGGAAAAAATGGCGACTGCGCTCCAGCGTCTCGCGGAGGAAGACCCGACGTTCCGCGTCTATACGCATGAAGATACTGGCCAGACGATCATTGCCGGGATGGGCGAGCTGCACCTGGAGATCATTCGCGACCGGATGTTCCGCGAATTCAAAGTGGACGCAAACGCGGGCAAACCGCAAATCGCGTACCGTGAAACGATCACTGCCAGCGCGCATGGCGTCGGCAAGTTGATTAAGCAATCGGGCGGCCGCGGCCAATACGGACACGTGGAAGTAGATGTCCGGCCAACAGAGCGCAGCAAGGGCCTGACAATCGAGAACAAGATCGTCGGCGGCATTATTCCGCGCGAGTACATTCCGGCGGTCAAGAAAGGCATCGAAGAAGCAGTGCTGAACGGCGTTTTGGGTGGTTATCCTGTTGTCGATGTCGAAGTCGACATCGTCTACGGCTCGTTCCACGAAGTCGATTCCAGCGAGCTCGCGTTCAAGATGGCGGCGATCTTTGCGATGAAAGATGGTTTCAAACAGGGCAAACCGATTTTGCTCGAGCCGATCATGAAGGTCGAAAACATCACGCCGGACGAATTTCAGGGCGACATCTGCGGCGACTTGAGCCGGCGTCGTGGCAGCATCAACAATATCGAATCGCGCAGCGGTCTGGCGATTATTCACGCCGAAGTCCCGCTCGCGGAGCTGTTCGGCTATGCGACTGCGATCCGCTCATTGTCGAAGGGACGCTCGAGTTACTCGATGGAGCCATCTCATTTTGCACCGGTGCCAGCGAACCTGGTTCCGGCTATTCTCGATCAGAAAGAGGCCAAATGAGTAATGGCCAGCGCATCCGGATTCGCCTGAAGGCGTTCGATCACCGCATGCTCGATCAATCCGCGGTGGAGATCGTTGAAACTGCGAAGCGCACCGGGGCTCGCGTCGCCGGGCCGATTCCGCTACCGACATTAATTGAGAAATTTACAGTGAATCGTTCTCCGCACGTTGACAAAAAATCGATGGAACAATTTGAGATTCGCACGCACAAACGGCTATTGGATATCATTGAACCGACGGCGAAAACAGTGGATGAATTAAAGAAATTGAATTTGCCTGCGGGTGTTGACATTACGATTAAGATTTAAGCGGAGGCGCTTCTGAAACATTTGCAATCGCACGGTCATGAGCATCGGACTTCTTGGACAAAAAATTGGTATGACCAGCGTTTACGACGCCAAGGGTCGACTGCGCTCGGTGACCGTGATCGCCGCCGGCGATAACGTTTTGCTGCGTCGTTTGACCGAAGAAAACGAGGGCTACTCTGCCGTGCAGGTTGGCTTCGGTGCGCAGAAGGAATCGCGCGTGACCAAACCGTTGCTCGGCGAATTCAAAAAGGCTGGAGTGGAGCCGCAAAAATTCGTGCGCGAGTTTCGTCTCGCAGACGACCTTCCTGAAGGCGAGATTAATCTAGGCGTCACGCAATTTCAAGCGGGCGACTATGTCGATGTGATTGGCCGATCAAAGGGAAAAGGATTTCAAGGTGTGATGAAGAAGCACAATTTTCACGGGCAAGGGGCGGCGCACGGTTCGAAAACGCATCGGCGCATTGGCGCGGTCGGTAATCGTTCCACTCCGGGGCGTATTTGGAAAAATATGGGAATGCCTGGTCACCTGGGCGATGAACGTGTGACCGTTCAGAATCTGCAGGTCATGCAGGTGCGCGAAGCCGAGAATATTATTTTGGTTAGCGGCGCGGTTCCGGGAGCGAATGGAAGTTATGTCATTGTCAGGCCGGCAATCAAGAATCCTGGAGTGAGACTTGCGGAGCATCAGTCGCACAAAAAAGCAGATCAAGCTGCAGCAGCGAAGAAGCCGGCGATAACGGTTCGATAAGAAATGAGCGCAAAAGTTCTAACCAAAGCCGCTGCCAAGGAAGCCGGGATCGAACTGATCGAAGACGGACACGGCACCCAGGCTGTGCACGACACGATCGTTGCCATGCGCGCGGCGCGTCGTTCCGGTTCGGCCAATACCAAAACGAAAGCAGAAGTGGATCTCTCGGGTGCAAAACCGTGGCGACAAAAAGGCACCGGCCGCGCGCGGGCTGGCTACAAATCGTCGCCCATCTGGCGCGGCGGCGGCGTCGTTTTTGGCCCCAAGCCGCGAGATTATTCCAAAAAGATCTCGAAATCCGTGCGGCGTCTAGCCTTCCGAAAAGCGCTGAGCGAGCGAATCAAAGGAGGCGACATTTTGACGATCGACAAATTCGTTGTGCCAGAGCTGAAGACGAAGTCGTTTGTGACGCTGCTGAAGAAACAAACAGCCGCCCGGAAAGTTTTATTGGTCTCGGATGCATTCGATAAAAACACGTTGAAGTCAGGACGGAATATCAAACCAGTGACGCTTGCCACCGCTTCAGATGTAAACACCGAGCAGTTGCTGGCATTCGAGAAAATTCTTATCACGCAGAAGGCGCTGGAAAGATTAGCGGAGCGGACTCGCCCGCCTCGAAGTAGCGGACCCACGGAATAACGCCGATGAACGAGCCGCACGAGATTATTCAAACTGCGTCGTTGACTGAAAAGTCAACGCTGATGAGCGAGAAGCAGAACAAGTACGTTTTTCGCGTCAGTCCGCGCGCTAACAAAATTCAGATTAAGAACGCAATCGAACGCCTCTTTCAAAAGAAAGTGGTCGATGTGAACACTTGTAATTACGCGGGCAAGGAGAAACGCGTGCGCGGACCCGTCGGACGACGGCCGCGTTGGAAGAAAGCGATCGTCACTTTGAAGGAAGGCGAGAGGATCGACCTTATCTAGCTATGGCATTAAAAGAATTTCGCCCATTAACGCCGACGCTGCGTTTCAAGTCGCTGCCAGCTTTCGATGAAATCACAAAGTGGCGGCCTGAGAGGAGGCTTGTTGAGCCGAAGAAGAAAACCGGAGGTCGCAACAGCTACGGACGGCTTACCTCGCGGCATATTGGCGGGGGGCACAAACAGAAATATCGCAAGGTTGATTTTAAACGACGCAAACGCGGTGTCTCCGCAGAGGTTGTCGGGATCGAATACGATCCAAACCGCTCTGCGCGGATCGCTCTCATTAAGTACGCGGATGGCGAACTAAGTTACATTCTCGCGCCAAACGGCCTCCGAGTGGGATCGACGGTCGCCGCCGGGGACGATGTCGCACGCGACCTGGGAAATGCTTTGCCGCTCCGCGCGATTCCGTTGGGTACTAATATCCATAACATCGAATTGAGTCCGGGCCGCGGCGGACAGGTTGCACGGAGCGCGGGGCAACAGGCGACTTTAACAAACATCGAAGGTGGTTACGCACTGGTGAAAATGCCTTCGGGCGAAATTCGGCGCATTCACGAAAACTGCTTCGCGACAATTGGACAGGTAGGAAATGTCGATCACATGAACGTGTCGAGCGGTAAAGCGGGACGTACTCGCTGGCGAGGACGTCGCCCGCACGTGCGTGGCATGGCGATGAACCCAATCGATCATCCAATGGGTGGCGGCCAGGGTAAATCAAAAGGCGGCGGCGGACGGCACCACCCGGTCAGTCCCTGGGGACAACTGGCCAAAGGATTTAAGACGCGCAGCGAACATAAACCGAGTGATAGCTTTATTTTGGAAAGGAGAAGACCGAAGAAGAAGGCGTGAGTGCTGGAGGGCGGAGCGAAGCCGGTCTCGCTCGACCCTCCACTATTCACTTGAAAGTTATGGCTAGATCGTTAAAGAAGGGACCCTTCGTCGAGTTGTATCTTCTGGAGAAGATCGACAAGATGAACAGTTCGGGCGTAAAGAAACCGATCAAAACGTGGTCGCGGCGCTCGATGGTGACGCCGGATTTTGTCGGCCACACGTTTTTGGTGCATAACGGAAAGACGTTTAATTCCGTTTTCGTTACCGAGAACATGGTTGGTCATAAGCTAGGCGAATTTTCGCCAACGCGCGTGTTTAAGAAACACGGTTCGCATACGGCGAAGGTGACTAAATAATTTTAGCTGAGAGTAAGTTTTACTGAGAGTTACGAGTTGATAGAGATGAGCCGTTGCGTTTTGCCAGGGTGAAACCATCAACGATCAACTATCGGCTAGCGGCTCTTCTGGTAGTGGGTTGCGTTACGCTGGCCCAAGCGCTGGCGGCAGAGGGAAATAGTTCTTTGTCAGAATCCAAAACTGAAAACGCGGGAGCGAGTGACACCGCGGTGGCAGGCGTGTTGCCTGCGGCATCGGCGAATTCGCAACCGACACGGCTGCCTTCACAGGTGACTGCGGCGGGTTTGCTTCAGCAAAATGAAGATTTGCAGAGGCATTTATCGATTGCCCAGGAATCGCTGAAGGCGTTGACCAGCAGCCTGGCGGAGTCCAATGCGGAGGCGGAATTGTTCCGCCGCAAGTACTCCGATGTGCAATTACAGATGGAGGCGCTGGGGCTGGCGTCCGCGAACAAAGACCGTGCGAAGCTGGAGCAGCGTTTACTGGCGGCAGTAAGTGATCTTCAACTCGCGCAGAAGGAGCGCGACGAGTATCGCGATCAGATGCTGCGCCTGGACGAAGCGGTGTTGTGTTACTTGAAAACGTCTCAGAGTGCGGATGCGAAGGCGCGAATGGATGTGGAGACTCAGCTGCGCAGCATAGACAAGCTCGTGACAAAGTCCTCGAATGCGCCGGATTTACCGGAACCAAGTTTGATGGACGGGAACGTGATCAGCGTGAAGGACGAATGGTCATTTGTAGTTGGTAACTTTGGCGGAAAACAAGGCGTCAAGGTTGGGATGCCAATGCGGGTAATGCGCGGCGATAAGAGGATCGCGACCCTGCGGGTAATCGATGTGCGAGAAAGGATTTGCGGCGCCGTGATTCAGGAAATGGATTCAAAGAAGGACAGAATAAAAGTAGGGGACCGCCTCCAGGTGGATGCGCAACCGAATGTGAGTTTGAAATGAAAAGCAGTTGAAAAGTTAAAAGAGTTACAAAGTTAAAACGGCTGAAGTCGGGAGTTGCCTTTGTAATGTTGTACCCCTTTTAACTATTAAACCTCGCGAAGCGATGGAAGTCAGATCGATATACAAGTATGCGCGGATTTCGCCGTTTAAGGCGCGCGAAGTCACCCGTGAGATCCAGGGTCTGCCAGTTTCGGCAGCGCTCGATCTGCTTGCTTTTACACCTAAGAAAGCGGCGTTTTTAATCAACAAGACATTGAAAAGTGCGATCGCTAATGCCGAGAACAACGCAAACCTCAAGCCGGACGGGTTGGTGGTAAAAGAAGCGATTGTAGGCGAAGGCCCAACCTTCAAGCGGATCATGGCGCGGGCTCGGGGTAGCGCGAGCCAGATTTTGAAGCGGACCAGTCACATTCGAATCGTGCTTACGGACGAGATTAAAGTTGAGACACGCCAGACTAGAAAGGCGAAACAGAAAGCGGAACAGAGGGTCGAGAAGAAGAAAGAAACCGCAGCCGGCGCCGCGACCGGAAAATCGAAGACTGAGAAAAAGCCGCGAGCGAAAAAGGCGGCCAGGAAATCGAACAAGTAATTTGTTATACTGACTTATGGGACAAAAAGTTAATCCGATTGGCTTTCGCTTGGGCGTGAACCGCGACTGGCGCTCGCGCTGGTATGCCTCGCCCCAGGAGCTGCCGGAGTTTTTGCACTCCGATTTAGAGATTCGTAATTACGTAAAGAAAAAGCTGCAGTATGCCGCTGTCTCGAAAATTGTGATCGAGCGGGCGTGGAACAGCATCCGGGTAACCATTTTCACTGCGCGCCCGGGAATCGTGATCGGACGCAAAGGCGCCGAGATCGAGAAAATGACAGAAGAGATTTCCAAGATGGCGCAGGGCAAGCAGGTCAAGATCGACATCCAGGAGATCAAGACACCGGAGCTCGATGCGCAATTGGTGGCGGAGAATGTGGCGCTACAAATCGAGCGGCGGATCGCTTATCGCCGCGCAATGAAGAAAGCCGTGCAGACGGCGATGGATTTTGGCGCCGAAGGAATTCGGCTCCGTTCTTCAGGCCGGCTTAACGGCGCAGAGATTTCGCGCTCGGAATGGTATCGGGAAGGCAAAGTTCCTCTGCACACGCTGCGAACAGCGGTTGATTATGGGTTTGCCGAGGCCAATACCGTTTACGGAAAAATCGGGGTGAAGTGTTGGATCTGTAAGAAGGAGGAGCCAGCGCCCCAGCCTGCTTCTCCGCCTCCACCGCCGCCAGCTCCGGCACCAGAGCCGACTGCAGTGTAAGGAGAGATTTTTATGCCGTTGATGCCAAAACGCGTGAAGTATCGAAAAACCCAGCGGGGCAGCCGCAAGGGAACCGCTTCGCGCAATCTCAAGATCGACTTTGGCGAGTTTGGATTGCAGACACTCGAACGTGCGTGGATCACGAACACGCAATTGGAGGCCGCGCGTGTAGCGCTCACACGTAATATGAAACGCAAAGGCAAGTTGTGGATCCGCATTTTCCCGGACAAATCAGTGACCTCTCGTCCACCGGAAACGCGCATGGGCAAAGGCAAAGGCCAGCCCGAGTACTGGGTCGCGACGGTGCGACCTGGTAACATTTTGTTCGAATTAGACGGCGTGCCGGAATCAGTGGCGCGCGAGTCTTTGCGACTGGCTGCGGATAAATTGCCAGTGCGTACGAAATTTCTAACACGCCACCACGTCAGGGCCGCTTAAGCATCATGAAAATGAAAGAAATCACCGAGCTGAGCAGCGATGAGTTGCTGACAAAGAGGCGTGATTTACGTCAGGAAAGACTCCACCTGCGTTTGCAACAACAGAGCGGCCAGCTGGAACAGCCAAGCAGGTTACGCCTGCTGCGGCGGGATATTGCCCGGATCGAAATGGAGCTTTCGCAGCGCGAGAAACAAACTGAAGCGAAGTAACTATGGCTGACGAACACCAACCGCAATCTGCTCCCGCGCCTATCACCCGTGGTCCGCGTAAGACGCGCACCGGCGAAGTGGTTTCCAGCGGCATGAATAAAACAATTGTGGTGCGCACGGTCACGCGTGTGCCGCATCCGAAGTTTGGCAAGATCGTCAAACAGATGAAAAAATTCTACGCGCACGACGAGCAGAACGAGGCGAAAACTGGTGACAGGGTCCGCATCATGGAGACCCGACCGCTCAGTAAGCTGAAACGATGGCGTCTAGTGGAGGTCATCCAAAAGTAACTATTGATTTTATGGTACAAATTCGATCCAGATTGGATGTGGCGGACAACAGCGGTGCGCGCATGGCCACGATGATTGGTGTCATCGGCAAAGCCACGCGTTACGCAGGAATCGGCGACGTGATTACTGCAAACGTCAAGGAAGCAAGCGCGAACGGGACAGTGAAGAAGGGCGAAGTGGTACGCGCAGTGCTCGTTCGCACCAAGCAATCGATCCGGCGCGAGGATGGGTCGCTGCTGCGCTTCGATAACAATGCCATCGTGATTATCGATAAAGATTTGAATCCCCGCGGCACGCGGATTTTCGGACCGGTCGCCCGTGAATTGCGTGAGCGGAATTTCATGAAAATCGTCTCGCTTGCCCCGGAAGTCTTATGAACCGCATCAAGTTTCACGTTAAAAAAGGCGACCAAGTCGAGGTCATCTCCGGGAATTTCCGCGGCTCTTCAGGGAGAATTCTGGCGGTGTTTCCGGGAAAACAGCGTGTTGTCGTCGAAGGCGTGCGGATCATCAAGAAACACCTTCGAAAATCCCAGGATAATCCGAGCGGGAAAATCGCCGAACGGGAAGGCCCCATTCATATTTCCAACGTGAAATTGATTGAACGCGAGAAGAAGACTGAGAAAAAGGCGGCGAAGAAATCGAAGAAGGAAAAAGAAGAGCCAAAAGCGGCCTAAGTAACTAGATAACTAGAAATGTCTCGACTTCGCTCGACATGACAAACTGAAAAATGGAAAACGAATTTCATCGCCATTACAAAGAGCGCGTTATGCCGGCGCTGCAGAAGCTGCATGGTTACAAAAACGTTCATCAGGTTCCCAAGGTGGAAAAAGTGGTGATTAACACTTCCGTAGGCTCGCAATCTGATGTGAAGCAGGCGCTGGAAGAAGCGAAAGCGGAGCTTGCGTTGATTACGGGCCAGCGCCCCGTCGAAACACTGGCCAAGATAAGTATTTCCAACTTCAAATTGCGCAAAGGCCAGGCCATTGGCGCAAAGGTGACCCTGCGCGGAGAACGCATGTACGAATTCCTCGAACGCTTCATCAAAGCGGCGCTACCACGGATCCGCGATTTTCGCGGCGTCTCTCCGCGCTCTTTTGATAACCAGGGCAACTATACGCTGGGGGTTTCGGATCAGTCGATTTTTCCAGAGGTTGAGCTGGATAAAATCAAGCGCAACATCGGATTTGATGTTACAATCGTCACCACGGCACGGACCGATGAGGAAGCCAAGTCGCTGTTAAGCGAAATGGGAATGCCGTTTAGCGACCGGGCGAGGAAGCCCGCCGCGCAACCCGCCTGATTGTCATGAGCACTGTTACTGATCCTATTGCCGATTTTCTGGCGCGTGTCCGCAACGGAACGCGCGCGCAAAAATCGGAAGTGCTCGTGCCGTACTCGAAGATTAAGGCCGAGATCGCGCGCATCCTGAAGGATGAAGGTTACATTTCCGATTACTCGGTGGACACGAGTGCTGCGCATCCGCGCATCAAGATCACCAACAAAATTGTGAACCGCTCGAGCGCCATTGCAGGGCTGCGTCGTGTGAGCCGACCGGGATTGCGACGGTACGTTGCCGCGGATGAAATCCCGAGGGTTCTGGGTGGAATGGGTTTGGCCATTCTTTCTACGTCGCGCGGCGTGTTGTCCGGACGCGAGGCGCGAAAGCAAAAGGTTGGCGGGGAGCTACTGGCTTACGTTTGGTAACGATTTAACGAATCACGAACTCATGTCACGAATTGGAAATAAGGCGGTCGAGGTTCCCGACAAAGTCAAAGTGAACGTTGACGAAGAAGGAGCCGTTTCAGTGGAGGGACCTAAAGGTAAACTTCACTGGAAGCTGCCGCGCCAAATCCGGGCAAGCGTGGAGGATAATCGCGTCTCCTTCGTACGCGAAACAGAATCACGCAGTGTAAAAGCCTTGCATGGACTTTCACGTAGCCTCGTGCACAACATGGTGCAGGGCGTCAGCGAGGGATTCACCAAGCAACTCGAGATCGAAGGAGTAGGTTTCAAGGCTGCCGTTCAGGGTGCCACGCTCAACTTGAGCCTCGGTTTCTCGCATCCGGTTCCATTTTCGATTCCGGAAGACATTAAAATCACTGTCGCCGATAATACGAAGATTACAGTTCAAGGCGTAGACAAAAAATTGGTTGGGCAGGTGGCGGCGGACATCCGTCGCTTTTATCCTCCGGAACCGTACAAGGGCAAAGGCGTTCGCTACGCGGGTGAGCAGATTCGTCGCAAAGAGGGCAAGACTGTTCAATAAATTATGGCGACGATTCGTAAGGCAGCGCGACAAAGCGTTCATCGAAGGATAAGGAAAAAAGTGGCAGGCACGGCACAACGACCGCGGCTGTCAGTTCATTTCTCTGGCAAACACGTTTATGCTCAGGTGATCGACGACGATGCGGGACAGACGCTGGCCGCCGCATCGACGGCGGAGCGCTCCCTGGTTGGTAAAGATAAAGCCGCTGCAAACAAGACCGCGGCGGAACACGTCGGCAAGGCAATCGCGGAACGTTTACTGGCAAAAAAACTCGAGCGAGTCGTTTTTGATCGCGGCGGGTTCCTGTATCACGGAAAAGTGAAGGCATTGGCAGACGCTGCCCGTGCAGGCGGCCTAAAATTCTAATTCATGGCTCAAACAACTTCAGGCAGACGACCGGACATGCGCAGGACAGATAAGGCGCCGGCGGCAAGGGGCGATACGACAGAGAAGGTCGTATTCATCAACCGCTGCGCGAAGGTCGTGAAGGGGGGACGCCGTTTTAGCTTTAGCGCATTGATCGTGGCTGGAGATCACGATGGAAAAGTGGGATGCGGATTTGGCAAGGCCAACGAAGTATCGGAGGCGATTCGGAAGGCCTCTGAAGCCGCGCGCAAAGCGATGGAAAAAGTTTCATTGAACGAAAACACAATTCCCCACGAAGTGATTGGCGAATACGATGGAGCGCGAGTGCTATTGCGCCCCGCGTCACCCGGGACCGGAGTTATTGCCGGAGGAGGTGTCCGAGCCGTCGCCGAAGCAGCTGGCATCCGCGATGTGCTCGCCAAGTCGCTCGGATCAAGCAATCACGCCAACGTCGTGAAAGCGACGATCGCTGCCTTGAAGTCACTTCGCCGTCGGGACGAAATTTTTAAAGTGCGTGGAATTCACTTCAGCGATGGAAAAGGTGAGCAACATGATGCGTCTTCATAGTTTACGGCCGCGACCGGGATCGCGACATCGTGTGAAACGCTTGGGCTGCGGTGAAAGCTCCGGTCATGGCAAAACCAGCGGCAAGGGTAATAAAGGGCAAAAGGCGCGCTCGGGCGGAAGTATTCGGCTGGGGTTCGAGGGTGGGCAAATGCCCCTGATTCGACGACTGCCAAAGCGAGGGTTTAATAATGCCGCCTTTCATAAGCGGTATGCGATTGTCAACCTTGATGATCTCAATGCGTTCGAGGCTGGAGCTACAGTGAACGAACAACTCTTGCGGGAGTCAAAGCTCGTACGGGGTCATTTCGTAGGAATAAAAATTCTTGGTGACGGCGAGTTAAAACATGGACTGCAGGTGGAAGCCGATAAAATTAGCGCAGCGGCCCGGGAAAAAATCGAAAAAGCTGGAGGGACAATTACGCTGCGTGAAAAAGGTGCCGCCGTAAGGGTTGGGAGTTCGACGGAGGAACTGTCTGGCGAGCTTGCGCCAAAGGCGGTAGCGAAGAAAAAATCGAAGACCTCGGCCAAAGCGAAAAGGAAAGCCTCGCGGGAGAGCTAGCTTCACGGCGCATAATGTTTCACATTTAGCGGATGGTTTCGGCGTTTCTCAACACGGTCAAGATACCGGAATTGCGTCGGCGCATTTTGTTTACGCTGGCGGTAATCGTGCTCGTGCGTTTGGGAGCGGCGATCACGACTCCGGGAGTTAACCAGGGTGTGTTGCAGGAATGGTTTCGCACTTCACTGAGCCAGCGCACGGGAGGTGGTCTCGCAGCGCTCTTTAACTTGTTCAGTGGTGGCGCGCTGGAGAATTGCGCGGTCTTCTCCCTTGGCATCATGCCTTACATCAGCGCATCAATCATGATGCAGTTGCTGACTGCGGTTATCCCTCAGCTTGGCAGGCTTGCACGCGAAGACGGCGGGCGACAAAAGATCATGCAGCTAACGCGCTACGCGACAGTAGGGCTGTGCATTTTCCAAGGGTATTTGCTGGCGATGTCATTTCAGCACCCGGAATCGTACCACACCATGCTGCCAGGGATTACCGACACCATCAGGAACCTCGGGATTCCGCTGGTCGATGATCTGGGCTGGAAATTTCGCATTGTAACGGTGGTTTCCCTGACGACTGGGACACTTTTATTGATGTGGCTAGGTGACCAAATTACCGAGCGCGGTATTGGAAACGGAATATCACTCATTATTACCGTTGGCATTGTTGCGCGCCTGCCGGCCGCGCTTGCCCAGGCGTGGAAGACCTTTGTGCCATCGGCCCAGACCGGATCGAGCCAGGTGAATCCCATGGTTCTTGTGCTCCTGGTGTTCTTCTTGATCGTCGTCATTGCCGCGGTGATCACAATCACACAGGGCGTGCGGAAGATTACTGTTCAGTATGCCAAGCGCGTAGTCGGTCGCAAAATGTATGGGGGCCAAACGCAGTACATGCCTTTAAAAGTGAACTACGCCGGCGTGATGCCCATTATCTTCGCCTGGGCGCTGCTTCTCTTCCCGGCGACGATTGTTCAGTACGCCTTTAAAAACAGCCCCACAGCCAATCGGATTGCCAGCGCGCTTTCCACCGGCTGGCCCCATTACGTTGCCCTCGCGGCAATGATTTTCTTTTTCAGTTATTTCTGGGTTGCGACGCAGTTTCAACCAACCCAAATCGCGGATGACTTGAAGAAATACGGCGGATACATTCCGGGCGTGCGACCGGGAAAGCCGACTGCCGATTTTCTTGATTTCACAATGACGCGACTAACCTTTGCCGGTGCAATATTCCTGACGCTGATAGCGGTGTTGCCAAGTCTTCTAAGCCAGGGATTGAACGTGCCCATGATTACCGCGCAATTTTTTGGCGGCACAAGCTTGTTGATCATAGTGGGCGTTATGCTCGACACCATGCGCCAGGTAGAGACGCATCTCATTCAGCGGCATTACGACGGTTTCTTGCGCAAGGGTCGTATTCGAGGGCGATCCTTTGATCGCGCTACCTACAGTCGCGGTGAAGCTGTAGCCAGCGGCACACTGATGTGGTTATATGTGGGAATCGCCGTGATCGTGATTGCCGGCGTGGCCATCTTCCTGTACGGGCGATAGAACGGTAGTGAAAAGACGGCTCGTTCTTCTCGGCGCGCCCGGTTCTGGAAAAGGAACCCAGGCAGAAATGATTACGCGCCAATTCGGTATTCCCGTCACTTCACCGGGCGCAATCCTGCGGCGTGAAAGAGACCTCGGAACGCCGTTGGGAAAGGAGACCGCCGAAGTGCTGCAAAGCGGTGGGCTCGTGTCGGATAAAATAATCATCGAACTAATCGAAGATTGGTTACGTTTGCATGGCGGCCACGGATTCGTCTTCGATGGGTTTCCCCGAACATTGCGGCAGGCCGAAAGTTTGCTGGCTATCTTGGCGCGGTTGCGTACCGCCCTGGATTTGGCGATATGGCTTGAGGTATCGGACCAGACTGTGCGCGATCGCATCGCCGGGCGTCTCCAATGTGGGGAATGCGGCTTTACAACCAGCTCGTCGAGCGCGCAGTTTGCGGAACGTCCCGTGTGTCCCTATTGCGACGGTCCATTAGTGCGTCGCAATGACGATGATCTGAGCGTGTTGCAAACTCGCTTGCAAGAATTTCGCACTAAGACCGAGCCGCTGGCATCCTTTTATGGAAAGATGTCGATATTGCATCGGATCGACGGCAACCGCGATCGCGAGGCAGTCTTTAGCGATATTTCGCGGCTGATTGAAGACAAAACTGCAGCATGATTCCAATCAAGAACGCGAAGGAAATTGAGAAGATGCGGCAGGCGTGCCGCACCGCGAGCGATATTCTCGACCGTGTTAGTGATCTGGTTCGTCCCGGTATTACGACAAAAGAAGTGGACGAAGCGGCAGCCGACTTCATGAGCAACGCACACGTGAAAAGTGCATTTCTCGGCTATCGACTCGGGCACCGGGCTTTTCCGGGCAACATTTGCATTTCGCTGAATGACGAAGTTGTGCACGGTATTGGCACTCAACGCCGCATTCAATATGGCGACATCGTAAAACTGGATATTGGCATCGTTCAGGAGGGTTGGGTAGGGGACAACGCGACTACTGTACCGGTGGGAATCATTGACGAGCGAACCGACCAGTTGCTGCGCGTCACGGAAAATGCGTTGGCCCGCGCAATTGGGGCCGCCCGTGAAGGCCAGCGCGTCGGCGACATCTGCGCTGAAATTGAGGATGAAGCGCGCCGCTTTAGTTTTTCAGTCGTGCGTGAATTTGTTGGACACGGCGTGGGACGAAAAATGCACGAGGAGCCGCAGATTCCCAACTACGGCAAGCGGGGTAGCGGTCCGAAGTTAAAGGCTGGGATGACGCTAGCCATTGAGCCGATGATTAACATCGGCACCTCCGACGTAAGACTGCTCGACGACGGCTGGACTGTGCGCACGGCGGATGGAATGCCCTCGGCGCACTTCGAGCACACGGTTCTGGTCACGAAGGACGAGCCAGAAATCCTGACATGGCGCGCAAAGACGCAATTGAGGTAGAAGGCAAAGTCGTCGAGCTGCTGCCCAATACCATGTTTCGGGTTGAGCTGGCCAATGGTCACCGTGTCCTGGCGCATATTTCCGGGAAAATGCGGCTGCACTTCATTCGGATCTTGCCAGGAGACAAAGTTATGCTAGAGATTTCACCCTACGATTTGTCGAAAGGGCGAATTACGTATCGCCAAAAATGACAACGCGGAGCCGTCTCCGCGTTTTTCCTCTCGCGGATTATGAAAGTACGACCATCAGTAAAAAGGCTTTGTGCCAGTTGCAGGATCGTGAAGCGCAAGAACGTGGTGCGCGTGATCTGCAAGAACCCTCGCCATAAACAAAGGCAAGGGTGATTGATCAGAAGTGAGAAGTGATTAATGATTGACCTTTTTTAACTTTTTAACCTTGTAACTTTAACTAACACCATGCCAAGATTATTAGGAGTCGAAATTCCAGCAGAAAAACGCATCGAAGCGTCTCTCACCTATATCTATGGAATCGGCTTTGCGACAGCTCGGCGGATTCTCGAACAAACGAATATTGATCCAAACTTGCGTGCGAAAAACCTTACGCCACAGCAATTGAACGAAATCATTCACGCGATTACGAACAACAAGGTCAAGATTGAAGGCGATTTGCGTCGTGACGTGCAGGGCAACTTGAAACGTCTGCAGGCAATCAATTGTTATCGCGGTATTCGGCATCGGAAAGGCTTGCCCGTGCGCGGACAACGCACTTCGACGAATGCCCGGACGCGCAAGGGACCACGCAAGACCGTGGGCGTTGTCCGCAATCCGGAAGCCAAAGCCGGCAAGGTCTAACGACTAATTAGAGTTATGGCTGACCCAGAGAATCCAACCAACCCAAGCTCGGAAGAGCCGACAATGAAGGAGCCTGCACCAGCGGTGCCTGCTGCTGGTCCCCGGGAAGGCGAAAAGCCGGCAGCGCCAAAGGCTGACGTGCCAGAGAAACCCGCTAAGAAATCAGGCAAACAAAAAAAGGAACGGTCAGCCCCTGCCGCGGCATCAGCTTCGGAAAATCTTTCGCTTTCAGGCGATGACGTCGAGAAGCCAAAGATCGTCAAAGCGAAAGGCAGCAAGAACGTTCATTCGGGCATCGCGCATGTGCTTTCGACGTTCAACAACACAATCGTGACGATCACCGACATGAAAGGCAACGTGATCGGATGGTCGAGCGCTGGCAAAGTCGGCTTCAAAGGTTCGCGCAAAAGCACTGCTTATGCAGCTCAGATGGTTGCCCAGGACGCGTCCCGGCAGGCAATGGGTCATGGGTTGAAGGAAGTGGAAGTTTTGGTAAAAGGGCCGGGGGCCGGACGGGAATCCGCGGTTCGCGCGTTGCAGGCAGTCGGGCTGGATCTCAGCGTGATTCGCGATGTTACTCCTGTGCCACATAACGGTTGTCGTCCGCCAAAACAACGCCGCGTCTGACACTATCGGCTATCAGCTCTCAACTATCACCTTTCCAAAATGGCGAGATACACAGGACCAAAAACGAGAGTGAGCCGCCGCTACGGCGTGCCGCTTTTCGGTTCTTCCAAGGCATTGGAGCGGAAGAACTATCCGCCCGGCATGCATGGCCCAAGAGGGTCCCGGCGCAAACAATCGGAGTACGCGATTGCGCTCGGCGAAAAACAGAAGCTGCGTTATCAGTACGGACTTCTCGAGCGGCAATTTCGGAGGATTTTCGAGAAGGCGCTGCAGAAACGCGGTGTGACTGGTGAAACACTTCTTCAACTATTAGAGACGCGTCTCGATAACGTGGTTTATCGGCTTGGCCTCGCTAACACTCGCAACGCTGCTCGCCAGCTGGTGTCGCACGGCCACGTGCTTGTGAACGCGCGCGGCGTGAATGTAGCTTCCTACAACGTGAAAGCAGGCGACGAAATCGCGATCAAAGACAAGCCGAAATCGCGTCAACTCTCGCTCCGTAACCTTGATCTTACGCAAATTGTTCCCGTGCCCGACTGGCTTACAGTCGATCGCGACGGGCTCAGCGGCAAGGTTGCGCGAATCCCCTCTCGAGAAGAGATACAGCCGATCGTGAACGAGCAGCTTATCGTCGAGCTGTATTCACGGTGATCTGTCCCTCGAGGAACTCGAGCGCTTTGTCGTAACTCTTGCGCTGAAGATAATGCGCTAGTCGGGGATCGATGGGCTGCGGCAGGGTTGCTTGTAACCGGTCGATCTTTTCCGAGATACTACGCAATCGCGCGATGTGTTTTGCTTCATCACGGCGGCTTTGCTCGTCGCGAATCACTGCGAGGCGTTCTCGCAGGGCCTGCGCTAAATCGACAAGAGCGTTTTCCATTTCATTAATTAACAGCGATTCGGGCCGCTTTAGTTCTGATCTCAGCGGTGACCGGGTTCGGATACCAGCTGCCGCTTTGCTTCGAGCCAGTCGGATTCTGCGTCACCGGACAGCGCAAATCGACGTCGCCGCTCCGAAATGAAGTAGGCTCGGAGCCTGATCGCTTCGTCCGACGGCTCTGCGATACCCGCCGTCTCGAGTGGCATTGAAGCGTTTGCTATGGCCGCGCTTTTCCTGGCATTGGTCTCGCGCGGTTTTCGACTGGCGGTGACGCGGCGCGCGCGATTGGCTTTGCCGGCTTTTACTTTGAAAGACCCGCCGGTCTCCGGCGAGGTCTCATTTTTATCTTGGACAATTTTCTTTTTTTTCGGCACAGATTTTATCGTTGATGACTTTATTTCGTTTAGCGTTCATCGATTGGTTGGCAAGTGCTTTCTCGCGCTTCTTTGATCAAGGAGTAAATTTAGAAACTTCACGGGCATGAGACATTTTGTTTTCCGCTGGATCGCGACCACAATTGCCGTGTTTGTGGCTGCGCCGATTGTTGGAATCAATTACGGCGACCGCCTCGGTTGTCTTCTGGGCGCATCGCTTCTGCTCGGTATCATGAACGCTTTTATTCGTCCCATCCTTCTCTTGCTGAGTCTGCCGTTGATTCTCGTTACACTAGGGCTTTTCATCTTAATTATTAACGCGCTGATGTTGAAATTCGTCGGCGAGATCGTGCCATGCTTTGAAGTTCCAGGTTTCTGGAGAGCATTTTTTGGTGCGATCATCATTTCGATTGTCAGCTGGCTGTTAAGCGCATTTTTTCGTGGCAGCGATGGACGTGTCCACGTACTCACGCATCATAGCCAAATTAAGCGTGTGCGGGGCCGCGTGATTGAGCGGTAGTCGTAACTTTAGGAGAAGCTGTCAGCTTTCCCTGCAGAACAGGCGAGCACAAGTAAGAGCAAGAAATAGCAATCCTAACCAAGATACTTACTTAGCCGCGAGCGCAGCTCGGTGCGCGCGCGAAAGAGAACGCTCTTTACAGCGGGAACTGAGAGGTCGAGAACCTCGGCAATTTGCTCATAACTAAGTTGCTCATATCTCCGGAGGACCAGTGCCATTCGCTGGGTCTCTGGAAGCTGAAGGATTGCTCCTTCGATCGTTCGCTGAAGTTCCCCTTCCAGCAGGGAAGCATCGGGAGCCAGGTTCGCCTCATCTTTCAGAGCCGAATCTTCTGCGCCCGCTTCCGGCTGAAGTGGAACATGCGCGTGGCGCTTGGCGCGGCGTAGCTCGTTGAAAACGAGATTACGCGTAATTTTCAATAGCCAGGTCGTGAATTTTGCCCGCGGGACATAGCGACGCGCGCTTTTCCACACTCGAATGAATACCTGCTGCGCGATGTCTTCCACGTCGGAATTGCTGCCTAGCATGCGCGCCACGGTGCCGGCGACCAAAGCTTGGTGTTTCTCGATCAGTCGCTCGAGCGCAATGGTGTCGCCTCGACCGATAAGCCGCATGAGGCGCACGTCGTCGGCGTCTTCTTCCGATCTCCCTTTATTTCCGTGATCGTTACGAGCCATCGGTCACTGTAGTTTACTCTCACTCGTGCTCTTGCTCATGCCCCAACGCCCCACTCCGCAGCAGGAGAAGGGGTAAGAAGGAGCACACGGACGCACTTCCACAGTCTCCATTAGACGTTTGCGTCCAGCGAACTTTGGTAAAAAAATGCAACTGTCCAAAATTCGTCCTGCGTCACATTCGTGGCCGCCATGGTTTTTGTTGCAAGGCTCAAGCGGCCTGTGCAATGCTTGTTACCGAGGGCTTACCCT
>DATIOX010000042.1:0-2778 GCA_035472675.1 Candidatus Dormiibacterota bacterium
AATACCGGCTCGTGGTTCTTCTGCGAAAGTATCGAGCAAAGCGGTTAACCAGCCCGGAGTGACGAGTGTGTCATTATTTAGAAAAACCAAGTAATTCCCGCGCGCCTTCTCGGCGCCGAAGTTGCAGGATGCAATGAAACCTGAGTTTACCTCGTTGCGCAGATAGACAACCCCTGGCATCCGCGGCACGGCCTCGGCAGTGCCGTCCGTCGAGCAATCATCCACCACAATGACTTCGAAACGCTCCGGCCCCTGCTGCTCCTGCAGCGAAGCCAGACAGGCCTGCGTGAAATGTAACTGATTCAACACAGGAATAATAATCGAAACCTCGACCTGCTCGTGAGATGGAAACTCAATCGGACGGGTTGGCACGGGAGGCTCGATGGGCGCTACTCTTCCCATAGGCGCTGAAGACGCACCTGAAATCAAAGCCCGGATTTCGGCGTCAATGGCGGCAACATCGGGCTGTGTGGTTCGCCACTTCTGGTAAGTCGAAACGACCTTTTCCAGATGCCCGTAGCCTAACGAATCCTGTGAGGAAAGAAGTTTTGCTTTCAGAGCAGCAACAGGATTTGCAAGTTGCCAGCGTGCGGAAGAGCGAAGCCGGGCTGCTGCGTCGCCAGCGTCGTCCAAGAATTGACAAAGCTTCTTGGCTGCCTTGAGCTGTTGACACAAACGCTTTCGCAGTTCTTCTCCCTGCGCTTCGCTTTCGGCCAGGCTAATGCTTTTATCCCGAAGAAGCTGATTCATGCGCTCAACATGGGCGGTGAGTTCCTCGAGTTGCGCGTTATGACGCGCTTCGGTTTTGGCAAGGTGCGCGGTGAGTTCCTCAACTTGTGCCTTATGACGCGTTTCCGCTTGCGCAAGGAGCTCGCGATAGAGATTCTCGATTTGAGCCATCCTTTCTGGAACGGAGGCGTTCAGCCGACTCACGGAGCCTGGAAGCAAATCTGGTTCGTCCGATTTCACAGCCTGCGGAGCCGTCATTTGCGTTCCTCTAGTCCTTTCTCTCGGCGATGCTTCGGCAACCAGAGCTCGATAAAGCTCGATTGCCTCTGGAGCGACGCGAGCGTCAATTAGTTGATCAATGGTGAAGTGAGTGTGGCGTCTTCGCTTTGTTACCAGCCCGGCTGCATTAGCTGCTTCGGTATCGGACAATCCAATGAAATTCGTAATGCGTTGCAATTCCGTTTCCGGGTCTTCGAAGAACGAATCGTAATGAGTAACAAGTCGGTCGTGCTCGCCTGCCGCCTCAATCACACGCCGGTTGTAGATTTCCCAGAGCCGCAAGCCAAATGAATACGAAGTTCCGTTTCGTCCCTTCATGGAGTGGGCAACTTCCAATGGATTGCGCACCATGATGAGCGTCTTCATGCCAGGCAGCAGGTCTTGCCAAAAAGGCAGCGTCAAACTGTTACGCGGATCTTTCCAACCCCAGAGACCTCCTGAATTGAATCTCTCGATGAGCAGACGCGCTTTCATGCGCAAAGGATCCAGCCGGTCATGTGCGAAGTTCTCGTCACGTTTCGGTGGGAGATCCCATGCGCCGCCGAGCTCATTCAGCAATTCGTCATTCAGTGCTACGAACCCAAGATGTTCCCAAAAACCATCAGGGTTATCCGCCTGCGCAGGCATCAATTCGTCTTTTGGACCGAGGTAGACGCCACAGGCGTGCAATAGCCTTGTGAGCATCGATGTTCCTGAACGGTGCGCTCCGGCAATGCAAATCGCTGTCTGGGTGTCAGCGCTATTTTTCACTCAAAACGCTTAAACAACGATGGTCAGCGCAGCGCGTCAAGCCGATTACTCAGGGCTAAGCAGCGATCACTGGCCGTATGAACTGAATCCGCCGCAGCGGAACCCATCGAACGTTGCAAAATCTTTCGTCGCGCAAATTCCAGCTACATCTAAGTTCCCAGCGATGCAGCGAAATGACGCCCGCGGACCCGATGAAATTCGGTCGATCGATTTCGAGCTAAATGTTGCGCCGCATGCAAGCGGTTCGGTGCTTGTTTCGATAGGGCAAACACGCGTGATCTGCGGTGTCACTATTGAAGAAGTTGTGCCGCGCTGGATGAAAGAGCAGGGGGTGACTGGCGGCTGGCTTACGGCTGAGTATTCGATGCTTCCATATTCGACGCAGACGCGAAAGCCCCGCGATGCCGCAAAAGGTCGCCTCGACGGTCGCAGTGTAGAGATTCAGCGCTTGATTGGTCGCTCGCTGCGAGCAGTTGTCAATCTCCAAAAACTCGGGCCGCGCACGATCTGGGTCGATTGCGATGTCTTGCAAGCCGACGGAGGAACACGCACCACTGCAATCACTGGCGCCAGTCTGGCCCTCGCCATTGCCTGCCGGAAACTTGTGAGAGAAAAAAAACTCGACGCCCCTCCAATGCAAAAATTGCTCGCTGCAGTGAGTGCCGGGATTCTGGATGGGCAAGCCGTACTGGATCTTAATTACGAAGAGGACAAACTCGTCACCGTTGATTTCAATCTTGTGGCTACCGAAGACGGCGAATTCGTAGAAGTACAGGGATCTGGTGAAGAAGCGACCTTTTCGGGATCGCAACTGGATGAGATGCTAGGGCTCGCACGGAAGGGCATCGCTGCATTGATCGGCGCACAACGCGCCGTTTTGGCACGAATCATGGTGTCACCGCCGGAGGTCTGACCGGCAGTCTGGAATTGTAGGGCGCCCGCCGCGGCGGACGCCGGATTGATGTTCTCGCGTTGGCGTTTCGCAGAATGGAGCCAACGGGAGTTGAGCGACATGGACGG
>DATIOX010000043.1:0-7477 GCA_035472675.1 Candidatus Dormiibacterota bacterium
GTATATCAAGCAAATCCGCGAGATCCCGTGGTTGTGGCCGGCGCGGTGCTAACGATGGTGTTGCTGGGCGTTGCAGCCTCTGCCATTCCCGCCATGCGAGCGCTTGCTGTCGATCCATCCAAACTCTTGCGGGAAGAGTGACGCAGCTGAATACGCTTCACGTCAGCCCGGTGCGCTACTCGTTCTTTTTTTTGTTGCCGAGATTGATTCCCAAGTCGCGCAACTGTCTTGGATCGACTTCGGCAGGGGAGTTGCTCATCAAATCCATGCCGCGATTGTTTTTTGGGAAGGCTATCACGTCCCGAATGCCTTGTTCACCGGCAATGAGCATGACTAGGCGATCAAAGCCGAACGCGATTCCGCCGTGCGGCGGGGCGCCAAGATGCAGTGCGCGCAGCAAATGACCAAACTGCGTTTGGCGATTTTCCGGGCTGATACCGAGAGCCTCAAACATTTTGTCCTGCAACTCCGGCTCGTAAATTCGCATACTGCCGCCACCGATCTCGACACCATTCAAAACGACGTCGTACGCTTCGGCACGAACATCGGGAAACTTCCTTTCGTCAAACAGCGCCATGTCCTCCGCTTTCGGCCGCGTAAATGGATGATGCATGGCGTTCCATTTGTTTTCCTCCGGGCTCCATTCGAACATCGGGAAATCTGTGACCCAAAGAAAATTCCATTCCGGCGCGCCCGGCGGTCGCGCCCTACCATGCAAATCCTGCATCTCTGCAATGCGCAAACGCAATCGCCCCAGAACTTCACAAGCGATTTCCCATTTGTCAGCACCAAAGAAGACGCAGTCGCCTTCCTCGATGTTCAGTTTCGATTGCAGCGCCGCCTTTTCAGGCTCGGAGAAAAATTTCACGATGGGCGATTTCCATTCGCCCTGCTCGATCTTGATAGAAGCGAGCCCTTTTGCGCCGTACAACTTCGCAATTTCAGTTAATTCGTCAGCTTGTCCGATGGTGATGCCGGCAAATCCTTTTGCGTTAATCGCCTTTACCACACCCCCAGAATCAAGCGCGCTGCGAAAAACTTTAAAACCGCTCTCGCGAAAAATTTCTCCAAAATCAACGAGCTCCATCCCAAAACGGCGATCGGGTTTATCGCTCCCATAGCAATCGACGGCTTCGCGGTAAGTGAGCCGCTCAAACGGGAGCTTGACCTCGATATTGCGTGTCGCCTTGAAGATTGCAGCGAGCATTCCTTCGGTAACCGCGAAGATGTCGTCCGGCGTGACAAACGAGGCTTCGATATCAATTTGAGTAAATTCCGGTTGCCGGTCTGCTCGCAAATCTTCGTCGCGAAAACATTTCGCGATCTGAAAATATTTTTCCACACCGGCGACCATCAGTAGTTGTTTGTACTGCTGAGGCGCCTGGGGCAACGCATAGAATTTCCCGGGCGTGATTCGGCTCGGTACCAAAAAATCTCGCGCACCTTCCGGAGTGCTCTTGGAAAGAATCGGAGTCTCAACCTCGACGAAACCCTGGCTGTCCAGATAATCGCGCGTTGCCTTCGCCGCGATGTGTCGCAACCGCAGATTGCGCGCGAACCGGGGGCGGCGCAGGTCATAGTATCGATGGGTCATCCGCAGATCTTCGGTGTGCGGCTCGGCGTCGATCGGGAACGGCAGGTCATCCGCCCGATTCAGAATTCTTAATTCACTCGGAATGATTTCGATTTCGCCGGTGGCGAGATTTGGATTTTCTGTGCCTGGCAGCCGGGCAGCGACGTGACCGGACACTTGAATCACGTCTTCGCTGCGCAACGTATGCGCTTCCTTCGCAAGCTTCGCATTTTCCTCCGGCCGAAACACGATTTGCGTGAGGCCTTCGCGATCGCGGAGATCAATGAAAATCACTCCGCCGTGATCGCGCGTGACATTGACCCACCCGGCCAGCGCAACTTGCCTGCCGATGTCGCTCTTACGAAGTGAATTGCAATGGTGCGTGCGATACATGTTTCTTGTCTTTCCGAGCGAAATCGAGGAATCCCGTCGCGAAACCTTGGACGATGCGGCGGGATCCTTCGACTCCGTTTCGCTGCGCTCAGGATGACAAGCTGGATTACGCTTGCAAGTGCGCAAGTAACTCCGTGTGGTGCACTAAATATTCTTCGCGCGTAGCCAGGTTCTTTACTTTTATCTGCGGCCATTCGTCTCCGAACAAGACCGCAACCCGAGCGTCAAGTTGCTCCGCGATTTGAAATTGTTTGCCAACCTTTTCGCTAGTGAGCGGATAATCCACCCGATAGCCCCGGTCGCGAAATTGTTGAATTTGCCCAAGAGCGTCTCCGCGGCGCTGTTCCTTTGCGATGACAACATAAATGTCGATCTTCCGGCCCTGCGCGATTGCAGTCTCCAGTTTCTCACGCGCATGAGGTGTTTCATTCATGAGCTCACCGAGCACAACGTCGCCCATTGCGAAACCGAGGGCCGGCATTGAGACTGCGTTGTCGCTCAGTTGCGCGATCAAGTTATCGTAACGGCCCCCGCCCGCTATGGCGCGGAATTTGGCGGCACGGTCGAACACCTCAAATACAATGCCGCTGTAATAAGCCAGTCCGCGCACAATGCCGACATCGATCGCCACATAATCGGCAAGTCCTCGTTCGCGAAGGCCGTTCACAAGTTGGTCGAGGTTCCGGTTCTTCCCGCCGCTCTCGAGAATTGAAAAGATTGGATCGGCTAGTTTGCCAAGTTTCTCCGCTGTCTTCTCGCGCGGCTCACGTCCGGACTTATCGATTGCCTGCAATAATTCATCCCATCGATCCGCTGACACACCTTTTTCACGCAGGAAATCGGTCCAGAAACCGCGGTCGCTGATCCGGACGACAAAATCTTTTTCGGTGAACCCAAACGCCCGCAGGATATCGATGCAGAGCGCCACCAACTCGATGTCAGCGGCAGCGTTCGTTTCCCCGATAATGTCGCAATTGAGTTGAAAATGTTCGCGCAATCTTCCGCGCTGTTGTTTTTCGTAACGGAAAAATTGGCCAATTGAGAACCATTTGAGCGGTTTCTTGAATTCGCGCTCGTGGGCGGCGACCACGCGAGCAAGCGTGGGCGTGAGCTCGGGGCGCATGGCGACTTCGCGCTCGCCTTTATCGATAAAGTTAAAAAGTTGATCGACGATTTCTGCGCCGCTCTTTTTTTTGTAGAGCTCGGTGGACTCGAGAACGGGACCGTCCCATTCAATAAAGGCGTGGCAACGCGCGACGTCGCGCCAGCGCGCAAAGATGTAATTGCGCACTGCGCAGTCGTCCGGAAGGAAATCGCGAAAGCCGGGTAAAGCCTGCATAAGTGGCACTTTATCTTACCTTGTTGCAACAAAAGGGCTTACGCCCATCAATGCGACCACGCGAGGCGGAATTTACGATATCAGGGCGTAACTGAAGAAGCTCCGGCAAAAAGTGACCGGAGAGATAGGCAATGCAGAACATCGATTCAATCAAAGCAGAGGGACAAATATGAAACAAACGAGATTAGTAAAAATATTGGCAGCAGGATTTGTTTGCGCGGCGGGGTTAGGGATAGCGCTAGCACAGACCACGACTACTACGACCACGAATGATCCGGTAACGGGCACGACGACAACTCAGCAGACAACAACCACCAGTGCTGGCACAATTGTTACGTACACGCCGGATTCGGATTACTTCATGTTCCGGACAACGCCTGAGGTGGCGCCAGCACGTTATTATTATACTCGGGACACCACCGTGGTAGATCCTGAGGGTCGCACCGTCAGTTTGTCGGCGATTCGACCAGATATGCCGGCAACCATCTATTACACGAAAGTCGGCGACAGGGTACTCGTGCGCAAGGTCGTGTTGAGCCAACCACCCAGGGTTATCAAACACGAAGAAACAACTACTACGACAACGACAAGACCGTAACGGAAAAGTCGTTGCGACTAAATCAAAGGCGCCCGCGAAAAATTTCGCGGGCGCTTTGCTGTACGCACGTTGCTGCTTGCGACCGGTGAAGCTGGCGATCGCGATTTTCAGATCTCCGCTTCTCGCGTAGATTCACGACCGGATGGCTGTATCGACCAAAGAGAAGCCGGATTTGCAGAAGAAGATGCACGAGGTCCCACATAAGCCTGGCGTGTATTTGATGCGCGACCGGTTTAATCGCGTGATTTACGTAGGAAAAGCGCGGGACCTGCGTAAACGAGTGGGTTCATATTTCCTGCCATCCAAGTTGGCGCAAGCCGATTTGAAAACCCGCGCCATGCTCGACGCGACCTGGGATTTTGAGACGCACACCGTTCGCAGCGAAGCGGAATCCGTTTTGCTCGAAGGCAAACTAATCAAGGAATACCGGCCGCGTTATAACGTTTCCTTTCGCGACGATAAACGGTTCCTTCTGGTGAGGGTCGATCTTTCGGAGGAGTGGCCGCGTTTTCGGCTCGCCCGGTTCAAAAAGGACGATGGCAGCCGCTATTTTGGTCCGTACGCGCATGCCGGGGCACTGCGACAGACATTGAATTTCATGCGCAAGAAATTTGGCGTGCTCACATTTGGCCGAGGCTCGCCCGCAGAGCGTGAGTTGAAATCAGCGACCTATCAGGTGCCGGTGCGTTTAAGCGAGATCAACGCGGAGCAATACCGCGAGCGCATCGTCCAAGCCTGTGAATTCCTGGAAGGAAAATCGAGGGAAATGATCGCGACGTTGGAAGAGGAAATGCGCAAAGCGGCAAAAAAAATGGAGTTCGAGAAGGCGGCCGAACTACGCAACATGGTTGAAGACTTGCGCAGCACGACAAGGCCAATGCGTCGATTTACCCGTGGTAGTCTGCCGAGCGCGATCGATCCGATGGCGGACGTGCGCGCGTTGGCTGATGCGTTGCAACTGCCCCAGGTGCCGCGCGTGATGGAATGTTTCGATATCTCAAATATTTCAACAACGCACGTTGTTGCTTCGATGGTTTGTTTTCGGGATGGTGTACCGGATAAGGACAATTACCGCCGCTATCGAGTGCGAACAGTGGAAGGACAGGACGATTTCGCCAGTATGGCCGAGGTCGTCCGGCGCAGGTATTCGCGTGTTCTGCTGGAGGCACGCGATGCGAACTCCGAGGTAGCGGAGTTTTCGCAAGAGAATGCCGCGGATGCGCTTGCGCGAATTTCGGATCATTCCGAACGAAGTCGAGGGACCCAACTGCAAAACGCATCGGCAACTTCCAAGGATTCCTCGGCCCCGAAAACCTTCGGAGCTCGGAATGACGAAAGTTTTGTAGCAGTTCGTCTTCCAGATCTGATTATCGTTGACGGCGGAAAGGGCCAACTCTCCGCCGCGTGCCGTGAATTGCAGCGATTAGGCTTGCACGATCTTCCGATTATCGGCCTGGCGAAGGAACGCGAAGAGATTTACCGGCCCAGCCGGTCCCTGCCGCTGCAGCTTCCGATGGACTCCGGCGCCTTGCGATTGCTTCAACGCATCCGCGACGAGGCGCATCGCTTCGCCAACGCATATCACCAATTGCTCATGAAAAAACGGGTCGGCGAAAGCATTCTTGACGATTGCCCCGGTGTGAGTCAGAACCGCAAGAATTTACTGCTGCGGAGGTTCGGCTCGGTAAATCGCCTGCGCAGAGCCACGGTGGAGGAAATCGCTTCAACGGAAGGGATTGGTCGAAAGTTGGCCGAAGAAGTGCATCAATTCCTGCAAAGGCATTGATTTATCCGTAGATTTCGCAGATTCACGTTTTCAAATGAGGTCACTCTGGGGAATTTTAAGCGGGTTGTGCATCGCGTTCTCGATCCAAGCAACGTCGACCGCATTATTTGCCCAGGCGCTGGCGCCGTCTGCTGTGCCCAGCACAACCACACCTCCACAAACCGAAGAGGAAACAATTGTGCCGACGTTTGAAACACAAAAACTCTCGCGCACTTACATCCTTGATGTTCCGGCGCCGCGCGGTCAGATCACAGACCGCAACGGCGAATCGCTCGCGCAAAATAGGCTCAGCTACAATCTCGCTATCAATTTCCCTACGCCGCTTGATTTTTCCGATGCGCAAACACTCAGCTTTGCGAGGGAAAAGATCGACAGAACCGCCAGGCTCATTGGTCGCAAACTCAAGATTTCCGACGAAGCGATTCTTCGCCATTACCACAACAGGGGAGTCATGCCGATGGAGATCGCGCAGAATCTTAGCCAGGTGGAGTACGGACAGATAAAAAATGATCCGCCGCCCGGAGTGATTGTGCGCCCGATCTACGTGCGCGTTTATCCGAACGGAAAAGTGGCCGGTCAAATCATCGGGTACACCGGCAAGACCGGGCGAAATCCGGATGGGATTGTTGATAATCACGAGACGCTCTGGCCTGAAACCGAAGGGCGCGAAGGACTGGAGCAAACGTTCAACGAAATGCTCACAGGCAAGCATGGCGAATACAAACTCACCTTTGATAAGGACGGTCGGAAGACCTCCGAGAAACTGATTACTCCGCCCGACCCCGGGTACAATGTGGTCACCACGCTTGACCTGCGTCTTCAGCAACTTGCTGAAAAGGCGCTGGAAGCGAAAGCAAAACGCGGCGCCATTGTGATTATCGATCCAAACAACGGCGACATTCTGGCGTTGGCCTCCTGGCCGACCTACGATCCAAATTTGTTTGTTCCTTCGATATCAGCCGAGCAACTCAAGTTGTTGCAAGATGACAAGGACATTCCGCTTTTGCCGCGAGCGTATCGTTCGTCTTATCCACCGGGATCGACCTTCAAAATTGCAGTGGGCATCGCTGCGCTCGAAAGCCGCGCGGTGTTTCCAGACGATCGATATGAATGTGTTCCGTCAATTCAGATTGGAAATGTCACTTTCCATAATTGGAAAAAGGGCAATCGCGGCGCATTGAATTTCGTGCAGGCGCTCACCGAATCGTGCGACACATGGTTTTACCAGGTGGGAATCAGAACCGGCGCGCAACCGATCATCGATTGGGCATTAGCACTGGGCTTCGGCGCGAAGTGCGGCATCCCTTTGCGCGGCGAGGCGGAAGGCCGTGTTCCCAACGATGAATACATGAAGGCAACGCACGGTCGCAGGCTACTCAACGGGGATATCGCAAACATGTCGATTGGCCAGGGCGACACGCAAGTCACTCCGTTGCAAATGGCCCAGGCCATGGGCGTCGTAGCGAATGGCGGGACACTGTACCAAACACGGCTGGTTCAACAGGTGCAGACCTTCGATAACCAAATAGTTACTGCCTATCAGGTGCGAGCGAAGAGAACGCTAAAACTGTCATCCGAGACGCAGGACGAATTGCATACGGGAATGATTGATGTTGTAAATGGCGCCGGCGGCACCGCCCACCAGGCCAGCCTCGATAATGCCGAGGTCGCCGGTAAAACCGGCACGGCACAATGGGGACCCAAAGATAAGGAGCGCACAGCGGCGTGGTTCTCGGGTTTTTTGCCAGCTGATCAACCGCGATATGCATTCGCAGCTCTTTACGAAGG
>DATIOX010000044.1:0-14468 GCA_035472675.1 Candidatus Dormiibacterota bacterium
GGCTGTGCCAACGCTGACGGGGAGCGCCTCGATGAGGAGTCCTTGCGTAGCTACATGGCTGGAAATTACGACCTCATCGGGCGCAAGGCCGATTCAACTGCGACTTACAGCGGGGATGTGACACTTCAAGACGTGAACGGAGCTCTGCAAGTCACACGAACGATAGAAGGTAAGATCGACAAATGCGTCGCTCGATTCGATACGGTGGCAGGCGACGATAAGATTCCATTGCTGAGAATCCATTTTCATTTCGATGGCAAGGAATGTGATGCCACCTACCGCTGGCAATCCGACCCCGACAATTACCCGCGATTTACCGGGTACGTTTATCGCGCCGGCACCAAGTCGCCCGGACTCGAAGTGCTTTTTCCAATCCACCGATGACGACAATATTTCGGAACGAGAAGACAGTTTAGATTTTCGAACTGGGTTTTCGATGTGAGTCGCGCGTTGCTATGAAGGCTGGTTCGACGATGCGAGTAGTCCGGCCGACCGACAACCTGGCCGCGATCGCCGAGATGTATGCGAAGGGCCTTGGCTTCGACGTGCTCGCTGAGTTTGAAGATCACCGCGGCTTTGACGGCGTTATTCTGGGTCATCCGAAGCAGCCCTATCACATCGAGTTCACCTCTCAACGAGGACATAAGGTCGGCAAAGCTCCAACGCGGGATCATCTGTTGGTCGTCTACGTTCCCGACAAGAACGATTGGGAAGCAGGCTGTGCGCAAATGATATCGGCAGGGTTCCGCGAGATGCCATCGTACAACCCGTACTGGGACCTGCATGGCAGGACGTTCGAAGATATCGATGGATATGGCGTGGTGTTACAGAATGCGGCGTGGACCAAGTGAATGAGGTTTTACGGCAGCACCGGATAGACCCCCTGCGCAGGCAACACGCCCGCCGCCACAGCGTTAGACGCAATTATTTCGGCGAACGCGAATCGGCGTGCGTTTTGACGTCGCGCCTTTGCTTGTCCACGACCCGGCATAGTTCGCGCTCCATCGTTTTGAACGCGTCGTGGATCACCTTGTTGAGCGCCTGGTGCGAGCCATTGTCCATCTGCCTTTCGTCAGCAACCAGCTCGTGGCCCCGCGACACGGTCACATCGATCCGGCATCGGTAAGGGTTTCCTTTCTGGTGTGTGTGATTGGTTTGTTCAATGGCCACATCGCAGCGGTTGATGTGATCGCAAAATTTCTCGAGTCGCGCTGCATAATCCAAAACGAGACTGTCGATGTGGTCAGACTTTTCCAGACCCCGATACGAGATCTTAACAGGCAGTTGCATAGGTCATAAGAATCTAAACGCTGTTGGAACGGGCGCGCGATAAAAAAATGCGATGTCTTCCCGAGCGGCGCAGACGGCAAGGGACATCCCAGTTGACTGATTGCGTGACCCATGAGCCTGTGTGAGATCCCTCACTCCGTTCGGGATGACAATTGCCGTGCGCATGAACTATTCAATTGGTTGCAACGAACGAAACCGCGAAATGAGTTTCGCCGGTTCCACTTTCACCAAATCCGATTTCACATGTTCGACGATTCGGTCGCGCACAGCGATAGGCAAAAGATCGACAATCGCCCCGTGAATTTCGGCCGGCGCGGCAAACGCCCAGCCTTCTTTTCCATTGGGGGAAACAATTTTTGTAATTTGATCGGCGAGCTCTTTATGAATGCGACGGTCCATTTCTGTTGCCAACTGCGTCCGCTCCGCAGTGGAGCCCGCGCCATGATGAGCGCCTGCGCCGTTGGTCACCGGAAAGCGTCCGGCCAGATCGCTCAGTTTATCGACCAACCTTCCGTGTGCGTCGGTGATGTTGAATGCCTGCACTAATTGCAGGCTCGGTCCGCGCGTCGGCGTCTCGTTCACCCGATATGCTTTTAACTCGCCTCGATCAGTGACGATAACAAGAGAACTCGGTGTCATGACGAATCACTGACCAAAAAATTTGGCCGCGCATCAATATATGCGCACTACATCTCTACAAACTAATTCGTTTCTGGCAACAAGATTGCGCTGCCGAATTTCTTCTCCGTGCAACGGGCTATTTGCGGCGAGCGCGTTCTTCCTCTGCGCTTAATGGTGGAAATTCGACGCGGCGTTTTTTCCAGGATTCCTCGCGTGCCTGAGCTTGCGTCCCGCTTACCAGTCGGAGCAAACAGCAAGCGCGACCGCCAAGATCGACATCGTCGCCGGAGGCGAATTTTCTTGGTTCAGCCAGGAAACCGTCGGGATCCATTGTGTCGAGAATCAATTGCCACTCGAGATGCTCCTGGCCAGGCAGAACAAATGGGATCGGTTCGTAATGCGCACTAATCAGCAGCAGAAAGGTCTCGTCACGGATTGGCTGGCCTTCGAAACTGAGAACATCGCTCGTATCGCCACTTAGCAGCATCCCAATGCAACGAACGAACGGCGACGCCCAGTCTTCGTCGCTCATCTCACTCCCGCCGGGATTGAACCACATCACATCGCGAATCTCCGAACCGCGTATTCGCCGACCCTGAAGAAACTTCGGCCGGCGAAATACCGGATGTTCATTACGAAATCGGATCAGCTTTCGCGTGAACTCCAGAAACTGATTTTGCTTTTCGTCGCGCGTCCAATTGAACCAACTGATTTCGTTATCCTGGCAATAAGCGTTGTTATTGCCGTTCTGTGATCTTCCCCGTTCGTCTCCGCCATTGAGCATCGGCACGCCCTGGGAAAGAAAAAGCGTGGTCAGAAAATTTCGCCGCTGCCGTTCGCGCAACGCGTTGATCTGTGGATCTTCTGTCGGACCTTCCGCGCCGCAATTCCACGAGAGATTGTTGTTGTCGCCGTCTTTGTTGGCGTCGCCGTTCGCCTCGTTGTGCTTGTCGTTGTAGCTGACCAGGTCGTTCAGCGTGAAACCATCGTGCGCGGTCACAAAGTTAATGCTGGCGTAAGGGCGGCGCCCGTTATGCAGGTATAGATCGGGGCTGCCTGTGAGCCGGTAACCCATCTCGCCGATTCGGCCTTCATCGCCCTTCCAAAAACTGCGCACCGTATCGCGGTATTTCCCATTCCATTCCGACCATGGTGGAGGAAAATTCCCAACCTGATAGCCGCCGTCTCCAACGTCCCACGGTTCCGCGATAAGTTTCACGTTCGAAAGAATCGGATCCTGCTGGATGACCTGAAGGAAGGGATGCAGCATGTTTACGCCCTCGCGATTACGCACAAGCGTGGCGGCGAGATCGAAACGAAATCCGTCGACGTGCATTTCCACGACCCAATAACGCAAGCTGTCCATCACCAGCTGCAGCACGCGCGGATGAAGCAGATTAAACGTGTTGCCGGTGCCGGTGAAATCCAGATAAAAACGCGGCTTCTCCGGATTCAACCGGTAATAAGCCGGGTTATCGATTCCGCGAAAGCATAGAGTGGGACCGAGATGATTTCCTTCGGCAGTATGATTATAAACCACGTCCAGAATCACTTCGATTCCGGCAGCGTGGAGACTGCGCACCATCGATTTGAACTCAGAGACCTGTTCACCCATTTGACCGCCACTGGAGTACTGCCCGTGCGGAGCAAAAAATCCGATCGTGTTGTAACCCCAGTAATTCGTTAGGCCGCGATCGACCAAGACCTTATCGTCGATGTGCGCGTGGACTGGCAATAGCTCGATTGCTGTCACGCCGAGTTTTTTGAAATAATCAATTGCTGCCGGGCTGCCGAGCGCCGCGTAACTGCCACGCAAATTGTCCGGCACATCAGGCCAAAGTTTGCTGAAGCCTTTGACATGCAGTTCATAGATCACAGAACTGTGCAACGGGGTACCGGGCCTCCTGTCGCCTTGCCAATCGAATCCAGTGTCGATGACGACTGACTTGGGCACTCCCCACGCATCATCACGGAAATCCTGAGTCAAATCTTCCTTCGCGCCCCCGATCACATAACCGAACATCTCATCCGCCCAACTCACCTCTCCGGCGATAGCCTTCGCGTACGGGTCGAGGAGAAGTTTCGAACTGTTGAAGCGCAGCCCGTGTTCCGGATCGTACGGGCCAGCCACCCGAAAACCGTACAATTGTCCTGGACGCACATCTGGCAAAAACACGTGCCAAACCTGATCGGTATGTTCGTTGACCGGGATACGAATGTTTTCTTCGGTAGCCTCGATGCTGTCGAACAAGCAAAGCTCAACACCCGTGGCGTGCTCGGAAAAAATGGCAAAGTTGACGCCGTTCCCCATCCACGTCGCGCCCAGTGGATATGGGTGACCGAGAAAAGTTTTGACGGAAGTCATAACGCGCCGCGCATTTATCCGGGATTGAGTGCGCATTGGCAATCTCCAACTGTTACGCAAGACATTCGCGCCAGTGTTGCATTTGTAGCGGAGTCGTTAAGCTCACCGATGTGATTGGCAAAATCATTGTGGTATCGGTGGCATTGGTCGCGATCTTTGCCCTGGCACTATACTTCTACGCACATCACAATTGGCATCCACTACCGGCGGGAATAGCAATCGATCGGATCGTTGTGGAAAAATCGGCGAAACGATTGTCGATCTTTCGCGACGGCAATCACATCAAGAGTTATCGCATCGCGCTAGGCCGCAATCCAGTGGGTGCGAAGCAGGAAGAAGGCGACATGAAAACACCGGAAGGCATCTACAAAATCGATAGCCGAAATGCGCAAAGCAGTTTTCATCTGGCGCTGCACATTTCTTATCCTTCAGATGAGGACAACAAGCATGCGGCCGCGCGCGGCGTTTCAGCTGGTTTTGACATCATGATTCACGGAATTCAAAACGGGCGCGGCTGGATCGGCGCCTTTCATCGTTGGAAAGATTGGACCGCGGGCTGCATCGCACTCACCGACGAAGAGATCGAAGAACTCTGGCGCGTGACGGCGGATGGGACGACGGTCGAGATTCGTCCGTAAACGTGGAGGTACTGCTCATCGGCGCGTCCGGCGGTGCGCCCTGGCAAAATCGCCATAGTAACTGTGATACAAGCGCGACTCGCACTGGTCTGCGCAGGCTACAAATCCTTCAGGGCACGCTTCGCTTTTTCCACGTCCGACGGCCGTAGAACGATCAGACCTTTTTCCACCTCACGCCCGCCGGCGAGATATGCGTATTCGATATTCACTTCGATTTCAGCAAGACGCTCGGCGATTTTCGCCAACACGCCGGGATGGCTCGCGGTTTCGATCATCAACACTTCGGTCTCTAGCGCGAGAGTACCCGCCTCACCCAGAAGCATGAGCGCCTTGGTTGGATCGCTTACCACCATGCGCACCACGGTGTGATCGACTGTGTCCGACGTAGCCAGCGCGTGGATATTAATTTCTGCTTTAGCCAGCGCTTCACACACGCGCGCAAGCGCCCCGGGACGATTTGCAAGAAAGACTGCGAGTTGGGTGGCCGTTTCAATCGAGAGCGACGCGTTCATGCAACTTTCAACGTGATGCCGGGAATGGCTTCTGACAACTCAGGAAAATCTGGAGACGTGATTCTGTTCTCATCCTAAGCCGCTGCGAATTTTCCAACTGCGACCAGCGTATCGCGCAAACTCGCCCGCCAATCATGGATTCTAATGCCGCTTCGAAAGAATTCGCTACTCCCGATAATTTTGGGATTGTCGATCCGAAGATGACGACAGTTGCTGAATCTCGTTCGGTGAAGTCGCGAACTCCGCGACGGATGATCGGTTTCTTTACGGCATTTTCCATCGTTATTGCCAACATTATCGGCACGGGCATCTTCACCAGCCTCGGCTTTCAACTGGCAGACATTCAGTCGGGATTCCCGCTGCTCATGCTTTGGATCATTGGCGGAATCGTGGCGTTGTGCGGCGCGCTTTGTTATGGCGAACTAAGTGCCGCGCTGCCTCGTTCCGGAGGGGAATACCATTTTCTATCTCAGATCTATCATCCGGCGCTGGGATTCATGGCAGGATTTATTTCGGCTACCGTTGGGTTCGCTGCACCGATCGCACTGGCCGCCATGGCGTTCGGGACATATTTTGTCGGAGTGTTCGGCGCTGGCTCGCCGGTGCTTCTATCATTCATCGTTGTTTGGGTGGTAACGGTTTTTCATCTTAGAAGCCTTCAAATTGGCAGCGCGTTTCAAAATCTCGTGACGACTGTAAAACTGCTTCTGATTGGCACGTTGATTATCGCCGGTTTATTCGTGCAGACAAAGCAGCCCATCAGCTTTTTGCCTGCGCACGGCGATGCGATGACGATCTTCGGTGAACGGTTTGCGGTCGCGCTGGTTTTTGTGATGTACTCCTACTCGGGTTGGAACGCAGCGGCCTACATCACAGGCGAAATTAAAAAACCGGAAAAAAATGTGCCGCGATCGTTGTTGGCGGGAACGGGCCTTGTAATCGTGATCTACGTGCTGCTCAATGCCGTCTTCCTCACCACGACGCCGATCCAGGAATTGAAAGGTCAGATCGAAGTAGCGTTGATCGCTGGAAAACACATTTTTGGGACGAACGGCGGCCGGGTTGCGGGCGCGGTCATTTGTCTAGGCTTGGTTTCCGCAATCAGCTCAATGACATGGGTCGGGCCGCGTGTCACAATGTCGATGGGCGAAGATCATTGGTTGCTGCGCACGGTTAGCCGCAAGAACCCTCACGGCATTCCGACGAATGCCATTGTGCTGCAGTTGCTTATCGTCAATATTCTTCTGCTTACGCGCAGCTTCGAAAGCGTCATGCAATACGCTCAATTTAGCCTATTGCTCTGCTCGCTGTTCGCTGTGTTTGGCGTGATGGTCTTGCGCGTTACGCGTCCCGAAATCGCCCGGCCTTACCGGGTTTGGGCTTATCCGGTGCCCCCGATTATTTTCAGCGTGCTCACCATCTGGATGATGTTTTATCTGTTGCGCTCGAAGCCGATCGAATCGCTGGCGGGCCTCGCCACTGCACTAGTCGGCGTGTTGTTGTACTTCTGCGCCCGAAAGCGCCCGCAACGCTCATTATGAAAAAACGACGCCTGAGAAAGAACGAACATTTCCAGTTTGCCGAGAGAACCGAAAGCGGCGCAGCGGACCGCGCACTCCCTAACTCAAGCGCGAACGGAGAGGGGAAATTGCTTACACGTTTCGGAATGCGGCAGTACTTCGCCGCTTTTGTCCTGGCCACGATCTTGGTAAACATGTTCAGCGTTTCGGCACAGGAGATTCCCCAGGTCGCGCCGCGGGCGATTCCTGTGGCTCCAGCAACTGCCGGACCCAATGATATTGCACGGTTCCTTGCCGGCATGCCGGTTCCGGGAAATTCTCCGCTTGCGCCGCTCACGCGCGATCCAGCATGGCAAGCGCATTCCGCTTTTTTCGAGGGCGAGTTCACCAAGCTCTACCAGCGTCAACTCCAAAAGCTGCACGCGTGGGTAGCCACGTATCTTCCGGAGGTAACGCAGCCGGTTCCGGTCGCGTTTTATATGTTCAGCGGCCCGGATTTTTTGTACGTCGATCAATTTTTTCCCAGCGCTTCGGTGTACGTGCTTTGCGGGAAGGAATCAATGGGACCGCCACCTGATCCGTTGCGCATCCCCAACCTTGCCGGCGCGCTGGGGAATCTGGAGAACGCAATGAAGTCCTCGCTCAACACGACGTACTTCATTACCAAAAACATGAAAGTCGATCTTCAACAACAGAACCTCAATGGTGTGTTGCCGATTCTCTACGTCTTCATCGTACGCGCCGATAAGTCGATTACGAATGTGACCTTCGGCGCGCTCAACGGTAACGGCGCATTTGAAGAGGCCGCGCCGGGAAAGAAAGGCAGCAGCATTCCCGGCGTGCGAATCCGTTACACCGATAATCAATCGGGCAATTCACAAACGCTCTATTATTTCAACACCGATATTTCCGATGGTGGAATCAAGTCCACGCCAGGTTTCCTCAAATTTTGTGAGCGTCTCGGAACCGGCTCGAGTTTTCTGAAATCGTCATCGTATCTAATGTTCGAAAACGGCTTCGGCACGATCCGCAATTTCATTCTCGCGCACAGCAACAGAATTGTGCAGGACGACTCCGGAATTCCCCTGGCTTACTTCGACCCAAACAAGTGGAACCTACGTCTCTTTGGCGTTTATCTCGGCCCGATCGATCTCTTCAAACAACATTACCAGCCCAGACTTCAGGAACTGTTTCGGCAGAGTAATCCGCCGCCGCTCGACTTCGGATTTGGTTATCGCTGGAATTACAAGGAAGCAAATTTGATCGCGGCGGAGCGGAAATGAAGCGCCGTCATTTCGAGCGAAGTCGAGACACCCCGTTGTGGAACCAATGGTATTACGACGGGATTTGATTCGCTCACTCCCGTTCGCTCAGCCTGCGGCCTTCCCGTCCGTGTCGCGGCTTCCCAGCCGCTCCATTCTCGACTCGGCTGCGCTCCCTTCGGAATGGCCAGGCGCTTTTAGAACCTGCGAAACCAGGAATACGGAAAATCGTCTCCAGGACAATCGGTCGGCCAACGCGGTGGATTCATTTCGCGGTGTGGCCGCACAGGAATCACGCCCCTGTCGGTCTTCCCGCAACGTTCTCGCAGATAGCGGATGAGTTCCTCGCATGCGTCAAGCTGCGCGCGCGTTGGTTGGCCACGATTGAAATCGCCCACCAGACAAATGCCGAGCGAAATGTTGTTCAGATAATCACTGTGCACGTGCCCGCCGTTGATCTGGCGGCGCCAGCGATCGCCCACTTCAACCTGGCCGTTTCCTGAGGATGTTCCGTTCCCGATCACGAAATGATAGGCGAGACCATTCTGCATCCGGCGCACGTGCCGATGGTAATAATCGAAGACGCGCGCATTGCCCTGCCGCGTGCCGCTATTATGCACCACAATGAATTGCCAGCGACGCCGTTTCACTGGCGCGCGTCGGATCGCTTCGATCACGGACCGGGTTAGATAACGATAGTTACCCGAACTGCGAGACCACGGCCAGAAACCTCGTCTCGGCGGAGGCGTCGGCACAGGCTCGAGGCCCTGGTCCTCTTCCAAACCGGATTTTTCGATCACGACCTGAGCGCGCTCGCCGCTGGTAGGAGTACGGGGAACTTTGGACTCGGGCGAGGCCACTGGCGTCGGCACCGCAACCCCGAGGGCTTTCGGTGCCGGGGTTGGGCGTTCTGACGCCGTAGCGCCTTCTTCCGCAGGGGGTGGCGGCGTTTTTTCCGGTTTCGGTGTTTCCTCTTCCTTTCGCGCCGATTTGGTTTTCCCCGCTGTTTTAGTTTTGCGCGAAACCTCCTTCTTTGATTTCGGTTTCGGCGTGGGCGTGTGGCGCCGCTTTGATTTTGATGAAGCCCTGAGCTCGGGCGTTTCGCGTGGCGTCGGCCTTGGCGTCGCCTTTTCTTCGTCGTCAGATTTTGGCTTTGCTTTGCGAGGGCGCGGCGAGTCCTGTGCGTGTTGGGACTCGTTATCGTCGCTGGTCGACTCCCCCTTTGCTGCCTTTGCCTTGGGGATGGGCGTCGGCGATTTTTTTTCTTTCGGAGAAGGATCCGTTTTCCTTTGCTCCTCTTCGTTTGCTAATTTTGCGTGAGGAATCGCGGTGGGTGCCTTTTCCGGGGTTGCAGAAGCCAGGTGTTTTTTTTTCGATTTGTCCCTCGATGCTTTTGCCATCGGGCTCGGAGATTTTTTTGGTTTCGGGGACGGTGAAGCATGCGTCTGGATTTGTTCGGATTCATCGCGCCGGGTTTTTTCTTCGTCGCCGACCTGTGCGCGCAGGAGATTGCCGACGATTGCGCCAGAGGCGAGCGCAGTTGCGAGCCAAATGCGGAAACGCACCACTGCGACGGAGCGTAACAGAGCGCGCGACGCGATCAACCCCGAATGCTTTCGGGGTCAACGGAGTCGTTAAAAAAGTTAAAGGGTTACAAAGTCAAAAAGGGCGATCATTTCTTCCCTTTTAACGTTTTAACTTTCTAACTCGTCGGCGCAGGCTCCGCCACGGCAGGCGCAGCCGCGCGCATTCTTTCGCCTTCACGGCGAAGAATGGCGTTTAACTTACCGCCCAGCAATAGCAAGAGACAAGTCAGATACATCCACGTAAGCAATACAACGATCGATGCCAGTGCGAGATACGTCGGGTTGTAGCGATCATATCGCGCCACATAGAATTGAAAAAGCTTCGTCGCGATGATCCAACCCACCGAAAAGAAAATCGCGCCGGGCAAAGCCTGTCGGACGCTCAAATAATTTTCAGGCGTTAGGAGATAAAGCGCCAGCGCGAGAATGACGAGCGCTGCAAAGGTAAAGGGCAAATTGAGCGTCGTGATCCATGCTTGCAGCGGAAAGGCCAGCTGAAAATTGACTTCTGCAAGGCCGGCCAACCGTTCACCAAAGACGATTGCGTTGAAGCAGAACACGATGATGATCCCGAACCAGAACAGCAGGAAAAATGAGATGATATACTTCGACCACCAATGGGGATCTTCCCGCATTCCGTACGTATGGCTGAGCGCGCGTGAAGTCGTGGCAATGAAGACAGTCCCAAAATAAATTCCAAGAATGATGCCTGCATTCGCGAGCAGGCCGCTCGAGCCTGTCACCACCACATTGGCCATCGCAGAATCCAGAATGTCCTGCACTTTTGGATCCGGCGGCATAAAACTTTTCAAGAGCAGAAACATGCGATGCAATTTGGTCGGATCGGTGCCGAACAAACCGAGTAGATGCCAAAGAAACAGCGATCCAGGGGCCAGCGCGAAAAGAAGTAGATACGCCATCTGCGCCGCCAGACCGGTCGTGGTATCAGTTGCCGTCTCCCAAACCAGCTGCCGTAAAACGCGCCAGAGAAATCCGAGATATTTCATCTGCACCGAGAGTTTACTTTGCCCGATGCAAATATCCATTAAACTCCGAATGCTTCCGTCCTCTTTACCTCGTGAGGCGAGTTTCCCATTGGCGTTGCGATCGCCTGACAAACTGTGAAAAAACGAATATTGATCCTCACCGCGAGCTTCGGAGATGGTCACAACAGCGCCGCGCGCGGAATTCGCGATGGTTTGGCGCGCGTCGCCCCGGAAGGGACGGAGGTGGAATTGCGCGATTTGTTTGCCGAAGCTTACGGTCCGGTTAACGAGTTGGTGCGGAAAGGCTACCTGGCGCTCGTTAATTTCGCGCCCGGCGCATGGGGTGCCGTTTATCGCTGGCTCGAACGCAAGAAAGATTTCGATACAGAATTCGCGCGGTTCCCGGTGCTTAAGGACCATTTCGCCGCACTACTCGACCGTTTTCAACCAGACGTGCTCGTTTGCACTTTTCCGGCCTATCCGAATGTACTCAGACAAATTCAGGGACCAAGCGCCGAATGTTCTCGGCCGAAGATTGTGGTTGTGATCACCGATTCGATTACTATCAACGCAGTCTGGTATCGGTGCGCCGCCGATTATTTTCTTGTCACAAACGAGCAAAGCGCCTCCGTGTTGCGAGCAGCCGGAATCGCCACGGAAAAAATCAAGGTGTCTGGTTTTCCTGTAAGTCCAAAATTTGCCGACTCCGGGGGGTCAAATCGCGTGTTACCCCCAAGCAAGTCTGAGCGCCGCCTTTTGTATATGATTCATGCGGCCACCCGCGGCGCACCGGAATTGGCACAGCGACTCGCCGACTTGGGTGGCAATCTCACCGTGACCATCGGCCGTGCCGACAGGCTCCTGCCGGAGATCGAAGCCGCGGTCGGGGACAGGGCAAAAGTCGTTGGCTGGACCGACGACCTTCCGCGTATGCTTCACGAGAGCCATTTGCTCATCGGAAAGGCCGGAGGCGCGACGGTGCAGGAAACGATTGCTGCTGCCTGTCCGATGATCATCAATTACGTCGTCGCCGGGCAGGAGGAAGGCAATGCCCGATTAATCGTCGAGACGAATTCTGGCGCGATCGCAAATTCACCGCGAGAAGTCATCGCACGGGTGCAGCACGCGTTTGCGGATGACGCAAAGCAATGGCGCGAGTGGTCCGCAAATATCAGCCGTTTGAGCAAACCACGGGCTGCGCTCGATATCGCCGAGTTTTTGCTGTCGATCTAATATCACAAGGTTCAAACGGTTCGCCACTCGTTAGGCGTCCCTTCGTTACCGCGCTAAAGCCCGCAGCGTTACGCAGGGCCAATTTCCTCGCCGCCCGCGAGCGTTCGCACGACCTCCAATTCTCGCGAGAGAACGACCAAATCCGCATCTGCGCCCACCTCCAGGCGGCCTTTGGTTTCAAGGCCAATAGCACGCGCCGGATTTTCCGTTGCCATCATGACGGCTTCGTGGAGCGGAACGTTTACTTTCACGATCATTGTGCGGACAAGGTCGATCATGCGCGAAGCGCTACCGGCAAGCGCGGAGCGGTCTGCAAGTAAACAGACGCCATCTTCCACGATGCAATCCTTCCCAAAAAGCGAGAACTGCGATCCATTCGGCTGCCCTGCGCCAGCGGTTGCATCCGTTACGAGACAAATCCCGCCAGGGCCTTTTGCGCGATACACCATTTTCATCAACGTCGCCGAAACGTGCTGACCATCGGCGATCAGTTCGCAACCGATCCGCGGTTCGCTTAAGGCAAACTCCAGTAAACCGCCAACGCGATAAATGCCACGGCGACGCGCGCTCGACATGCAGTTGAAAGTGTGGGTGACGCTGCGCATGCCACGTGCAAAACCTTCTCGCGCCTGCTCGTCCCATGCATCGCTGTGGCCTCCGCTGACACTGATCCCGTGTGCATGAAAATTCTCGATCGTCTCGAGCGCTCCCGGCAGCTCGGGCGCGATCGTGATTCGTTTGATCACGTCCGCGTAGTCGAGTAGTTGCTGGGATGAAGCTCGGGACGGGCTTTGAATGAATTCAGCGCGTTGCGCACCGCATTTGGCCTTAGAAATAAAGGGTCCTTCGACATGAACACCCGCAATCCGTGTGATCGAGCAGCGACAACCACGGACAACGTTTAGAACATCGGTAATGCGATCGATCGGCGCGGTCGCCGTTGTAAGCAAAAGCGCAGTGGTACCGCCGCTGGCATGATAATCGCAGATGACTTGAAACGCTTCCGCAGAAGCTTCCATGGTGTCACGACCCAGAGCGCCGTGCACATGAAGATCAATGAAGCCGGGCGCGAGGTAATTTCCGTGGAGATCAACAACCTCGTTTGCGCGTGCAAGGCTAGGTTCGCGGATTGCGGTGATCTTTCCTTTTCCAACAACGAGTTCCAGGCCATCCCGAATGTCATCGCGAAAAATCAAACGCGCGTTGGTAAGAATCATTTCGCTCAATGCTCGATGACGAAGCACGAATGTCGAATGTTTGACCTCGCCTTAAGGGCTTAGCAATCCCGCGTACCAATGCAGAAAGGTATCGCCGAAAAACATCCAGCTTAGCGCACCAAACGCCAGGTAAGGTCCAAACGGCAGCCTGGCTGACCAGACCCGTTTTCCCGCGACCAGCGTGATCAGGCCGACAATCGAACCGAGAAGAGATCCCGCGAAAAGGCTAAACAAAACCGCGCGCCACCCGAGAAAGGCGCCGATCGCCGCGAGGAATTTCAAGTCGCCCCGCCCCATTGCTTCGCGAGGAATCACGAGTTCGCGCGCTACGCCAGAAATCTGCGCGACGTCGTCGAGCATCATCACGTGGCCATCAGCCGTGACGCGATCGTAGCGAAAGTCCAGCGTCACGTTGCCATAGGTGTGGTGATCGATCCTGGCTTCCTCACACTCGAGCAGTAATCGGTCTTTTTCCCGGGCAAAATAGTCACTCCACAAACTTTCTTCGGTGCCCACCACAAGATCCGCATCATCCCCGCGTTTAGTCCATGTGAATCGTGTCGGAGCGTCGAATTCAATCCGTTTTCTTCCAAAAGCGATTTTACCGGCTTCGAGAACGATCAATAAGATTACGTAACCCAACGCTGCGGCCAGAAGAGAACGAACGCACGCGGCAATCCGCGAATCCGTTTCCATCAAAGCTGGCACTGCCGCACTGCAAACAACGCCTGCAATGATGCCGCCGATCGTTACGCGGTCTGGAATGATGAAATGTTCGAGATCGATAAATGTTCCAACGATCAAGAGTGAAACAAAAATCCAGTACGCAATCGCCATCTGCCACGGAAAGCTTTGCCAGATGATCAGGAACAACAGCGCAGTGATCAATTCCACCGCGAAATAGCGAAAGGCGATTTTCGCGCCGCAATTCGCGCAGCGACCGCCAAGCAAAATCCAGCTAACTAACGGCAAATTTAGATGCCAGGGGATCTGCTGTTTGCACGCCGGGCAAAAAGAGCGACGCGGCTTGTTAATCGAAAGATCGACAGGCCAGCGATAGATGCAGACGTTCAAGAACGACCCGACCGCCGCGCCGACCACGAAGGCGAACGCGCAGAAGAGAAACTGGTAAACAGGATGGCCCACGCGCGATCAGACATTAACGCTCGCCTCGGAATTGCAACTCCGAACACGACATCATTTTTACAAAGGCAACGAAACGCAGAAACGGTTCTCGC
>DATIOX010000045.1:0-6739 GCA_035472675.1 Candidatus Dormiibacterota bacterium
CTTTGAAAGCGAATTATCATTTTTAATGGCTTCCACCTTGGGTCCTTCATCGGCAAGAATGGGCAGAATCTTGACCTTCTGTTGAGGCGTGAGATCAAGCTGTTGCGCTATCGCTTGAACCTTTGCAGCCTTGTTTTGAGCGGACGACGTTGCTGCGTGGAGCACAAACGTGCCAAAGCATAAAGCCGCTGCGAATAGCTGGATATAATATTTCATATATTTCTCCTTATTTGTTCGGCGGTATCGTTCGCAAAACCGCCCAGCACGTCAAGTCAAATCAGGGCGGGAGCAAGTTCAGGGGCGAGAAAACAACTATTGTCTTGAAATCGGCTGCGTTTTCTTTGTAGAACTAAAACCCCCAAATAAGACGCGTAAATAGGCATGAAGAAGCTGAGAGCCGTAACTACCAAGAAAGCCGCCGCTCGAATAGCTTACAAACCTCACGTATCAACGAAAATGCTACGATGAATATCATCCTAATCGCTGCCATTTTGTTTGTGTGCCTTGTAGGTGCCGCGTTACTCGGGAGACGTGTGCATCGTTACCTTCCTGAGGCTCATCTGAGCGCTGACTCCAGGGACGCCGTCAAACTTGCCATGGGCCTTGTTGCTACCATGACCGCCTTGGTCTTGGGGTTACTGGTAAGCTCAGCGAAGGGCACCTACGACACTGCGCGAAGTGAAGTGATCCAGATGGCCGCAAAGGTCGCCTTCCTCGACCGCGCGTTAGCCCTGTACGGACCTGAAGCTGCAGACGCTCGCGGCGACCTTCGCGCGGCCGTCACCGACGCCGTCGGCCGCATTTGGCCGACAGACCAAAGCGGGCCCGCTCAGTTGGCGCCGAACCAACAAGCGGGTGACGCGCTTTATCTCGCCTTCCAACGAGTGTCGCCGCACGATGATTCGCAACGCGCACTTAAGGCGCAAATGGCGACCCTTATGGTGGATCTAGGTGAGCTTCGGTCGCTGCTGGTAGCTCAGTCGATCCCGTCAATTTCTAAGCCGATGCTGATCATCCTTGTGTCGTGGCTCGTGGTCATTTTCTTTGGCTTTAGCTTGATCGCACCGCCCAACGCGACTACCACGCTGGCCCTGGTCGCCTCAGCCTTCTCAGTTGCATGCGCCATTTTCCTGATTCTCGAGCTGGACCATCCCTTTGGCGGCCTGATACACATTCCCAGCGAACCGATAACAAACGTCTTAAGTCATCTGGAAAAGTGAGCCGTGTTAAATCCACGCGCATCGACTAGGACCTTATCCTGTGCTTGTTTCTCAATTGCGCACAGCACTTGCAAAACGATACACGCGCTGTAGATCCTCGGCGCTAATTTTGGCGGGACCAAGGTCGAACTCCACTTTTTCAATTGTGCCTCTGAAATATTTCGGTAGCACTTTGGCGTATTCGAATTTTGGAACGACTGGCAGTCCATTGTCGGTCCCAATATCCATGCCGGCATAGGAGGCGAACCGGAACGGCACAGTGTGCTCGAGTTTCCCTTCCGCTTGTTGTTTACCATTCATGAAAAGACGGCTCGTGCCGCCGGTGGCGAACTCCCCGGGTTTAGCGGCGGTGAACTCGTAACGCACATTCACTTTTCCCTTGGGCACCTCATCACGTGAACTGATGGTATCCAACTTCAGACCGAGCATGCTATAGGTGTGCTTGAGGTGGCCGTTTTCGACGTAGAGCGAGAAGCCGCCAAGAAAGCTGCCTTCGGCAACAATCACGCCAGCGATACCGGGACGCAGTCCCAAGCCTGATCGACCCGGATTGTCGAGATCCGCGCTGATGCTGTAAGAACGATTGTAAATCGGAGGAATCATCCCGGATGAGATGTTTTCCGTTCCGTTGTAGTAGGTGAACTTCGTCTGTTCCGGCAAACCTTTTGGAAAGCCCCACACAGTCGCCATCTCTCCGAGTAGTGGCAGCACCTGATATTTCTCGGCCTCCGCCCAGAACAGCGCCGTTAGGTCGCGCACTTTGTCCGGATACTTGTCGGCGACATCGTTAGCCTGCGAGAAATCCTCGTCGAGATTATACAACTCACATTTGTCGTTATTGGGGTCCCACTTGCCTGGTGCGAATCGCGCGAGTGTTTCGGGATCAATCTTCCACGGAATTCGGTCTAGCCGCCAGCAGGCCAGCCAGCCGTCCTTGTACATTGCGCGATTTCCCAAAATCTCGAAGTACTGTTGCGTATGTCGCGAGGGCGCATTGGCATCATCGAACGTGGAGAGAAAACTTACCCCCTGCATGGGTATCTGTGCTACGCCGTTGACTTCCTTTGGTTCTGGCAGGCCAGCAGCTTCCAGGATCGTCGGCGCGATGTCGGTGCAATGAGTGAACTGACTTCGCAGGCCGCCTTTGTCCTTGATGCGTTTTGGCCAGGTAATGACCATTGGGTTGCGAATACCGCCGAGATGTGAGGCCACTTGCTTTCCCCACTTGAATGGCGTGTTACCAGCCCAGGCCCACCCGGCTGCGTAATGCGGAGCCATGTCTGGGCCGCCCCATTTGTCCAGACCGCCGTAAGCTTTGATCGCTTTTAGTTGCTGTTCGTTTGTAAGCGGAACGCCGTTCAGAGTAGTCATTTCGTTGAATGTCCCGCTCTCCGTGCCTTCCATGCTCGCGCCGTTATCACCAAAGATGTAAATAATTAGCGTATTGTCAGCGAGGCCCATCTCGTCAATCGCCTGCACGACGCGCCCGACAGCGTGATCGGCGTTTTCTTGATACCCGGCATACACCTCCATTTGATGCGAATACAATTTCTTTACTTCCGGCGGTACGCTGTCCCAGGCGGGGAACGCTGGATCGCGAGGAGTGAGCTTGGCGTTGGCTGGAATCACTCCGAGCTGCTTCTGCCGCGCAAACGTCTCCTCACGCAATTTGTCCCAGCCCTGGTCAAACTTGCCTTTGTATTTGTCGCTCCATTCCTTCGGTACTTGGTGCGGCGCATGAGTTGCTCCAGTCGAGAAGTAGAGAAAGAAAGGTTTGTCCGGCGCCTGCGCTTTTTGATCACGAATCCAGGTAATGGAGTGTTCTGCCATCGCGTCGTTTAGATAGAAATTCTTCTCCATCGGCACGCCGATGATGCTGTTATTCTCTGCAAGAACAGGATCGAACTGACCGCTTTCTCCGCCGAGAAACCCCCAGAAATAATCGAAGCCAAGTGCATTCGGCCAGCGGTCAAACGGGCCCGCGGGCCCCTGTTGCGCGTCAGGTGTCAGGTGCCACTTGCCGATCGCAGCTGTGTTATAGCTGTTACCCTGAAGAATCTGTGCTATGGAGGCGGCGCTCGTGGGCCAGTTTGTGCTATAGCCGGGCCAGCCGCCTATTAACTCGCAAATAGAACCGAATCCGACTGCGTGATGGTTTCGCCCCGATAGCAACGCTGCGCGCGTCGGCGAACAAAGCGCCGTGACGTGGAATCGATTGTAACGAAGTCCCTCGGTCGCTAGTTTGTCGAACGTAGGTGTCGCGACGGGCCCACCGAACGTGGATGGATTGCCGAACCCGGCATCATCAATCAAGACAAGCAGGATGTTCGGTGCGTTGGGTGGCGCCTTCACTGGCTGAGTAAAAGCTGCGACAGAGCCTTCCAGTGTACGCTTGGTCACGCCTTGAAACGGCTGAGTTGGACGCGGCAGCACGGTTCGATCCCATTCCGCATCACCCGCGACCGACCCGGTTATTTGTAACGCAGCGACAAGCACAACCGCGATGAAGCAGCTTATTGGTTTGAACATACTGGTTCCTCCGAGAAACACCGTGAGCGTACACAAAGCGATTAGTCATCACACGCTAAAAACCGAGCAATCCGGACTACAATTTCGTCGTTGAACGATCTGAGGCGCTCTTAGAGAATAGAAATAGAAAATGGGGCTAGAGCTGAAAGGCGAATGTGAAAAATGCGGAGCCACGCTTGCACCGGGCGGCGTCGCCTACATTTGCAGTTACGAATGCACTTTTTGCGCGAGTTGCGCCGAGCAAATGAATTTCGTTTGCCCGAACTGTGAAGGCCAACTGGTGCGGCGACCGCGCCGCAAAGAGACGCCTACTTCCGGCGCCTCGGCTGGTGCCTGATTTGATAGGTGAGAAAGCACTCGTCGCCGAGGGTTCGCATATCGCTCAACAAACAATGAACGCTGGCGGGCAGAAATTTCTTGCTCGCGCCTGTCAGCGTCGGGGCCTTTGCTCCACCGAACATGTAAGGCGCAATGGTTAGATTGAGTCGATCGATAAGGCCTTGTTCTAATAAGGACCGAAAGAGAGTTGGTCCGCCTTCACATGCAACCGTCCGAACCCCGTATTTCTTGCGCAATGTTTCAAGCATGCCGGCAAGATCGACATGCTTTGAATTGCTAAGACGGAGGGTCGCCTTCTTCTCCAAAGCTCGCTCATATTTTTGCGGCATCTGTTTCGTAGAAAAAATAATGATTGGCGAGACGTCCGACTGAAAAATCTTCAGACGATGGTCGATCCTGCCTTCATTGGAAACAATCACACGTAGCGGGCAGCGGCTTTGACCGCGCTTCACTCTGGTTTCTTGCATATCAGCCGGAAGGCCGAGCCGGACATTGTCGCGTTTTAAACTGGTGTGCCCGATCAATACCGCATCGGCCAGGGCGCGCTGCCGAAATAAATGCAACTTGTCTTCGCGTGAAGTGAAGTCGACCGGCGACAAATTTTTCGTGGTAACCTTGCCATCGACGGTCATCGCGAAAGTGGCGACGACGAATGGACGCTGACGTTTGCGCTTCATAAGGACGAAAACGCCCAAGGCTTAACGTCCAACGTCCAACGCCAAACTGTCTGAATTGAGCGTTGAGCATTGAAGGGTGTCATCACTCCGCTTCGCCGATCTCATGTTCCAGCGCGACCACTTCGTGTTCCATCTCGTGCATCTTCACGCGCGCTACTGCACCACTCGGCTTGTAAAACAGATAAACGAGCGCGCCGGGCAGGCAGCAGACGAGAATGATGAGAAAGCCAAGGGAACCGATGAGAATGGCCTTTGCTTCAGGCACTCCGCAAAGACTGCTGAGCATGATCTGCAAGACTTTCTCACGAAGTCCAATTCCCGCGAAACTGATGGGTAACGCAGAGATGGTACGTTCCACTGGCATCACAGCGAAGAAGTTGATCACTGGTACGCGCGCGCCCAATGCGAAAGCCGCACAGAGAAAAGTCGCGAACGTGGCCAGGTGCGCTACAAGGGATGCCCCAAACGCAACGAGCGTCGCGCGCCAATGATGCGCGTAAAGATGATAGGCGGCGGAAATTTCGATCAGTTTGTCACGTCCAGGGAACTTCTCTGGCAATGAACGGAACAAGTTAAATCCGCTGATTACAAAAGTGGATATCAACGTCAGGACCGATGTGCCCAGGAGAAAAAGCAAGAGCCAGAGCAAGTTTCGTGTTTCGGGAGTCTGCGCGAGAAAATCATAGCGCAATCCGATGAGCGTGACGGTAATGGCGACCAATGCAACAAGCCCAATGAAACGATCAAACACAACGGCGAGCAATGCGCCCGCTTTTTTGTCCGGCGTTTCCTTGAGTAGATAATAGCTCTTAATGATATCGCCGCCCGTGCCTCCTGGGAGAAACTGGTTGTAAAACATCCCGATAAAGAACAACGCCGCGAGGCGCGGAAGAGGCAGGCGAATCTTTTGAACCTTCAGCAAAACGTCCCAGCGAAAGGCTGCAGCAACTTCCACGACCACGTATGCGAGGATGCCCAACGCAACCCAGCGAAACTGAGCATTTCGGATCGCCTCGACCATCTGCGCGCGCCTGTTGGGATCGTGATAAACCCAGTAAAGCACCGCGATGGTGACGCTAAGCTGGAAAAGCGTGACCAGGATTTTTTTCATTCGCCGAAGCGTTCCTTCCACAGTTGGGCTGACTGGCGAATTGTATCAGCTGTCCTGTTCGGGTTCATCTTCCAGACAAATAAGCAGTTTGTGGGAAGGAGCGGAACAAGTTTCTCAAAATCGACACCTCCGGTAAAGGGTAGTTGATCCTCTCGCGCAGGCCAGATGCAGTCGTGCACATGGCAGCCAAACGTACGCGGACCGACCGCGCGCAGCCACTCGGCGTGATCAATGAACCCAAGATTCTCTTTAATCTGAGAGTGACCGAAATCATGCCAGTAACCAAGTTGCGGGGAATTAATCTCGCCTAGTAACTTCGCCAACTCGCGCTCGGTTGGAATCTCTTCATAGGCGCGGCGGCTCTCGATTCCCAAACGGACGCCTTTCGAACCGGCATACTCGATCACACGGCGCAGGCAGTCCTTCACGTGTTGCAGGTATTGGGGCGAATCTCGTTCTCGCTCTTGCACGGCTTTTATTTTCAGTTTCACGTAATTGCGCGAAAGGTATTCGCCGGCTTTCGCCATCGCAATCAACCGATGAGTGATTGGCGGCATGTTGACCTGTCCGAGATGTAATACAACGAACGGGGCGTTTAATTGCTCGGCGAGATCAATCGCCTCACACGCTTGCGTGACAGCGCGCTCGCGTTCCTCGGCTGACGCCGCGGAAAATTTGTAACAGTCTGGTGGAACCACCGCCGCTTCGGCAGGCAACAGACAAAAATTATGCAGACTGCTGAAGCGGATTTCTCTCGTATCGAACATTTTTTGAATTCCCGGCATCAGCGGCATGCGGATACGGTGGTCCAGCTCAATCAAGTCAAACCCGAGCTTGGTTTTGATTTCGCGCAGCATCGCATC
>DATIOX010000046.1:0-12124 GCA_035472675.1 Candidatus Dormiibacterota bacterium
CCGCGGCTTGCCGGTGGAACGATACCGTTCATACGGAGATATTCGATCAGCTGCCCGTAGTGATCGAAGCAATGAGCTGGAGCAAACGTTGCCAGGAAGAGGCGCGTGGTCGGCCTGCCACTACCCGAGGTAATCGGTTGGACGAGGTTCGACGCGTTTAGAGTTGCTACCGCTTTATGGCCAAACGCGAAGGAATCTTTCAGGTATTTAACGATGTCCGCCTTGGCTGTCATATTGTCCGGACCTTTGCCGTCGTTAACGTTGTCGGGGGCTTTCTCGCCGGTGATCGGTGACCAGATCAAGTAGTTCGAGGCGGCAACGTGTTTTAGTTGCTGGCCGAAGGTGCGCACACCTTTGTAGTCGCTGCCGGGGAGGTTCAGTTTCTCCGGAGAAAAATCGAACTTGTCCTCCGGCATCGCCTCGGCCGCTTCGACGACTTCCTTCTCAACAATACTAATCTCGCGATCGATCGCTGACGCGACGGTGGGTGGAGTCGACGGTGACGCCGACGCGCCGGACGCAGGAGAGCTTTTGGTTGCCTGCGCATAAGCTGAAGCCGCAGCGAGGGACAATGTTGCTGTTAACAGTAAAGAAGTGAGTTTCATAGGATTATTGTTCTTTGTTTGTTTGTTTAAGTTTTCTTAGATAGCAGCACGCGCGGCAAGGAGCGAATCATTCATGCATCATAAGCGGCTTATGATAGATGGCCAATAAACTTACCCGGGGGCTCTGAGCGATGCCTCTTGCACACCCAATCGCTTCCGTCGATTTTCCTTTTGCATGCTGGAAGAAAACGACAAAGCGGTCGCATGAGCACCAAGAAAGGCCTGATCGGTATTCTCACCGGCGGCGGGGATGTGCCGGGGCTCAATCCTGCGATCCGCGCGGTCACCATTCGCGCCCTGCGCGAAGGCTATCAGGTCGTTGGTATCCGCCATGGCTGGCTGGGCGCGATCAGCATCCTGCGTGATGAACACGCCGACAACAGCGAGCACTTTCAAATCCTGACAGAAGAGATCGTCAATCGTGCAGCACGCACCGGCGGCACGTTTCTGCATACCTCGCGGACGAACCCGTCAGCAGTGAAAAAAGAAGAGGTACCTGAAGCGCTGCGCGCAACGTTCAATCAAGACAAGAACGATCTCACTTTTGAAGTCATCAAGAACCTGGATTGGCTGGGAATTGACTATCTGATTCCAATCGGCGGCGATGACACGCTTTCTTTTGCGACCCGTTTGTCCAAGGAAGGCGTCAAGGTCGTGGCGATACCCAAGACGATGGACAACGACGTGCCGGGCACCGATTATTGCATCGGCTTTAGCACCTGCGTCAGCCGGACGATTGAATTGTCGAATCGTCTCCGCACCTCGGCCGGATCTCACGAGCGATTTCTCGTTATGGAAGTGTTCGGACGCTACGCTGGGTTCACTGCAATGTTGCCAACGATGGCGGGCGCGGCGAATCGGTGCGTTATCCCCGAATGCAAATTCGACATGGAGCATCTGACCGAGTTGTTGTGCTATGACCGCGCGCATCACCCGAGCAAATATTCAGTCGTTATCGTTTCAGAAGGAGCAATGTTCGAAGGCGGCGAAATGGTGTTCTCCGATAGGACGACCGACGCGTTTGGTCATCTGAAACTTGGCGGAATCGGCGACCTGGTCTCGGCCGAACTCAAGGATCGTTCAGCCAAATACAACAAGGGCAAGCCGATCCAGACTATCAACCAGCGTCTCGGCTACATGGTGCGCGGCGGCGATCCCGACGCGATTGATTCGATCGTGCCCATGGCCTACGGCAATCTTGCCCTCGATCTCATCTTGCATGGCAGCCACGGCCGCCTCGTCGTTCTGAAGAATGGGCGCTATGACAACATGCCGATTGAAGCGGTGACCAGCACCAAGAAAACAGTCAACGTGGACAGGTACTATAACAAGGAGCGCCTGCGACCACTCTACACCGATTTCGAGATGCAGCCTCTGTTCATCATGGCGAGTGATTAGGAGAACATTTAGCTTCGCTCTCGTGATTCGTATCGTTACATCGACGGCGAAATGAACCCGATCGGACGACGGATTTGCGTGGTACCGAGAATTCGTGACGCCGAATACGGTCTCGTCGCGCACGCGAATGGGCAGACGCTCGGTCAGAGGGAACGAGTTCGTTATTCCTCCCGAAATTCCGCTGATCGCCAAATTGTTTGTCAATGTGCCCGACACAAAAATCTGGCTGACGAATCCTGCGCCAGGCGGGAATTCGGGTCAGATCTAAACTCTCGGCATTTGCTCAACCGAGCAAGGCAGATCCCGACATCATCGCCGCTGATTTGAACTGTTAACCTGCAAAGGGACGGAAATCATAAAACTAAACTCGGCAACCTCCGACGCGCGCAGCTTGCAATAGGCGAAGCCGACTGCTTCGCTCTCGTTAATGAGCAAATCGTATCTCCTTTGGGCCGTCATTGGGATGATCGGCTACTCCGTGACCGCAACGCTGGTCAAGCTCGCTACCCAGAGCGGCCGATTCTCCAGCTATTTCGTTCTTATGATTTCCTCCGCCATGGTGGTGGCGACCTCAACCACCATCACCATCCTCCGCGGAGACATGAAAACATTCTCCCGAAACAATCTTGCCAGCGCCGATGGCATGTTTGCGCTCGGCGCGGGCGTGGCCCTGGTGATTGCGGTTGTCTTTTATTTCCTCGCGTTATCCGAAGGGCCGACCAGCGTCGTCGTCCCGATCTATGGCATGTTTATCGTTGGCGGCGCCGTGCTCGGATTGGTTTTCCTGCACGAACCGCTCACCTTCCGCAAAGCTCTCGGTATCCTCCTCGCTGCCCTCAGCATTTATCTTATCGCAGACCATCCGGCGCGGTGACGCCGTAAAGCGTCAAAAACGTTGATTCGTAAATTACATCGGAAATCTTGTCAGGCCCATCGCCGCATCCAAAAACTGAAACGCGAGAAAGCCGAGACGCTGAAGTCAGATAATGAGAAAAGCTCGGACCGCTAAGCGTGGATCAAGAGCGCGGACGCGTTAAGATAACTGCACACATCGTTGAATACATCGAGGACCAGCAGAAGGCCGAAAGGAAGTTTCGCTCTTCAGCGCCTTTTCGTTAGCGAAAGAAGAGCAAGTAAACGAGAACGCTTAAGGCCACCACGGCCATAATAATCATTCGCTGCAGGTGTTTCGCATCAAAGGGGCGCGACGGAATTGCCCCCGATGCGGTAGCACAGTGACGGCAATGATGATCGACGGTGGAAAGCGCGTAGCCGCAGGTGGGGCAAGGTTCCAGTGGCATATGATACCAATCGCAGACATTGACCTAATAGCGAGGAATACCGGAGCGGAAGAAAATGGGGTCGCGTCATCGCTTCGCGGACGTTCACTCTCAGGTTTTCGCTTGTTGGTTTTGAGCGGCTTGATTTTTGATCCACGGTCCGAACCCGGACTGGCATTTAAGGCGTGCACCTTCGCCGAGACTTCGGCGTCACAAGACATCTCGGCAGGCGCATTCGAAACAAGAATAAATCGGTTAATGACCGGATCTGGCGGTTTTCGACGCTTGAGACTTGATCCAGTTTTCCACTCTTTCTTGCAGCAGGTCTAACGGCATCGCGCCGCCGTTCAATATTTCGTCGTGGAATGCTTTGAGATCGAATTTTTCTCCGAGTTGCGTCTTCGCTTCATCGCGCAGCTTGAGAATGGTTAACTGACCCATCTTGTAAGCCAGCGCTTGCCCGGGCCAGGCGATGTACCGGTCCGCTTCAGTCTGCGCCAGCGCGTCGTTGATGTCGTTGGCGTGCATGTAATCGATCACCTGCTGGCGGCTCCAGTTTTTGTCGTGAATTCCGGTATCGACCACCAGCCTGACGGCGCGAAGCATTTCTGAACTCAACCGGCCGTAGTCAGACACAGGGTCCTGATAAAAACCTATCTCTTTGCCTAACACCTCGGAGTAGAGCGCCCAACCTTCGGCATACGCGCTAAAAAAACCGTGCAGCCGAAACTTCGGCAAGCCTTCCAGCGTCTGGGCGATACTGATTTGCAGGTGATGACCGGGAACGCCCTCGTGATAGGCAACGGCTTCGTCGTCGACGAGGGTACGCTTGATGGGGTTAGAGACGGCGACAACGACGCGGCCCGGACGTTTCCCATCCGGCGTGCCCGGGACGTAATGGGTCGCGGCGGCTTTGGCGAAGTCAGGGATCGGTTCCACCGTGACTGGCGACTTTGGGAGCAATCCAAATAGCTCCGGCAGCTTCGGCTCCATCTGATGGATGTATTTTTTGTAGTCATCCAGAATCTGTTGCTCGCTGGTCGGCTTCCACCTGGGATCGTTGTTGACCGCCTCCCGGAAGCTGGCCAGGTCCTTGTATCCCTGGCTCTGCGCCAGCTTGGTCATCTCGGCCGTGACGCGCGCTACTTCCTTGAGCCCGATCTCATGGACGTCGGCGGGCGGGACGTTGACGGTGGTCATCGTCTTCACGGCTTCGGCGTAACGCCGTTTCCCGTCAGCGAGGCTTTCGATTGTAAGCTCGGTTCGTCCTTTCGGATCGTACTCGGTGCGCAGGAACTCGGCGAACTTTCGATAAGCGGGAAACACATCGTCGCTAACGGCCTTGGTGATCTCGTCGGTCAGGCGTTTCCTGTCTTGCTCGGAAAATTCCGCCGGAAATTTTTTGGTCGGTTCGAGGAACGGGTTCGCGGCGATGATGCCGTCGCATTGGCCGGGCAACTTTTCGAGAACGAGCTTGGGCGGCATCAGGTGATCCTTCTCGCCCTGCCGCATCACTTCTGTCGTCTGTTCCAGCACCCGCGGGATCTGGTGTAACCGGGAGATGTAATCATGGTAATGCGGGACGGAATCAAACGGCACCGCATTCGGCAAATCGGCCAGCCGAGTGTGCACACCGTTCTGCTGGTTCACCGGCATCTCGTAATTCTTCAGCGCGTAGTTCACGTCTTCGCGCTCCAGTTGCTTTTCGAGGATGCGATGACTTAACAGGTCGTTGTCGCTCATGCCATCGGTCGGGATCGCCCTTAATCGAGCGAGAAAATCATCGGCTTCCGCATGTTGCCGGGCGATTTCCGCCAGCGAAACCTGTCCAAGCTGTGAGTTGTAACGGTAATCGCCGTACGATGTTGCCCGCTCCGGAAAATTCTTAAGCCCGGTTTGATAATACTCCTCAAAAAGCGCGTTCTGCTTTGCTACCCGATCCGCTACCGTTTGCCCAAAAGCAGAGCACGCCAACCCAAGAACCAACCCAAAAACCAGTTGTCGCATATTGGCGCACGGTAGCAGAGTGGCGTCACCACGCACGTTGTGATTAGCGTTGTGCCCCGGAAAAACTGCCAAATGCTGTCAGCGTCCATAGAGTCGTAGGTTGAAACTCGTTCGCTTCCCAGCTCATTCGCCGCTACCCACCGCGGCTTTGCCTTCTATGTCGCTTTCCCCAAACGCTCCATTCCCTCACTCGCGACGTGTTCTATGTCGCTGATCCCGTCAGTTCCATTCAGGGTCCGCAGACGACACGCCCGCCACTAGAGCGAATCGTTCATGCATCGTAGCCTCCTCCGCCGTACAAGGTTGGCTACGGCGCGCCAAGAGCCGCTTATGATAGATGGCTAACAAGGAGTTTAGCTATGCTTCATGCTGATCCGCGGTAACCACGAGCCGTTTAACCGGCTGGCCCTTAACGAGTCCGTCCACAATCTTCGGGACGTCCGCGACCGTGACGCGCCCGTAAAAAAAGTGATCGGGTTCGACTAAAACGGTCACGCCGGTTGCGCATTGATCGAGACAGCTCGACGTGCACACGCGCGCCTCTAGCTTTGCGAGTCCGCGCGCGGCAACCTCCCCTTTCAACGCTCTATACACTTCTTCCGAGTCCTTGGCCGCGCAGCATCCTTTCGGGTTCTCCTCGGCCCGACGATTGATGCAGACAAAGAGATAGCGCTTGCGTTGCAGAGAGGTCAGAGTCGAATACGCCGAGGCGGAGGTCAAAGGCCAAAGATCAGCCGCCAGATCAGAAGCAAACGCTTGTCCGCATCGCCTGAATCCTTCATAAACTTTCCCAATATCTCCGCATCCCGCCACCAACAACTCATGTCGTTGGCTGTAAGTCTGTAGCTTCTAGGATGAGAACGGTCCTGCAGCAACGGCGCGCTTTTCCAGATTTCGAAGGTCAACCGCGCTGGTGCAGGCGGCGCAGCAATCGGCGCATTGCCCACACGATGAAAATCAACACCGCAACTGCGATAATTGCCAGCGCGACAAGGTTGCGGTTGGGATTGGTAAGAATGTAATTCGGGTGTCGCGCATAGAAGCCATTGAACTTTTCAAAGGCGGCTGGCAGCGCTGCTAAATCTTCTTTTGCCAACTCGAGCCGGTGCTCATTGGGATGGTAGTGAGATCCGAATCGGTAGGCGTGTCCTGCCGTGTTCAACTCGATGTGCCCACCCAGGATGTAGCTGAGTGGACGCGTCTTCAGAAAGTCGACAACCCGCAGCGCGCTTTCGCGGTAAGCTGCGGCGTCGTCAATCAGCAATCGGCCAGGCATCAGAAAATCTCCCGAAAAAAGAATTCCGGTTCTGTTGTCGTAAAATGCCACGTGGGTCGGGTTGTGTCCGGGCGTCGGAATTACGTCCACAGTTCGCCCACCCAAATCCAGATGAGCAATTCCGTCGGGCCAATTAGTGAAACCGTAAAACGCTCGAACTCCGTCGAAATCTATGGGCACGATCTGAACCGATGGAAGAGATGCGAACTGCGGATCGCCGGCGCGATGATCCATATGCCTGTGGGTATGCGCCACCAGGAGTGGAAGCTTTTTTTGGTCCTTATCCGGCAATAGTTCCAAAATTCTTTTCGCCAGGGGCATCTCTTTCGGGTCCGCGACGGCGCCGGTATCGATTAGAAGAGCTTTGTCGGAACCGATGAGAAGATAGAGAAAATTTGCTTCGAAGCTTGCGCAAGGATTCTGGCGCAGGATAAACGTTTGCGGCTCATAAGCATGAACTTGAAGGGGCACTTGTGGCGTTGCCTTGCAATCTGAAGCGCCTTCGTTCCAGTCCGCATCTAACGATCCAGGCACTGGCTGAGACCAGGCCGACGTTGCTGTCAGAAGAGACATCGACACTGCTAGTCCGGTCGCCACTTTCCGAGTCGCACAAAAGTACAACAACAAAGTGTTAGTAGTTTGGCGCTTACCATTAAGCCAATTCATACAATCGGCGTTTTTATAGAGATGCCGGCCGAAGACCTGTTGGATTCAAGAAAACCTACCGTTCGCGCGGCGTGTAAGAAAATGGGGTCGCGTCTCAACATTTAGCTTCGCTGTCGTGATTCGTTGAAATGTTGAATCGAGAGGCCGCAATGAGTGGGAGCGAATGAGTCAAATCGTAGCCGATCTGAAGCGAAAGCGGCGCTCCACGAACTTCGTGTTTGTCCGCATCGCATGAATCTTATCTAATCAAAACGATGCAACCAGGTAAAGCCCTGTCGACGGCTGTCCAAATAGCTGGCGATCGGAAGGGCTAGAACACGATGTGATCAAGAAAATCCTTTTAATCGGCGGAATCTGCCTGGCGCTCGCTTTTGGCGCCGCGGTCTGGTTCTTCGTCGCTGTTTATATGTCAATGGAAAGAGGCGAGGAGCATCAGCGCCAATTGCGAGAGGAGCAGCGCTCGGGAAAATGGGACTTTGGCGATCAGCCTGCGCTGTTTGCTGTCGCTCAAGCTATCGTAAAAAACGATCAAGACGCAATCCGCGTGGCAGCGAAGGCCCTTCCGGACCTGCAGGCGCCCGGACGTGACGGCACGACGCTGCTCTGCTTCGCCGTGACGCAATCGTGGCAGCACCCGGAATTAGCCGAGGCTGTTAGAACTTTGCTTTCGCTCGGCGCGGACCCGAACAACACCAATGGCAAGCGGAACTCCTTCGCGATGGCTAACGCGGTGCATGCCTCGGCGCCCGTTCTCCGCGCGATGCTGGACGCGGGTGGAAATCCGAACACTCGCGACGAGTTCGGTCGGCCGATGATTCTCATGAACTGGTATTTGGGTTACTACCCGGATCAGGCGCGATCGCGATTTGACCTGCTCCTTGACCATGGCGCCGATATCAATTCCGCGATGCCGGAGGATGGATCGGATTCTTCCGGTTATCCGTTGTTGCTTTACCGCACGAAAATGGGACTCGACGACAAGCTCGCTTATGCGGATGCCCTGGCCCTGCTCGAGCGCGGCGCCGATCCGAATCGTGCCGGAGCCGACGGAATGACGTTCGGAAAATTGCTAACGGAACACCGTGCGCATTTCGGACGAACGCTCAAACAGCCTCCGACAGAGTTCGCCGCGCTTTGGGACTGGGCCGAGAAACACGGGATCATCCAACCAGCGCGCTAAAACCGCGCGGATGTAGTTGATTCGTGTCCGGGTGCGAAAGAAGGATTCAGACGCTCACTCTCGTGCCGGAATGTTGCTGCTGGTGCATGAATCGAACGTCAGCAGTTTGGTAGGCGCCTGGTTACTCGCTCGCGTGGACGATGTAGCTACCGACTTGTTTGTCGCGCTCCAGCTTTAGCAGCCCACGCTTTTGCGCTTCGAGGAGGAGTTCGTTGAAGGCACGGAACCCATGCGCTCGCTCGTTGAAACCTGGGTTCTGACGTTTCATCGCCTCTTTCATGAGTGAGCCGCGAATCGGATAATCCTCGCCTCGCTCGGCGCGCAGCGCTTCCAAGGTTTTCCTCAGAAGATCGAGCGCCCCGTCGATTGAGGGTCTATGATCTTTGCCAGTTTTCGCTGCTGGGGCGGTCGCGGCAACGCTGGGACGTTTCTTTACTGGCTCCACGCGCACGAGATCGTCGTAATAGATAAATTCGTCGCAGTTGCTGATGAATAGATCGGACGTAGACCTTTTAACGCCGACGCCGATGACCGTCTTGTCGTTCTCGCGCAATTTGCTGACGAGCGGCGAAAAGTCCGAGTCGCCGCTGATGATGACGAAGGTGTCGACGTGACTCTTGGTGTAACAGAGATCGAGCGCATCGACGACCATGCGGATGTCGGCGGAATTTTTGCCCGACTGGCGCACATGCGGGATCTCGATGAGCTCGAACGCCGCTTCGTGCAGCCCCCGCTTAAACGTCTTGTAGCGCTCAAAATCGCAGTAGGCTTTCTTGACCACGATTTGGCCCTTGAGCAGGAGACGCTCGAGCACCTTGCGGATGTCGAACGCGGGAAAGTCCGCGTCATGCGCGCCCAGCGCGATGTTTTCCAGGTCGAGGAACACAGCCATCGTGGCGTCAGAATCTTGCACACTCATCAGGCTATTATGTTAGCGACATCGCGTTGGCGAGACAGCGAAAATTAAGCCAGCAACTTCCATGGCGATTGTTTCGGGCAGAGCCGCAGTCAGCGACAGCGGCTACAGCTCATGCATCGTAAGCGGCTTATGATGCATGGATGGAAAGCGTTAATTTCGAGCCTGGGCGCAAGCGAAGATCGATTTTGCGACCATGAAGCTCATGCGGTATTCTGGGCTTCGTGAGCAGCGTCGTATCGCAAGACCCTGAAATTCTGGGTGGAGAGCCGGTTTTTACCGGAACCCGGGTCCCGGTGAAGAGTCTTTTCGATCATTTGGAAGCGGGGAATTCGATCGAGCAATTTCTCGAGGGGTTCCCCAGCGTAAAGCGAGCGCAAGTGATCGCTCTGCTTGAAGAAGCGCGGGAGCACGCTCTCTCCGCGTCCTAGATGCGCCTTCCTCTAGACGAAAATCTGGACTGGCGATTGCAGCGAGATTTGCCCGCGCATCAGGTGGACTCAGTGCCCTTGATCGGATGGGCTGGGATTGAGAACGGCGAATTGTTTAAAAAAGCGGTCGAGGCTGGATTCCAGGTGCTGATCACGATGGACAGTAACATGGTGCACTAGCAGAACCTTAGAAAGTATCCAATCGCAGTGGTTGCGCTTCGAGCGACTTCGAATCGACTGACTGACACTCGTCCGCTAATGCCGGCGCTACTCGCGTTACTCCCACACATCAAGTCAGGAGCAGTGACGTTTCTTCCTTCTTGAGCGCGAGCACAATTGAAACTCGCTCGTTGCCCACGTTGACTCATGTGCTCCCCTCGCAGCTTTGCTTTGATCACTCACACTCTCCGTGCTTGCGCCAGCTACCCTAGCTGCGTTGCCGTCTACCCGCGCGATTCCCGACCGCGACGTGTTCTATGTGGCGCTTCCCGCGTGCTCCATTCTTTTCTGCCTTTTGATTTTCCCGGAATAGGCAAATCCTATCGCCACTAGACGCATAAAGTATTTCAATCCGCCTCCAGGCTGTGGCCAGTTGATTGTATGAACGGCTCAGGTTTAGGGATGGGAACGGCCAAGGGGAACGACCGGTTCTGGAACGTAATGGCCTGACTTACGCGGCCGCGTTCTGGGCCATAAACAACGCGCCGTTAAGAACTTCGACGTTCTCGGTCTCACTAACGGAGACCCTCGTGAACCTGGGCCTTTCGAGTTTCACTTTTTCAACAACCAACAAAAACAACGAGTAGAGGAGACAAAATCATATGGAAAGTAAGATGCCGATAGGACAGCGCGTTGCGCGATTCCTTGAGACACGATACGTGCACCGGGCGCACCCTCATTATTTGCCCGAGCTCGCAGGGTTTGGATTAATCCTGATCCTCGTGGTCTGGCCAATGTTATCGATGGTAGCGGCGGCGCTGGAAAGAATGCGATAAGAACTTTCGTGTCGCGAGCGATCGACGAATATTAGGATGAAAGGGCAGCCGCAGCTTCCCGACGGAACGCTGCGGCTGCCTTGCTCTGAAATCGAAGCGGATTGTAAAGAAGATTGAGCTCGCGCTCCGGAACCGGCGGAGCGAACGGCAGACTGACGCATCCGGGTGTGGCGTGGTGTTGCACCATCATTTGAGGCACAATGGAAACGCCGATGGAGGCCGCGACCATGTTCGCGATCGTGTTGAGCTGGCTGCCGGCCAGCGCGATCTCCGGCCGGAGACGACGTGACTCAAGGAGGTGATTCACCTGCTGCGACAGGCAATGCATCTCGTGAAGCAGTAGAAACCTCAGCGATTTGAGATCGTCGAATTCCACGAAATCCTTTTTTGCCAGGGGATGTGCTTTCGGCACGAGCGCCAGCAAGGGTTCGGTGCCCAAAGATTCTCGTCGCAGAGTTGGACTCGGGCGGCACGTGGACGCCAGCGCGACATCCAGTTCGCCAGCGTCAATTCGTCGAGTGACCCCTTCGGTCACGTCCTCCACGATCTCCAGGGTCACGTCTGGATAATGCTTCTGGAACGTCACGACCAGCTCCGGGAGCACATAGGGCGCGATCGTAGGAATTGCGCCCACGGCCACTTTGCCGGCGATCTCGCCCTTGAGCTCGTCCACGCAACGGCGAGCGTCACCAATCGAGGCCAAGATCTGGCGCGCGTAATCGATCAAACAACGGCCCGCTTCAGTCAGCACAACTGAACGCGGCAGGCGATCGAACAACGGCTGACCCACTTCCGCTTCCAGTTTTCGTATCTGCTGGCTAAGCGAAGGTTGAGCGACACGCACCTTGGCGGCCGCGCGAGAGAAACTTCCTTCCTCCGCCACGGCGACGAAGTAACGCAACTGGTGAATCTCCATAAACAAGTCCTATCGAAAGCGAGACCTACAGTACGCCAGCCCTGCTAGATTGAAACTGCCCGGCGATCTCGTTCGCGGCCGAAGCTGTAGTGGCAGGCGTGTCGCCTGCAGCTGTAGCCAGGGTCGGTGACCCGCAAGGATTCTAAATCACGCGTGTGCCTCGACGGGTTTCACCGAAACGAAATCGACAACGTTTTCCCGAGGACTAAATGTTTCGGCTCGCCCAGAAGGAGGCCAAAACACTTCGGGCTTCAAGGTCACAAATCGTGACCATGAAACGGGGCCAAAATATCAAGTATCTGCCCTATGCATTCATTGAATAAAGCAGCGCGCGAGCGAGCGGACACTCAAAATGGAAACTCCGACGCGAGTCAGCGCATTTCATTACCGAAAGGCGATTTTAATTCGAGAACATGAACCTGTTTGATCGACTTTCTTAAATCTTTTTGTCCCA
>DATIOX010000047.1:0-8768 GCA_035472675.1 Candidatus Dormiibacterota bacterium
TACAAGAAGGCGCAGATTCAGGCGAAGCTTGGCAACAAGAAAGAAGCCACCGCCTCGGCGCAAAAGACGATCGACATCCTGAAGAAAGACAAAGCGCCGGACGAGTCCGCGATCAAGAACGCGCAGCAGATCATCGACAGCTCGAAGTGAGGATCAACTCCGACGTTGCCGGTCCCACCTGGCGTTGTCCATCTCCCGCGGCTCTGGCAGAAAGTCTGAAAGCGCAAGTCGGATAGTACCTCCACTCGCAGAGAGGGAACAACACTGCAAGAGGACAAGCGGGAAAGAGTACCAACGGCCGGCGTAGATACTGCTCAGGTTTGATCGATCACGAACCTGACGGCGCGCCTGGTATTTCTTCCGTCCAGTCGGGGCACATGGTTTCGCTTGGAAAATTACGGGCGGAAGTTCCGGCGTTCGCATCTTGGACAATTTCCAATGCTTCATCGAACGAATATCGCCCGGCATCGGCGAGGCGATTTGTGTATCCGTGACGGTTTGGCTTCGACCACCCGCCGTGATCGTTAGACCATATTAGCCAGTCCACATGAGATACTGGCCGCATCATTTGCCATCCGGCAAACAAAAACGATTCTAGTGCATCAATGGGCAGCGCATCATGCCGGTGATTTTGCCGCCCGTACCGGGGTCGATGTAGGGGTACATGCCATTGAAAAACGTGTCGCCCATCTGAATCACGTTGGCCTTTTGAAAATGAACGTAGATGTCCGAATCCGTATGCGCGGGAGCAAAATGTTGGAGAGCGAGGGTTTCGCCATTGGCTTGCAACTTGTAACTGTCTGGGAAGGTCAGCTGCGGCAAGGCCTCCGCGGGCGAGGGATCGAAATGCAAGTTGTGGAGCGCGCCGTCTGGTCCTCTATACGAGACCGGCAGATCATGCGGCTCGAACATGCGCTTCCAAGTGTTTTTGTGGGCAACGACCGTGGCTCCTGCGGCGTGAAGATGCGCATTGTTATCGGTATGGTCGAAGTGCCAGTGGGTGTCGATGACATATCTCACCGGAGCGTTACCAAGGCCATCGAGAGCCTCTTTGAGCTTGGGCCAGGCGGGCTCAACGAAAGTGTCCACCATGAATTTGCCGTCCGGACCGTTGAGGACTGTCACGGCTCCGCCGGGGCCGTCGAATTATTGGGATGCAGCTACGTTCATGAAGCAGGTCGGGCTGCTGCCGTCGCAATAAGAGATCATCTGCCCGTGTAGATCATCCCTTTAAATCGCATACGTTCTATCTCGAAAGAGGTAGAGAGCATCACCGCTTAAGCAGTGACACAAAATCATACGGACGCGCAGTGGCTGACTTCCAGTAGTTGCCGATACGGTGGGGACAAAAGAACAAACCAATGAAGATCAAAATACGGCGAATTTCTCAGTCTCTCTGCCTCGTATTATTGCTGCTGACCTGCGGCACGCTCTCAGCGCAGAGCGAAAAAGGTCGCGTGCGGAATATTGTCCTCGTTCACGGTGCTTGGGCAGATGGTTCAGGTTGGAAAGGCGTTTACGACATTCTCGCCAAGGATGGTTACAAGGTAAGTATCGTCCAGGAGCCGGAGACGTCGTTCAAAGAAGATGTGACGGCAACGAAGCGCATCCTCGCTCTGCAAGATGGACCATGCATTCTTGTGGCTCACAGTTATGGCGGCGCCGTAATCACCGAAGCGGGAACGGATGCATCGGTTGCAGGATTGGTATACGTGGCGGCCCACATGCCAGATGCGGGAGAGAATGAGGCCGACGACGGAAAACGCTTCCCAAGTGATCTCGGCAAATCTGGCGCGATAAAGAAGACGGCAGACGGTTTCACTTACATCGATCCCGCGCAGTTTCATGAGTACTTCGCGGCCGACCTGCCTGCGGAGCAGGCTGCTTTCATGGCGCGCTCGCAGGTGCTCAACTTTGCGGACAATTTCTCAGCGACGATCACCACGGCTGCCTGGAGAAACAAACCCAGTTGGATGCTAGTCTCAAAAAAAGACAGAGCCATCAATCCCGATCTTGAACGGTGGTACGCCGCGCGAGCCAAGAGCCAGACGGTTGAAGTCTCCGGCGCCAGTCACGCAGTCTACGTGTCGCACCCGAAGGAAGTTGCTGAGTTAATTGAGAGCGCAGCACGTGCGGTCTCGAAGTAGCTCGAGTTAAGGTCATGCGTCTACTCAACATCGAATCCTCTCCGCTCGGATCCAGGTCTGCGTCTATCGCCGTCACAAGCGCCTTCCTCGAGGCCTACCGTCAGGCTTGTCCTGGATCATGGTCGATACCTTGAACGTCTGGGAGGAAAAGCTGCCGGACTTTGACCAGGAGGCCATCGGGGCGAAGTACAAAGGCGTGTACAAACAACCGATGGACCAGGCCGAGACCGCCGTCTGGGACAAAATCCAGGAGCTGGCAGTACGCTTCCGGCAAGCGGACCGCATCGTGCTCGGCGTGCCCATGTGGAACTTCGCCTACCCTTACAAGCTCAAGCAATTGATTGATCTGGCCTGTCAGCGGAACATGCTCTTTACCTATGACGGCAACGAGTACGGCCCTTTGCTGAAAACTCCCCGCGCGTTCGTGGTCTATGCGCGGGGCGGGACCTATGCGGAAGACTCGCCGACGCCCGCTTCCCGGTTCGACCATCAGCAAGGATACATTGATTTCTGGCTGAAGTTTATCGGGGTCGAGGAGGTCCATACTCTGGTAGTGGAAGGCACGACGTGGCGCGGGAAAGAGAAGGGGGAAGAGAGTATCGCGCGTGGTCAAGCTGAGGCAAAAAAATTGGCGGCGGATTTCTAACCGTTGCCAAACTTTCAACGCGGTCTTTGGTCTTTGAGTATGAGTTCTGTTCAAGCGCGCAGGCAGCATAAAGCACTAGTCGCAGTTCATCAGGCGGCGATTATCGACTTCATCGCTTCCTTTGCGGATCAGGCTCTGCGAGTAGAACTGATGTTGACCCCTAAGCCGGGGCTAGTCGATCAACGCAACAGCGGCGCGCATCATGACATGGATTTGCAGATCTTACTCACGAGCGCGCGCGCCATTGCGCCGTGGTGGCCGCGCTTCGTCCAAATCGGCTATACGTGGGCTTCCATGCCTCCCGCTGATTTCCTGTCAATCGGAGGCGGCGGTTCTGGATAAAGATGGAGATCGGGTGAGGCCCATGACATCCGGCCTTTAACGATTTTAGGTTCGCGGGACAATCGTGCGTCTCCGCCGGAAGCGCATGGCCCTAAGTTCCTTACCAGTCTGTTTCGCGCCAGCTTGAGGTGGGATCAGCAATCTTGGCCGGCGCAGGTTCCCCACCCTTCCCGCCAGGACGATGGCGTTCCGCTCCTCACCGGGGCTATCCAAAAGGCGCACAGGCCAACCGCTTTCTTTGAATCCCGCAGCAATCTTATCGGCAGTCGGATCTGACTTCCGTTCCAGGCAGACATTGACCAAGGCTAAGCCGTCCTTTCGCAGGCAGCGGTCGGCCGCCTCGAAAAATGCCGGGCCTTTCATGTGGGCGGGAATATTCTCACCGGTAAAAGCATCGACTATCAGGACATCATAGTACCGCCGCGTTCTTTGCATGAACGCCAGTCCATCACCTACATGACATGGGATATTCCGCGGCAGGCCAAAATACCGCTTCGCCAGCGTGAATGAGACCGGGTCGATTTCAACAATCGAAACCCGTTTGCCTGCTCGGGCCAGCATGGTGCCGAGGGTGCCGCCTCCGCAGCCGATCATGAGAACGCTTTTCCCGGGCCGTTGCAGCGTCAATCCATAGAGTGCATGGATGTGCGCATCCAGGCTGACGCCGTTGCAGTCGGCCGTGCTTTGATTGCCGCCCTTCTGTTCGTAAGTGAGCGTGTGGCTCCTTTTTCGGAAGCGAAGTTTGATGACACCGTATTCGGAAGGGTACTTAATCGGTGGCGGACGCATTCGACAAGTTTTTCCTTAAAGGAATTGACCGGTTCATGTTTGGACTCGCGCGATCGCGGCAAAGTCTTGGTCCAGAGATAAGTCAAACAGACGGCGCGAACAAGGTTGCGACCAGCTTCATCTGAGTCAAGTCCCCATTTGATACCCTTTTGGCTTTCGGTTTAGAGACAAATGAGGACGGCGTTTGTTAGCCCGAAACAACAGACCCAACTGCCGATTGCGGAAATAAATTAATTAGTAACAGCCCGCGACTGGGAGGCGATCTTTTAAGTCAGGGCCGCCAAAAGTTCACTTAATTCGATTCTGACAATGCTCGAAGCCGTATCGCTAATGCCATAAGGAAGGATGAGTTGCCCGTTGTGGACGAGCGATCCGCAGGAGTAAACGACATTGGGAACGTAGCCTTCCCTTTCGTTCGCTTCCGGCCTTAAGAGCGGCTCTTTCAGCCGGCCAATGATTCTGGCAGGATCGTGCAAGTCGAGCAAGATCGCTCCAATGCAGTATTTTCGCATTGGACCGACGCCGTGAGTAAGAGCTAACCAGCCAGCTTCGGTTTCAATCGGCGAGCCACAGTTGCCGAGCTTCACAAACTCCCAGGGCTGTTGGGGCTCTTGTAGGAGCATTGGATCGCTCCAAAAATGCGGATCGTCCGAGAACGTCAGGTAAAGGTTCTCATCATCCTGTCGTGAAAGCATCACGTAGCGTCCATCGATCCGACGAGGAAAGAGAGCCATGCCTTTGTTTTGCACCGCCGGCCCGTTAAGAGTTAGGACACGGAAGTTAAGGAAGTCCTCCGTCTCGATCAGCTGAGGAAGAATGACTCGACCATTGTAGGCTGTGTAAGTTGCGTAGTAGACAACGCTCCCATCGTCTTCGACAAAACGAACGAAACGAGCGTCCTCAATGCCGTTGCTCTCGTTAGGCGACACAGGAAAGATAATGCGTTCCGACATTTCCGAAGAAGGAGCGAAGTGAATTTCGTAGTTGGATTCCGCCAGCCAGTGCATGCACTCCAAAGTTCGCGGCACGTCGCGCGTGTGTGCAGAAGCTTCGTCGGACGCTGCTTGCTGGATGGACTTATCCAACTCATCAAGGAGGAAGGTCTTACCTAATCGTTCCATGACCGAGGCAGCCCAGTCGTTCTCAAGTCCCATCTCATTCAGTTTGTCCAGGAAGGCGCGTTTAAAATAGGTGGGATTAGGATTAAGCTCAGGCAGTGTTACAAAAGGCGTCGTCTTCTTGATCTCTATTGAATGATCACGATGGATTACTCCGGTTCGAAACTGGATCGAAGAGATATGTCCTTCACCGGTCGCGCGCAGGCTTAGGATAAAACGGAGATCGCCCCGACTCAGACCAGCCTGGTTAGGGTGCGGCACAATCGAGGGGTTGAACAAGGCTGCCGATTCGAGTGCATACTCACCGGAAAACAGCGCCCCGATGAATAACCGGCGTGGTTCGGAAATCGTCTCGCCGTCTGGGATCTGCGCTCGCACTTTTTCAAAATGCCGCAGCCAACTTTTATCTAGATCGATATGTCTCTCGCCGAAATCCGCTTTAACCAACGAAAGCTGCTGTTCGGTTTCCTGCTCGCTTAGCGCGAGAGCGCGCGCCATGATATGCTCGACACGCGTGGGATTGATCGGGATGAACGGACGCACCACCACGCGTTTGTTGTCCGGCCAAAGAAGGATGCCCGTCGGATGAAGTTTCATCCAACTTTGTGACTCGGGATTTTTAAGTCGGGCGCGGTTTCCGCCTGCGTCATCTCCGCGAGGGATAAGTAAAACGCGAGACTTGATTCTGCTCCCTGGTTCTGGCTCACGCGATCCTGATGCAAAGCGTCGCGACATCCTCCCGTGCTGGAATCGTAGAGCGATTCCCCGAGGTCGTTCCGACCAAGGAACCACTCGAAACAGCGTCGCGACGCGCGCTTCCAGTATTCGTCATGCGTGAGAGCAAAAGCCTCGAGACAGGCCGAGATGGTAGCATAGGCCTCCACCGGTTGTTGATCGAAGCGCGCGCGTTCGCCGCCGAGCTTCCAAAAACCGTTGGAGCCGATGGGCGCGAAATGTCCGGCTTTCGCTCTTTGCGTATCCACCAGCCAGCGGAGCGACTGCAAACCCGCCTGTAATACCTCGCCGCGCGAAGTCCAATGACCACTCAGGATCATCGCATGCGAAAGCCTTGCGTTATCGTAGGTGGCGACCGGCTCGAACCATTGCCATTCCTTTGAGCTGTTAGCTTGAAACAACTCGAGCAGTCGCGTTGTGAGCAGGTCACGCAGCTGATTTACTATCCTGTCGCCGGAGAAGCTGCGCAGGTATTCCTGCATTGCAAGCAGGGCGAAGGCCCAGGCGCGCGGAGAAGTGAACTGCTCTACGACCGGCAGACCCCGTTGGAATAAGAGCGCGCAGAGATTGCGATGACCGTCATTTCTTGATCGGCCAAGCGCCATTCCCACAGCCCAAAGCGCTCGCGCATGACTGTCCTCCGAACCCACCTCTTCCAGCCATTCCCGGCTATGACTCATAAAATTGCGAAAGCGCTTCGTTTCCTGATTGAATGCATCCCATAAGAACGAAAGATAAGTGCTGGCCAGGCGTTCAACGTCCCGTTGCGCCACACGACTGGTCATCTCCGGAAGTAGCAGAGTCAGAATAAAAGCGCGTGCATTGTCATCGGTGCAGTACCCTTCCCGGTAATTCGGCACGTTGAAAATAGCGTGCTGGAAAATTCCGGTGTTATCGGTCATCCGAAAAAGGTGGTCGAGTTTTAGCGGCGGAAATTCATAGGGACGATTTTCCAGAGTTCGAACGGCAAAGGCTTTGCGCGGCGGAGCAATTAAACGAACGCGCGCGCGCTGAAAGCTTTCCATGTAACGCCGGGCTACTACCGGCCAGATCATTTCGCGTCCGAGTGTCCATGCACGTTTTCGCATTCCCGCCATCAGTGCAGGATTGGACAGCAGCCGAGTTACTCCTTCGGCAATAGCGTTGCTGTCGCGAAACGGCACAAGAATGCCACGCTCTTCCGCGAGTAGCTCCTGCGCGTAGAGATAAGGAGTGGAAATCACCGCCTTACCTGCGCCAAAAGCATAAGCCAAGGTGCCAGAAGTGATTTGCGCTTCGTTAAGATATGGGGTGACGTAAATGTCGGCCGCGCTGATAAAGTCGGTTAGTTCCTCCAGCGTCACGAAGCGATTGTAGAAAATCAAATTGCTGGTCACGCCTAGATCCTCAGCCAGACGCTCAAGCTTTAACCGATAAGACTCGCCTTCCCGCAGAAGAAGATTGGGATGCGTCGCGCCAAGGACAATGTAAACGACATTCGGGTACTCCTTGAGAATTGCGGGTAACGCCTCGATTACATACTCGATGCCCTTGTTAGGCGAAAGAAGTCCAAGGGTAAGCAACATTGTCTTACCTTCCACTCCGAACTGATCCTTGTGGAAGGTCGGGTCGATGAACTGCACGTCAGGCACGCCGTGGGGGATGAGATCGATCTTCTCGGGCGAGACTCCATAGACTTCCTTCAACAACCCTCGCCCACGTTCAGCCATCACGATGAAACGATTCGAAAGCGCATTGAGCTGCTCCATGACGAATCTTTGCGACTCGTTAGGTTCGCGCAGCACGGTATGTAGCGTTGTCACTACCGGCATGTGCACGTCCCGCAGCAAAGCTAGCAAGTGACTTCCGGCCGGTCCGCCGTAGATGCCAAACTCATGTTGGACCGAAACGATCTCGACGTTGTTAATGTTTAAGAAATCCGCTGCGCGCCGGTATGAGTCGATCTCCTTTTCATCGATCTCAAAACGGATACGCGTCGAATAGTCGTAGCCTTCAGGGCGATCGTTAACCGCTCCCACGATGCATTCGCAACGCGGGTACTCGGCTGCGACCGCCTCGCAAATGTCGGTCGTAAACGTCGCGATGCCACACTGCCTGGGCGTATAATCTCCTACGAAAGCGACGCGGTTGATCCTGGTCATGAGGCAGCCTAGGTCAGTGGCAGCTTCACCTTGACCGGTGGAAGAAAATGGCGTCGCGTCTAAACATTTAACATTTCACTTACAAATCACCGGTGTCTGAATTGCAGTTCCGATCCGGGCTGTTTTGCGTAAGCTTCGACGCTTTTTTCGACAACTCAAGATCAAGAAAATTTCGCATTGCCAATTGCGCAGCGGAGCCAGTGGCCGACACGGCCGTCGGTACAGCGGAGGGCGGCTCGACATGCCTAGTGACCCACGACGCGCCCCGAACTGGTTGCATTCGTGCGACAATCAGAGGATCGACTTAGCGCTTCGGCCAGGCGCGCAGAGCGACTTGCGCGACTCCACGTAGTTGATCCGGACTGGCGCCGCCGGCTGACTGCACAGCCATTCCCCGCACGACAGTCATCACGTAATGGGCCAGTTCGGCTGGGTCAGAGTTTTTCGGAAGATCGCCTTCGCGCTTCGCTCGTTGAAGGCGGCGACGCAATGCAGCCTCGGCCGCCGCCCGCCGCGCAGCCACTTCCTTCTGAACGGACGCATCTCCGCACGCCAACGCGCCTTGAACCATGAGGCATCCTGCTGGAATCCTGGGATCATCTGCCATCCTGGCCGTGCCGAGGAATATTTCTTCGACCACATCCCTCGCCTTCGGTGCCGCCAGAGCTTTGCCAAAATAGCCGATCGGCCCGTCCATGTATCGATCGAGAATTTTTCCAAAGAGCTGCTCCTTGTTGCCAAATGCGGCGTAAAGACTTGGTCGATTGATGCGCATGGCCCGTGTGAGGTCAGAGAGCGAGGCGCCCTCGTAACTTTTGGCCCAAAAAACGTGCATGGCGCGTTCCAAGGC